>PMYM01000072.1:5885-17175 GCA_003171235.1 Phycisphaerales bacterium | reverse complement strand
GTCGGCCTTCCTTGCATCTGGACGGTTTTGGCCGCAACGCGGCTCACGCGGCATCTTGTTAGGGACTCTAAGCCTGAAATACGGAAAGGGAGTTTCCCAATTCCTATTTCAGCTTTCAGTTTTCAGCTTTTAGTTTTTTGAGCTCTTCTGGCTACTGGCTCCTAACTTCCGGCTACTCGTTCCACGCCTTGACGCGCACAGTCGAGGCGATTACCTTGCCTGCATGACCAAGCCGATTCGCGAGATTACGCTGGAACAACTGGCCAGGGAACTGGGCGGGCAGCTTACCGGCGACGGCGCCCGTGTCGTGCGCGGGGCCCATCGCCTGGCCGACGCCCAACCCGACCAGGTCGCCTTCCTGGCCAACCCCCGCTACCGCAGCTTCATGGCCGCCAGCAAGGCCGCCGCCGTCATCGTCGGTCAGGACTACCATGGCCCCGGAGAGAGCCTCATCCGCTGCCAGGACCCCTACTTCGCCTACCGCCAGGCCATGGTGCTGCTGTACGGCTTCCGCAAGCATCCCTTCAGCGGCATCGACCCCGCCGCCCGCATCGACCCCTCGGCCCGCCTGAACCTCAATGTCAGCATCGCGCAGGGCGTCACCATCTGCGCCGGCTGCGACATCGGCCCGGGGACGGTCATCTATCCCGGCGTGTTCATCGGCCCCGACAGCCGCGTCGGGGAGGACTGCATCCTGTATCCCAACGTGGTCATCTACGACGACAGCCGCCTGGGCAATCGCGTCATCCTGCACGGCGGGTGCGTCATCGGCCAGGACGGCTTTGGCTACTCCACCCACGGCGGCAAGCACGAGAAGATTCCCCCCGTCGGATGGGTGGAGATCGGCGACGACGTGGAGATGGGCGCCTGCTGCTGCGTGGACCGGGCGACCATGGGGCCCACCGTGATCGGGCCCGGCACCAAGTTCTCCAACGGCGTGGTCATCGGCCAC
Source organism: Phycisphaerales bacterium (assembly GCA_003171235.1). Classification (GTDB taxonomy): domain Bacteria; phylum Planctomycetota; class Phycisphaerae; order SM23-33; family SM23-33; genus FEN-1344. Next base: position 16,223 of record PMYM01000072.1, on the reverse strand, counting down.
GGCAGCACGGTGGGCAAGGGTTGCCTGTTTTCGGCCCAGGCGGGCATCGCCGGCTCGGTGAGTGTGGGCGACTACGTGGCCTTCGGGGCCCAAAGCGGCGTGTCCAACCACATTCACGTGGGCAAGGCGGCCAAGGTGGCGGCCAAGAGCGGCGTCATGAGCGACGTGCCCGCCGGGCAGGAGGTGGGCGGCGCCCCGGCCATTCCCCTGAACCAGGCCATGCGCGCCCTGGCCATCCTGCCCCAACTGCCGGAGATGCGACGGCAACTCAAGAAGCTTCAGGAGGAGGTGGCGGAGCTTAGGGAAAAGCTGAAAGCTAAAAGCTGAAAGCTGAAAGCTGAAAGAAAAACCGAATACGTCTCCGATTTCAGCTTTCAGCTTTCAGCTTTGACGGCACTTAGGACTTTCCGTTCCTGGCAGATTCAACTTTGGCAAATGAACAACAACCTCTAGGGCTCATTGCCGGCAACGGCGCGCTGCCTTTGCTGATCGCCCGCGGGGCGCGGTCTGCCGGGCGGCGGCTGGTCGTGGTGGGTCTGCGCGGCCAGGCCGACCCGGCCCTGCGCGAACTGGCCGAAAAGTTCGCCTGGGCGGGCGTGGTGCGTCCGGGCCGGTGGATTCGCCTGCTTCGCGGCTGGGGGGCTTCGCAGGCCATACTGGCCGGCGGGGTGCGAAAGGCCGAGATCTACACCCCCTGGCGACTGGTGCGGTACCTGCCCGACCTGCGGGCCATCCGCCTGTGGTACCATCGCCTGCGCTACGACAAGCGCGACAACACCGTGCTGACTGCCCTGGCCGACGAGTTGGGGCGCGAAGGGATACAGCTCATGTCCAGCATCCAATACTGCGCCGAGCACCTGGCCGACGAGGGCCTGATGACCGCCACTCCCCTGCCGCGCGGCCTGGAGGCCGACATCGAGTTTGGCTTTCGCATCGCCCGCAGCTCAGCCGAGCTGGACATCGGCCAGTCCATCGCCGTCAAGGAACGGGACATCATCGCCGTGGAGGCCATCGAGGGCACCGACCGCATGATTCGCCGGGCGGGCGAACTTTGCCGCTCCGGCGGCTGGACGCTTGTTAAGGTCGCCCGCCCCCGCCAGGACGTGCGCTTCGACGTGCCCTGCGTCGGCCCCGAAACCCTTCAGGCCCTAAAGGCCGCCCGGGCCGCCTGCCTGGTTCTCCAGGCCGGCGCCGTCATCATCCTCGATAAGCCAAAGACCCTGGCCCTGGCCGACCAGCTCGGCATCGCCGTCTACGGGGTGAAAGCGTAAAAGAAGAAGCAAAGAAGAAGATTTCAACGCAGAGGACGCAGAGGGGCGCAGAGTCAAAAGAAACAAAGCAATGCGAAGACGGAATAAAGAAAGGCGTTAAGAAGAACCGTTTAGGTTCCTCTTCTTTCTTCTGTCTTTAACTCAGCGATCCTCTGCGTCCTCTGCGTTGAAATCCTTTCTTTTTCCTGCTTCCCTGCGTTAAGCCTTCTTCGCTTGCAGCATTGTGTACGGCCCGTCGGGGATGGTCGCAACGGTTGCGTTGGGGTGTTGCGAGAGGTACTGGTCGATGGCCCGTTGGGCGCGGGCGACGGCCGGGCCGGGGCCGTCGCAGGGAGTCACGGCGATGTGCCGCTGGGTATCCAGGGGAATGCCGTCGCTGGCAAAAAGTAGCTTCTCCAGGCCGATCCGCTCCAGCACCCGCGCCTGCATCTGCAGTTCCCACTGGTCAAGCAAGGTGACGCCGCTGGCGGCGATGTCGGCCAGGAATCGCCGCCAGTCGTTGTCGTAATCCAGCAGCAACTTGGCGAAGGCGGCTGAACCTAACCCCTCGCCACAGTGCGACAGCACCAGCAGCGTGCTCCCCGGCCCCAGGGCGGGCATGGCGGTGCACATGCCCTTGGAGGTCTGGTAGAAGGTCTGGTCGAGGGGAAAGCCCCCGCCGTTGGTGACCACCAGGTCGAACGGGCCGTCGATGGCGGCGGTCGTCCAGCCGGCCACGTCGCGGCACCCGGCCAGGTGGGCCTGCTCCAGCTCGCCGCAGTAGATGCCGGCGATCTGCCGGTCGGCCGTGATGGCCACGTTGAAGAGGAAGTCCACCCCCACCGCCTTGGCCACGGCCAGGGCGATCTGGTGGCATGGGTTGCCCTCCAGCACGCCGTTGTCGGCCCGGGGGTCGGCCAGTGTGGCGTAGCCGTGGAAACGCTGCACCGTCGCCAGGTCCACCAGGGCCGGGCAGACGCCTTTGCGCCCGCCGGAGAAACCGGCCATGAAGTGCGGCTCGATGTAGCCGGTGACAATGCGGAAGTCGGCCTGGGCAAAGCGGCGGTTGAGGCTCACCGGCGGGTCGTCGCAGACCTTCACCAGCGTCTCGGGCCGATCGGCGGCGTGGTCGATTGTCTCCAGCCGCTCCAGCAGGTCATCCCCCAAAAGGATGCGGCGTTCTTCGGCCGTGCTTGGCCGGTGGAGCCCTGTGCCGATGATGACCACCACCTGGGCGTCGGAAACGCCGGCGGCATTCAAAGTCTGGAGAATGGCCGGCAGGAACTGGCGGTTGGGCACCGGGCGGGTGATGTCGGAGATGGTGATGGCGACGGTCCGCGGCCGCTTACGGGCCACGAGGGCCGCCAGGGGCTCGGAAGCGATGGGCTTGGCCAGGGCGGCCAGCACGGCCTGATGGGCGTTGGCCAGGGCCGGCGGATGAGAGCCCGCAAGCACCACCGTCCGGTCGGGCAGGGTCAGTTGTGCCCCGGTCTTGCCGTACAGCAAGGAAACTGTCTTCATGCCGCCATTATCGCAACGCAGGCAGCCCAAAGGAAGGCAGAGGTAGCCAGTAGCCAGGAGTTCAAAAAGCTAAAAGCTGAAAACGGAAATAGAAATTGGGAACCTCCCCTTCCGAGTTTCAGCTTTCAGCTTTTAGCTTTCAGCTTTACCTTCCCTGAACTGGCTCCTGGCTCCTGGCCACCGGCTACTGGCTACCGACTCCTGGCTAGGGGGTGTCGGCAGTTTACCGCCTAGATTTAGAGCTTGCCCTTTCCGCCCCGCCGGGCATTGCCGTACAATCGTTGGTGTATGAAAGTTGACCCGCGATTTCTGACCGGCGAAGGCCAGGAGGTCTTCACCGGGTCTGAGTTGCTGCTCAAGGGCGCCCTGGAGGCCGAGGGCGGCGTGCACCTGCTGTCGGGCTACCCCGGCTCGCCCATCGCCGGGTTTTTCGACAGCATGACTCTGTTGCGCGATCTGCTTAACGAGAAGGGCATCCGGGCGGTGATGTCCAACAACGAGGCCCTGGCCGCCGCCATGCTCAACGGCTCGCAGATGGCCGCCTGCCGCGGCATCATCGCCATGAAGTCCGTGGGCGTGCACGTGGCGGCCGACGGCCTGGCCCTGGCCAACCTTTCCGGGGCACACCCCCAGGGCGGCGCCATCGTCATTTACGGCGACGACCCCTGGTGCGACTCCACCCAGGTGCCCGCCGATAGCCGCTTCATCTCCAAGCACCTGTTCATCCCGGTCATCGAGCCGGCCAACCCACAGGAGATCAAGGACTACGTCGACCTGTGCTTCAAGATCTCCGCTGCGGCCGAACTGTACATGGGCATGGTGCTGACGACCAACCTGGCCGATGGCGGCGGGTCGGTCCTGTGCAAGCCCAACCAGTACCCCGCCTTCAACACCCGGCAGAAGCTGTCGCTGGAGACGGCCCTGCAGAACCTGGACAAGCGGGTGCTGCTGCCGCCCCGAACGGTCTGGCAGGAAGAGTCGTTTCCTGCCCGCTTCGAGCGGGCCATGGCCGCCGCCGCGCGGCTGGGGCTCAACCGCATCGATTACCCCGCCAAGGATCCTCGCCCGCTGGGATTCATCACCAGCGGCCTGGCCCACGGCTACCTGGTGCAGGCGATGTTTGAACTGGGGGTGCTGGGGCAATACCCCATCCTCAAGCTGGGCATGACCTATCCGGTGGACCCGTCGCTGGTGCGCCAGTTGGCCGGCCAGTGCCGCCAGATCATCGTGGTCGAGGAACGGCGGGCGTTCATCGAGGAGCAAGTCAACGAGATCATACTCAAGGACCGCCAGTCCGGCCAGCCGGCCGGGCAGGCGGAGCTGTGGGGCAAGCAGTTCCCCAACGGCCTCAAGGGTATACCGGCCCAGCGCGGCCTGCACCCTTCGATCCTGATTTCCCGCCTGGTCCCGCTGCTCAAACTGGTGCATGGCCAGCAGGCCCAAATTGGTAGCACAGGCGTCTCGCCCGCGGCGCGCGAGCGGGATGCCCGCGACACGGCCGGACCAGCAGACACGGGCAAGATGCTCGTGCCACTTAGTTCCGCCTGGGACCGCGAGGTCGAGACCATCGACGCCACCGAGCAGACCGACGTGGGGCGCCTGCCCCTGCGCTATCCCACCTTCTGCCCCGGCTGCCCGCACCGCGACTCATCCGACGTCTGCCTGGAAATCCAGAAGAAGTTCCTGGACGCGTCCTACATGCGCCGCTTCCACGGCCAGGGGCCTGTGGACCTGGTTTTCCACGGCGACACCGGCTGCTACACCATGTTGATGTTCCCGCCCACGGCCTCGCTCATGCACAACTACAGCGGCATGGGGCTGGGCGGCGGCACCGGCAGCGGCATCGACCCCTTCATCACCAACAAGCAGGTGGTGTTCATGGGGGATTCGACCTTCTTCCATTCCGGGCAGATCGCCATCAGCCAGGCCCTAAAGCTCGGCCAGGACATCACCTTCATCATCCTGGACAACCGGACCACGGGCATGACCGGCCACCAGCCCACCCCGGGCCTGGAGTACGACATCCTGGGCAACCCCACGGCCAGCCAGGACATCGGCGAGGTGGTGCGCGGCATCGTCTCCGGCAATGAGGTGCCGGTGGTGCGGGCCGACCCACAGCAGCGCAAGGCCTACCGGCAGATGCTGGAGAATACCTTCCTGCTGCCGGGCCTGAAGGTCGTCATCGCCGACAAGGAATGCGGCATCACCCGCACCCGGCGGCGGCGCCGCCTGGAACGCGCCCAGGCCCGCCGCCAGGGCTTCCTCAAGACCTGGCAGCACATGAACGTCAACGTCGAGGCCTGCACCTTCTGCCTGGCCTGCGCCGAGGCCACCGTCTGCCCGGGCCTGCGCCACGTGGCCACGGATTACGGCCCCAAGATCGACACCGACATCACCTGGTGCGTGGACGACGGGGCCTGCGAGCGCATCGGCGCCTGCAACGCCTTCGAGCAGGTGGTGATACACCGCAAGCAGCCCCCCCGCAGCCGCCTGCCCGAACTGGGCCTGGACGACATCCCCGAGCCCCAGCAGCGCCCCGCCGGCGACATGTGGCGGTGCTACCTGGCCGGGGTGGGCGGCATGGGCATCGGCGTGGCCACCAGCATCCTGGTCCGGGCCGGGCACAAGGAAGGCTACTCGGTGCTGTTTTTGGACAAGAAGGGCCTGGCCATCCGCAACGGCGGCGTCAACAGCCAGGTGGTGTACAACATCACCAACCAGCCGGTGACGGCCATCATCCCCTTCGGCAAGGCCGACCTCTTGATCGGCGTGGACGTGCTGGAGGCGGCCCGGGCCATGGACCCCGCCAACCGCACGCGCATCGCCAGCCGCGAACGCACCGCCGCCGTCATCAACACCGACAAGATCGCCACCACCACCGGCCTGATGGGGCTGGAGGATTTCAGCGTCGAGGCCCTCGCCGCCATCGTCCGCGACAATACCCGCCAGGAAGACTTCCTGGCCCGCGACATCTCGCGCATCTGCGAGAAATACCTGGGCAGCAAGCTCTACGCCAACATCATGATGCTGGGATTCGCCTTCCAGAAGGGCCTGATCCCCGTCTCCAAGCACTCCATCGCCTGGGCCATCAAGGACACCATCGCCACCGACCACCGCAAGAACCTGTACGCCTTCAACATGGGCCGAAAGCTGATGGTCCAGCAGGACCTCTTCCAGGGCCCGCCCGTGCGCAGCGACTGGCGCGACGTGCTGGAAGACAAGTGCCGCTTCGCCGCCCGCCGCTACGGCAAGGGCAGGCTCGTCGAGGGGTTCCGCCAACTGGCGCTCGAGACCGTCGAACAGGCCTCGGGCCTGGACGAGCCGCTCAAGCGCGACCTGGTCGTCCGCCTGTACGACTGCCTGCGCTGGGGCGGCCTGGAATACGCCCGCCGCTACGCCCAGGATGTGCTGGCCATCCACGCCCGGGACGACGACGACGCCGGCTACGCCGCCACGCGGGCGGTGATACCCGTTCTGGCCGGGGCCATGCTCATTCCCGACCCGTTCTTCCTGGCCGAGATTTCCACCGCCCCCGAAAAATACGCCCGCGACCGCGAGAAATACAACGTCAACCCGGCCAATGGCGACCGCATCAGCTATCGCCACTGCTGGCATTTCCGCTCTGGCCCCCAGACCCGCCAGTACGACCTGACGCTGCCGGACTGGACGCTCAAGCTGCTCAAGCGCCTGCGCTTCGCCCGCAAACTGCTGCCGGGCCTCTGCCGCGAGCAGCGGGAATTCCTGGCCGACTACCGCCGCCTGCTGGGGGGTTTTGCCTACTCCAGCCGCGAAGAGTACCAGCGGCAACTCGAGCAGTTGGCCTCGCCGCGCTGCATGCACTGCCTCAACCCGCGCTGCCAGGAACAGGGCTGCCCCTTGGGCAGCGACATCCCCGCCTGGGTCAACCTGGCATATCACCATCGCTGGGACGAGGCGTGCAAACTGCTCCACCAGGCCAACAACTTCCCGGAATTCACCGCCGCCATCTGCCCGGCCCCCTGCCGGCTCGCCTGCAAGCAGTCGGCCAACGAGCGCCCGGTCAACATCCGCCAGCTTGAGTTGGAGATTGTGGAACGCGGCTTCGCCGCGGGAACGCTCCAGCCGCAAAAGCCCTCTCGCACCAGCGGCAGGAAAGTGGCGGTCATCGGCTCCGGCCCGGCCGGGCTGGCCGCGGCACAGCAACTGGCCCGCGCCGGCCACCAGGTGACGGTGTTTGAGAAAGACCCCGCTCCGGGCGGCCTGTTGCGATACGGCGTGCCCCACTTCCGCCTGGACAAGGCCCTGATCGACCGCCGCGTCGCCCAACTCCAGGCCGAGGGCGTGAGCTTCGCCTGCGGCAAGACGCTGGGGAAGGATATCGAAGCCGCCCAGCTCCGCCGGCAGTTCGACGCCGTGCTCATCGCCACCGGCAGCGCCCAGCCGCGCGACCTGAACCTGCCCGGCAGGAACTTGCCGGGCGTTCATCTGGCCCTGGACTACCTGCGGCGGCACAACCTGGCGGCCTCTTCGGGCGGACCCGCGCCCGCCGAGTTGGACGCCCGCGGCAAGACCGTGGTGGTGCTGGGCGGGGGCGAGACCGGCCAGGATTGCGTGGACTTCGCCCTGGCCGGCGGGGCGCGCGAAGTTTACCAGCTTGAGATCCTGCCCCAGGACCGCCTGGCGGCCCCTGCCGGCCATGCCTCCGAGCCCCCGGCCCCATCGCCCGACGGCGCCGGCAAGAGCGCCCCGGTGCATAAGCGCTACAGCGTGGCCACGCAGGCCTTCTGCGGCGACAACGGCCACCTGACCCGGCTGCGGGCGGTCGAGGTCGCTTGGCGCCAGCAGGCCGGCAGACCGGCCATGACCCAAAAGCCCGGCGCCGAATTCGAGCTCAAGGCCGACATGGCCCTGCTGGCTTTAGGCTATGAACCCAAGGCCGACCCGGTGGTGCTGGAGCAATTCGGCCTGCAGGCCGACGCCCGCGGGCGCATCGCCGCCGACGACTTCGCCACCGCCCAGGCGGGCGTCTTTGTCGCCGGCGACACCGCCGTTGGCCCTTCGCAGGTGGCCAGGGCCATTCAGACCGGCCGCCGCGCCGCCGAGCGAATCGACCGCTACCTGCGGAGCCTGTAGGGGCGGACACCCAGCCGGGATAAGGCTGCTTTGTCGGATGGATTATCGCCGGGATGAACTTGCTGGGTCTATGAAGTGCTTGGCCAGATCCCAGACCTGAATCAGGACAGAGCGCACGCTAATCCCGGATAAATCGCTTTTTCTTTCTCAGCCCCGGTAGGGGCTTAAGAAGGAATGGACGGCGAAGAAACGATAATCTTTCCCAGGGCTTCCGCCCTGGGCTAAGAAAGACGCCCCAGCCGGGGCTTAAGAAGGAATGGAACGTTTCCGAATAGGTGAATCTGATTTGCCTCCAGGTTTTCCCTGGGTTATGAAAGACAGAAATACAATAAGTGAAGAAAATGGCGCCTACTGAAGCGGAAAACCCGACTTCCCCAACCCTCACCACCGTCATCGGGCTGGAGATCCACTGCGAACTGGACACCCGGACCAAGATGTTCTGCCGCTGCCTCAACCGCTTCGGCGACCCGCCCAACACCCACACCTGCCCGGTGTGCATCGGCATGCCCGGGGCCCTGCCGGTCATGAACCGCCAGGCCGTGGACATGACCATCAAGGCCGGCCTGGCCCTTAACTGCCAGGTCCCCGAATTCACCAAGTGGGACCGCAAGGGCTATTACTATCCCGACCTGCCCAAGAATTACCAGATCAGCCAGTATGACCTGCCCCTGGCCCGCGAGGGCTACCTGGACGTGCCCCTGCCGGGGGGCAGGACCAGCCGCATCCGCGTTCGCCGCGCCCACCTGGAGGAGGACGCCGGCAAGAATGTCCACGACCTGGCGGCCCACACCGGCGTGGACCTCAACCGCGCCGGCGTGCCCCTGCTGGAGATCGTCTCCGAGCCCGACATCCACTCCGTCGAGGAGGTCATGGGCTATTCCCGCTCCATGCGGCGGCTGGTCCGCTGGCTGGGCATCTCCCAGGCCAATATGCAGATGGGCCACATGCGCTTCGAGCCCAACATCTCCATCTGGGTGGGCGACGGGCAGAGAATCTTCGACGAATCGGCCGGCTACTTCACCCCCATACTGGAAATAAAAAATCTCAATTCCTTCCGCTCGCTGGAAAAAACGGTCGAGTGGATAATCGACTACCACCGCGCCCAGATCATCGAGCGCGGGCGCGACTGGTCGCTGGAGAAGGTGGGCAAGCAGAACTGGGGCTATCGCGACGACCTGGAGTGCTGCGAATTTCAGCGCGGCAAGGAAGAGGCCCACGACTATCGCTACTTCCCCGACCCCGACCTGGCCCCGGTGCGAGTGGAGGCCGCCTGGCGCGACCGCATCGCCGCCGAAATAGGCGAGCTGCCCATCGCCCGCAAGGGTCGCTACCTGGCGCAGTACCAGCTATCGGATAAGGAGGCCGACGCCCTGACCGAGGACGCCCCCACCGGCGACCTGCTGGATTCTGCCGTCAAGCTCGGCGGGCCCGTGCGGCGCGTGGTCAATCTGATGATGGGGCGCATGATGGCCGCGTCCAACCAGAAGGGTTCGACGTTGGCGCAGTTGGGCGTGTCGGCCGAGGCCCTGGCCGAATTGGCCGGCATGATGGAAGCGGGCAAGCTCTCTGCCTCTGCCGCCGATCGCGTGATGGAGGTGTTGCTGGCTGAAGGAGGCAAGCCCCTGGACATCGCCACCCGCCTGGGCGTGCTGGCCGTCAGCGACGCCTCGGCCATCGAGGCCTGGGTGGACGCGGCCATCGCCGCCAACGCCGGCCCGGCAGAGCAGGTCCGCACCGGCGACAAGAAGGCCAAGCAGGCCTTCGGCTTCCTCATGGGGGCGGTGATGAAGCTCTCCGGCGGCAAGGCCCCCCCTGCCGCGGTCAAGCAACTCCTGGAGCAGAAGCTCTCGCCGAAATAACCCCGTACTGGGCGCAAGAAGCGGGCGCCGACCCTGACCCAAACGACAAGGCCCGCGCCCGAAAGATTAGACTGCGCCCTTGCGGCTGCGGCGGAAGTGCCGGCAGAAGCGGCTCTTTTCCTTGCCGCAGTGGGGCTTGCGCCCGTGATTGGCACCCTTGGTTCGCCAGCCCAGTTTGCCGTTGCGTCGCATATGTGCCATGACTTCTCTCTTTCCTTATCCAAGCCCGCCTGGCTGCGGAAGCACGTCGGCCTCCACTCGCCGCGGGCAGCAAAGTCCGAAGATTATACTACCTCCGCCGGCAACCTGCAAGGCCGCCAAGCAGAAGAAAATCTCTACTCTCCCCGGCCGCCGGGCATGCAACCTGTTGCACGCGCAGCCGCTGGAGGGTGGCGCCAATGCAGCCCCCGGCGTGAGCCGTGGGTTCGGGGGTTTTCTTTCGTCATTGGGCGGAACACGAAAGGAAAGAAACCCACGCCTGACGCAGGGGGTTGTAAGGAAGGCCATCTGTCCTGTGGATGCCTCTACTTCTCCGCTGGGAAGATGACCAGCCGGTTGCCCCAGCCGGCCTGGCCGAAGGCGAACTTCTCCACGCT
>PMYM01000072.1:0-5863 GCA_003171235.1 Phycisphaerales bacterium | reverse complement strand
CCTTGAACTTCTGGCAGCGGCGCGGGGTTATGGTGGCGGTCTGCGGGCCGGCCAGGGAGCGAATGCACATCTCCCAGCGGCCGGGGGCGTCCACGATGTCGTCCTTTGTGGAACCCTTGTCGAAGTCGTTGCCGGAGCAGCACCACTCGACCTTGTAGTTGATTTGGCCCTTGCCGCCGGCCACCGGCGCGTCGCTGCTGGTGGCATAGCCGATGGCCGGTACGGTCTCGTCTATGCGAATGGTCCAACTCGGCCAGGCGGGGTAGTTTCTCCAGGCGGGCGGGTCGATGGCGGCCATGTGGGCGACCGGCGCCCAGATGGCGACGAACGGTCGGCGGGCCTTCTGCAGGGCCTGGTAGTACTCGGGCACAGGGTCGAAGGGAAGGATCTCGTCCGTGCTGGAGTGGGTGTCGACGATGAAGGCGGTCTCGCGGCCGACGTTGGCCAGGTGCCAGCGGATCAAGTCCATGTGGTTCCAGGCCCGATCGCCGGTGTTGGCGGGCAGATCCTCCTGGCGCGTGCCCCAGAGGTTTTTCTCGGCTGTCTGCAGCGGCCTGGCCGTCATGTTGTAGTTGACCATGCCCTTGTTGGTGGTGGCGGCGGCGAACAGGTCGCCGTGCATGGCGGCCAGCAGGTTGGCCCCGCTGCCGCCCATGGAGCCGCCGTTGATCTGGATGCGCCCGCGATCAACCTCGCACCCCGCCTCCGCGGCCAGGCGAAGGGCCAGCTCCACCGTCTGGATCATGCGGCGCTCGCTGTAGTTGACCACCTGTGTGCCGGCGGGATTGCGGTAGCCGTAGTACCAGTCCCAGTTGGGATCGTCCACCACCAGCATGACCCCGCCGGCCTGCGGGCCATACACCTCGTAGCGGCAGCCGTAGGCGTGCAGGCGGAGCAAGAGGCCCGGCGACTTCTTGCTGTCCGGCAGGGCCAGGCCGAAGTTGAAGGCGTACCCGCCGGTGGGCTTGGGGTTCCAGTCGGCATCGTCCATCCAGTGGGTGTAGATGCGGTGTTCGCCGCCATCAGCCGGCGAAGCTTTGCGATAGACCAGCACCGCCCCGGCCGGCTGGGGCTTTTCCTCCACCGGCTGGGCGAGGCTGTTGCCCGGGCCGACGGCCCCGTCGGCGTCGGCGACGGCGTAGTAGAACTTGCCCGCCTGGTGGGCGGTGTGGACAAACAGGCCGGTGTCTTGGGCGGGCATCTTGGAGGGGTCGCAGTCGCCGTTATCCTGGATGACATATCGCAGGCCGTAGCCCTGTTTGCCCGAGACCTTCTCCAGGTAGTGCCCGTCCTTGCGGGCCTCGGTGGCGAATTTCGACGAGCCGGGGGCGACCTCGGCCAGGAGGGTGGCGGTCTTGACGTCGGCGATGGGTTTGTCGGAGCGGTAGAGGGAATACTTGTCGGCGCCGGACTCCTTCCAGGTGATGAAGCTCTGGCCGGAGCGGAAGAAGACGTTCAGTTCCGTCGGCCCGGCGGCGAGGGCCAGGCCCGGCCAGGCCACGATCAGCAGCAACCACCGGAACATACGCATGGAAGACCTTTCGTGAACACATAGCCACGAACTACGCGAACAGCGCGAACAGGCTACAGGTTTAGAACCCGGATTTGAACTGCTTGTTCTTAACCTCTTGGCCTTCTTCGTGCTCTTTGTGGCTACTTTGACATCCCTTTCCGCCTTCCCCACCCCTCGGCCAAATCAACCTGCACGAAGAGCCAAGTCCTGAAAGGACGGAAGAGGTTAGCACCAATTTAGGATTGCGCATTGACAACGTCAGGATGGCACANNGCAGGACGCAATCAGGCCCGGAGGGCCGGCGAGAATTTAGCCGGGGGCGAAGCGAGCACGGCGCAGCCGTGCGCAGCGCAGCCCCCGGTCACCGGCCTGCGATGCGACCGAGCGAGCTGCTGGACCTGCGCGCGAAACTGATCCTGCTCGCGATGGCCTGACGACCCGGTAGCCGGACCTCTGGCAGACAATCACACCATCGGCAGTTAAGATGGAACCCCCTGACGGATCACGGCACTGCCTCGTTCATTCGGATGGCCATTTACCGGGGGCTGCGCGTCCCTCGACTTCGTTCGGGACGCTCCACCCCCGGCTAAACTCTTTCGGCCCTTCGGGCCTGGATCACCCGTGACCTTGGGCTATCCGACGATTGCTCAACGGCACGCAGGTTTCGCGCTGGCGAAATCAGCGTGCCCTACGAACCCTGCAAGGATTTGCCGCGAACAGCGCGAACGGCGCGAACAAGGCACAAGAAGACTACTCCAAACAGCCGGACAAGCTATGAGCATTCAACCCCGGTCTTGCCATTCTGTTCTTAAGCTTTTTGCTCTTTGGAAATCTTCTATTCCTGTCTCTCTCTTCTCTCTGTGCCCTCTGCGTCCTCTGCGGTGAGATGCTTAGTTGTTCTTGCCGAAGGCATCGACAATGCGATCAGTGATGATCTGGGTGAGGCGTTCGACCTGGTCGTCCAGGGCTCGCCGGCGGGCGGTGGCGCTGGAAGAGCCCAGGCCGCCGACCCTCCTGCCGGCGACGATGGCGGCGGGACAGGCGTCCGGTGTTGGCTGGGGGCTGCCGGCCTGGCTGGTCGAGCCGGCGATGCCGTAGCCCCGGCCGCTGCCGGCGGCGTCGGGCACGTGGCCGGGAATCGCCCGCTGGGAAAAGCCGCGCAGGAAGTCGTCCGAGCCCGGCAGGCTGTGGATGGCCCCCTCCGGCCCCAGGCGCGGGTCGGCCAGGCCCAGCCGCTGCTTGATCGCCAGCAGCTCCCCCACCTTGGACTGTGAAATCTGCTGGATGTTGCCCACCTGCCGGGCCAACAGCAGGATGCGGCAGTATTGGTCGAGTATCTCCAGGTTGAAATAGGCCTGCTCCAGCCGGCGGTCGCAGGACACCGCCCCGTGGTTGGCCAGCAGGATGGTGTTGGCCTTGTTCTTCAGGTGCGGCAGGATGGTCTGGGCGAAGTTCTTGCTGCCGGGGGTTTCGTACTGGGCCAGCGGCACCTGGCCGATGAACAGCTCCACCTCCGGCAGGATGTTGCCGGGCACGCTCACGCCCGCCACGGCAAAGGCGGTGGCATAGGGCGGGTGGGCGTGGACGACGGCGTTTATCTCCGGCAAGGCGTGGTAGATCTCCAGGTGCAGCAGGATTTCGCTGGTGCGGGGCTTGGGGCCGGCAAGCTGCTTGCCGGCGTCGTCCACCAGGGCGATGTCGGCGGGCTTCATGTAGCCCTTGGACACCAGGGTGGGCGTGCACAGGTAGCGGCCCTTGCCCAGGCGGACGGAGATGTTGCCGTCATTGGCGGCGACGAAGCCCTTGGTGTAGATGCGCCGCCCGATCTCGCAGATCTGCTCTTTTATTTTCCATTCGCTGTCCATAGGTTTTTCCTGTGCGGAAGGCACACACGAATCATGTCTGGGCCTTTGGCAAGTCTGGCGGCAGGACCGGTTCAAAGCACACGTCGTCCAAGATGGCCGCGTTGTAGCAGTCGTAGGGCACGCGCTTGGGATAAAAGGGGGCGCTGGCCTCGCGGCCCTCGACCAGGCCGACCAGGTCGCCCTCGCGGGCGCCAAGATCGTCCCACAGCACCAGCGTCTCGCCGCCGGTGGGGATGATGGGCGCGGGCGAGACTCCCGCGACATGGTGAGTCACAGGCGAGACGCCTGTGCTACCCACAGCAATGCCGGCCAGCGCCTGGCGCGAGAGCGGCTTGACGATGAGGTACCGCCCCGGCACCAGTTCCTTCAGCCGGCTGTTGAGCGTGATCTTTCCTATGACCTTGGCGATTCGCACTTACGTCTCCAACTTCTTGATCCGCTCCAAGAGCGGCGTGGCTGCTTGCGGCTTTGCCCGGCCGGCGGCGAATGCCTCGATCATGCCCGTGAGCTGGAAGACAGACAGGCCCGACCAGCCGACCACCAGGAAATTGGCGTCGAACTGCCGCAGACCCGCCACCACGGCGGCGGGCGAGACGCCCTGCACCGCTCGCAGGCCCTTGACCTTGCCCGCCAGGGCCATGCCGGCCGAGGCGTGACGGTCCAGCAGCACCCCGCCGGCCAGTTCGCCCGCGGCGATGGCCCGGCCAAGTTCGATGGTGCTGGCCATCCAGCAGGATTGGATGCGGCAGTCTTTCATCTGCACGCCCGAGCGGGCCAGGCTGGCCAGTGCCCCCTCGGCCAGGGCGTCGGGGCGGGCCAGCACCACGCCCAGCACGCCCGTCGCCGCCGCCAGCGGGCGCGGCTCGGCCGCGACCTGTGCGGGCGCGACGGCGTGAGGCGGCTCCTGTCCGGGCTGCAGGTGGTCTATCAGCAGGCCCCTGGCGGCGGCGTAGTCCTGGGCGGCGGGGGTGAGGAATTCATTGGGCCGCAGCGAAACGCTGCCCTTGCCCTCTGCCCGCGCCGCCAGAACCTGGGCGGTCAGCCAGATCTTGCCCCACCGGGGGCCGTCAATTCTCAGTTTGCCGGATTCAGTACTCAAGAATCACCATCTGTCGCCAAGGCACCGCCGTCTTTGCTGTTCAATTGACAATCGGCAATTCCTTCATGGTCCACCAGGCCGCAGATGGTCCAGCGGACGGGCGAGGTCTTGTCGCCCACCATTTCGCGGGCGCCCTTGCCGTCGTTGCTGATGACCACCCAGCATCCCTGGCCGGCGCCGACGCGGTCGACGGCGATTATGGGGTCGCCGTCGGGCCGCCCCGCCAGGTCCACCGGCTGGACAATCAGCAGCTTCCAGCTCTTCAGCGAGCGGTGCTTGATCGTGCTGATCGCCACGCCTTCTACGACACCCAATAGCACGCCTTACTCCGAACTTGTGCCACCCTCAAGCGAAGCTTGGGGGTGTTATTTCCCACGGACAATCTCACATGGCCGCCGCAAAAGATGCGGCTGCCATGCCACCCGAGTTTACAGTTCTTTGTCTTTCATGTTCGCGTTGTTCGCGATGTTCGCGGCTATCTGCTTCCCGACGCACTTCGCACTTTCCTCAAATGATCCTCAGGTTGTCCACCATGGTGCAGCGGCGGAAGCGGGTGTAGGTCATGGGCGTGGCCACGCCCTCGCCGGTGGAACAGGCGATGGAGAAGGTCGAGTATCCCTCTCCGCCGGCGCCGTTGCCGGCCAGCGACGGGCCGTTCTTGACGAACAGGGCCGTGTCCATCGCCTTGCCCATGTACGTCATGTGGTCCACCAGCCGGCTGTGAATGACGGCGGTGTGGCGGAAGCCGTGCTCGGCCTGGACGGCCATCTCCACCGCCTGCTCGAAGGTGGCGGCCTTGACCAAGGGCAAGAGCGGCATCATCTGTTCGGCCTGCACCAGCGGGCTGTCGGCATCGGTCGGGCCGTAAAGCAGGCGGCACTCGGCCGGCACGTCCAGGCCGATCAACCCTGCCAGTACACGCGGCTCGGCGCCGATGAATTGCTTGGCGGCGCGGGGCAGGTGGCCGTCTTTGCCCGGTTCGATCACCAGGGCGGCCAGGCGGTCGGTCTGCTGGCGGCTGAGGCGATAGGCCCCGGCCTTGGCCAGGGCGTCCATCATGGGTTCCCACACCGCCGCCTCGACGAAGACCTCCTTCTCCGACAGGCACAGCAGGTTGTTGTCGAAGCTGGCGCCTTCGAGAATGCAGCCGGCGGCGGCNNGCGGCCACCACGCCCGGCCCGCCGGTGATGCACAGCAAGCGGACGTCGCGATGGGTAAAGATGGCCTGGGCCGACTCCAGCGTCGGCTCCAGGATGACGCAGATAAGGTTGTCTATGCCCAGTTTCTCGTAGATGGCCTGGTTGAAAAGCTTTGCCCCCAGGGCGGCGATCTTGCGGCCCGATGGGTGGGGGTTGACCACCAGGCTGTTGCCGGCGGCGATCATGT
>PMYM01000105.1:8920-16028 GCA_003171235.1 Phycisphaerales bacterium | reverse complement strand
GCTTTTTGACAAGTGAAGAAAGCGGGCTACGGACTGCAGGCCATAGGCTACAGGCTAAAGGCCACAGGCGCCGACCCCTTTGTCGGGTGGCATGGTCACGCTTCTTGGCCTCCCGCGTGACCATGTTCTAAACCCATCCCTGAGCCAGGGCGATCCGGCCGATGCGGTTGAACAGGCACAGGTTGAAAACCTGTGCCACCAGGAACCGCACAGGTTGAAAACCTGTGCCACCAGGAACCGCACAGGTTGGAAACCTATGCCGCCAGGAACCGCACAGGTTGGAAACCTGTGCCACCAGAAACCGCTGGAGACCCCGCACAGGTTGGAAAATTGTGCCACCGAAAGTTCGCCAACCTTTACCGTTCTTTCCGAAATTTTCCGCCATTTTCCGCCGTCTTCCGTTTAGCGCGAGGTGCGACTATGCCACAACTCAATCAGGCGCAATGGGATATGACAATCTGGAGGAAGGCGATCTACAGTGTTTCCTGTATGGCACGCTTCTTTGTCGCGCAGCCGGCAGGTTGAGGATTCTGGAACATGCCCTTCCGCACAAGGCGCGTAAGGGCATGCCACCCAAAATCCCCAGGCCAAGTCTGCGTGCGCTGCCGGATTGCGCGAAACAAGTCGCACGCCCGGCAACTTATTCGGGCTTGTCGGGTTTGGGCTTTTGGAACTGCCGGATGCGCGGGGCGGCCAGGATGCATGGCCGGCGGGCGATGATCAGCACCAGCTTGCCGCCGGCGAGGCTGTCCCGGACCAGGCCGGCGAAATCGTCGGGCTTGTCCGTCGGGTCGATCACGTGGACCTCGTCCAGGCCGATGGCCCGGGCCACCTCCTCGATCACCAGTTGTCGCGTGGGAGCGTGGTCGAGCCGCCGGCCGGTGCCGGGGTGCTCCTGCAGGCCGGTCATGGCCGTGGTGGCGTTGTCCAGCACGATGACCACGTGCCCGGTGGGCGGCGGGTTGTAGGCCATCTCCACCAGGCCGGTGATGCCGCTGTGAACGAGGGTCGAATCGCCGATGACGCTGACGACCTTCTTGGCCTGCTCCTCCGGCAGCACCTGGCGCAGCCCCAGCCCCACGCCGATGCTGGCCCCCATGCACACGCAACTGTCCATGGCCTCAAACGGCGGCAGCACGCCCAGGGTGTAGCAGCCGATATCGCCGGCGACGATGCACTCCAGTTTGGCCAGCGTGGCGAACACCGCTCGATGCGGACAGCCCTGGCAAAGCTGCGGAGCCTTGCCGCGAGGCAGCACCGGCTCGGGCGAGTTGTCGCCTGCCAGTATCCGCCGCACCCGCGAGACGTTCAATTCGCCGAAACGGTAGGGCTCGCCCTTGCCCTCGACGGCGATGCCGGCGGCGCGGATGGCCTCGGCCAGGTAGGGGTCGCCTTCCTCGATCACTATCGCCCGCCCCACCGTCTGGGCGAAGTCGCGAATCCGCCCCAGCGCCAGCGGGTAGGTCAGGTTGAGTTTCATTATGCTGGCCTGCGGGGCCGCCTCGCAGGCGTGATGGAAGCTGATGCCCGAGGTGATGATGCCAAGCGCGCCTTCGCCTTCGCGCCAATCCAGCAGCTTGCCCGGCGAAGTCAGCGGCGGCAGTTCCGGTGCGCCTTCGCCGCCCCCGGCGCCCTCGGCCAGGTTTTCCAGTTCATGCAATTTCGCCCGCAGCTTGCGGTGGGCAAGGCGGGCGTAGGCGGGGATCATCACCCGCGAGGGGATATCGCGGCGAAAGCCGATTGGGCCGGGCGGCTGCGGGCTGATCCGCCGGCTAAGGATGGTCTTGGAGTGGCAGACGCGCGTGGTCAGGCGGAGCAGCACGGGCAGTTTCCAGCGGGCGGATATCTCCAGGGCCTTGAGGGTAAGGTCATAGGCCTCCTGGCTGTCGGAAGGTTCGAGCATGGGCAGGCCGGCGGCCACGGCGTAGCGGCGGCTGTCCTGCTCGTTCTGGCTGGAGGCCAGGCCCGGGTCGTCGGCCACCGCCACCACCAGGGCTCCGCTGACGCCGGTGTAGGCGGCGGTGAAGAGCGGGTCGGCGGCCACGTTCAACCCCACGTGCTTCATGGTGACGATGGCGGCGGCGTTGTCGGCGAAGGCTGCCCCCAGCGCCACCTCCAGGGCCACCTTCTCGTTGGGGCACCACTGGGCCTTGCCCCCCAGCCGGCTGAAGGCCTCCAGTATTTCCGTCGAGGGCGTGCCGGGATATCCGCAGCCCAGGGCCACGCCGGCGTCGCGGGCGGCCAGGGCCACGGCCTCGTTGCCGCTGAGGAGCTGGGGCTCTTTCATGCCCCGCTCCGATCATTCTGGAGGGCCTTGAGGAACCACGCCGGCGGGCGGATGGCCTTGCCCGAGGCGTCGGCGAAGGCGTGCACGGTGTAGCCGCGGACCACGCCGGAGCGGCCCTGGGCGTGGACGATCTGCAGGTCAAAGCGCAGGCGGGCCTTGCCGGCCATGCCCGCCGCGGTGGTGATCTCAAGTTGGTCGTCGTAGCGTGCCCGGCCAAGGAACTCCAGGTGGGCCTCCACCAGCGGCAGGAACATGCCGCGCTGCTCGGCCTGGGCGTAGCACACGCCCGCCTGGCGCAGCCACTCCGTGCGCCCGCACTCGAACCACTCCAGGGCGCAGGCATTGGAGAAGGTGCCCATCTGGTCGGTCTCGCTGTAGCGGACACGCAGGAGGATAACGCAATTCTGTAAGGCCATAGAGAGGATCTATTATGCGGATTTGGGCGCAAACATCAAGGCCGTCAAACATCAAGTGCGGAGTGGGAAGCATCGAGGAAGAATTAGCCGCGAACATCGCCAACAACGCGAACAGGAAAAGGAGAAAGACGGAGTTTGAAAGATTGATGTCCAGGAAAGAGAAGACGAATCGGGTGGCATGGTCACGCTTTCTTTCGCGTGACCATGTGCAGTCCCGGGAATTGCGCGAGCGGCCTTCCGAGCCGCCCGCCCCGCCCGCAGATTCGCTTAACAGCGGCGGCGGCGAAGCAGCGCCAACCCACCCAAAAGCGCCAGGGTCAAAGTGGCCGGCTCCGGCGTGGGGTTAAGCAGCAGGGCGTGCTGCTGGCCCAGCGAATCGGTGGCATTGACGCATATCTGCCCAGCCATGTTGATGCCGTTGGCGCCGGTCAGCGTGAAACCGGAGTTGGCCGGGATGAGGTTGTTCAGGTCGGTCATGACGCCGCCCTGGTAGTAGATGAAGGCGTGGAAGGCGCCGTTGGCGCCGGTGCCGGGGGTGATGGTGGAACGGCCCACGATGACGTCCGCGTCGTTCACGCCGCCGGAATTGGCCCAGTCCCCGCCCAGCGTGCCACAGTCGTGCAGCGTGCCATTGTACCAGAACACGTGAGAAATCCAGGTCGCCGACGTGGTGCCGCTGTCGGCCGTCTGGGCCGTGCCGGTGCCATGCCCGAGATTGTTCATGGCCATGCCTGAACTGGACGGGCCGCCGAAGGTGCCCAGATCGACGAAGACGCCGTTGGTCCAGATGAAGGCGTGGTCCAGGCCGAAGGCGTTGATGGAGTCGCCCAGGATCTGGCCGGAATTGTTGATGGAGGAGCCGTAGCTCATGTCCGTGGCCGCGCTGGCGGGCGAGCCGCCCAGGGTGCCGATGTCGCTGTAGCCGCCGTTGTTGGGGTTGGCCGGGTCGTACAGGAAGCCGTGAGTGTGCCCGTTGGAGAAGGTCACCTGGCCGGTCATCATGCCGTGTATGTTCATCCCGTAGGCCTTGCACATGGTGCCGCTCAGGGGGATGCCCAGATCGTGGATCGTGCCGTCGTAGAAGATGACGTGGGAACTGGAATTGTTGCCGCCTACCTGGCCGTTGTCGTTGATGCTCCGGGCGCCGAAGTTGCCGATGTCGGCCCTGACGCCGGTGGCGTAGGAATAAATGTAGGCGTCGTACACGCCGCCGCCGATGGGATAATTCCCGGCGACCTGCCCGCTGGCGTTGATGCCGGAGACTGAGCCCAGGCCGATGTCGGTGATGGTGTAGGACTGACCGTAGGCCAAGCCGGCAAAGAGCAGGACAGACAGTGTCACGACGACGGAGAGCAATTGGCGGCGCATGAGCTTCCTCCTTCTTATCTGAGCCCGCCGGACTTTTCCGCATTCCGACGGTGATTCCGATTCGCAGGGATTATACCTCAACTATCGCGTGTCGTCAATGTAAATTCTTAAGAGCCAAAGGGTAATATCTCGCCTGGCCTTTCTGGACCGCGGCGGGTGGTCTACGACTTTAGAGAAAACGCGGTTGCCCGGCAAATTGCGGGCGATTGTCCTTGCAGGCTGGGGTGGTCGATCACTATAATCCAGCCCCCATAAGGTTTTGCTTCCCCAAGCTAACTTTCCATCAAGCGGCTGCGCAGCCGTCACGGGGGAGAAACCCATTTTGGAGGTAGCCTGAGAATTTTATGAGTCATGATGACGATCCTTTCGGATCGTTGGGATTGCGGTCGATAGAGCTTGAACACAAGTCGATTTTTGACTGCTGTTTTTCGAGCTGTAACACGGGGCTGTCGGACTACACCTTCGCCAATTCTTTCATCTGGCGCGACTCCATCCACCTCCGCTGGCGGATGATCCACGATTGCCTGTGCGTCTTCGCCAACGGCGACGGCGGCCTGACCATGCTGTTTCCCCCGCTGGGCCGGGGCGACTGCCTGGCTGCGCTGGATGAGAGCCTGGAGATCTGCGAGGCCTACAACCGCCGGGCGGGCCTGGCCTGCTGGACGCGCGTGGAATACGCCGGCGAGGACTTCGTCCGCCGCCTGGGCCCCGCCTTCGGGGTCGAGCCCATGAGCGGCGACTACGTCTACCCCACCGCCCGCATGATTGATTTGGCCGGCGGCGACCTCGCTTCAAAACGCCAAGCCAAAAATCGCTTCGCCCGCCGCTACCAGGCCCGCACCGAGCCCTACCGCCCGGAGCATCGCCAGGGATGCATGGAACTCCTCCAGACCTGGCAGGAGCAGACCGAGGCCTCCGCCAGCCGGCGCAGCAGCGTTTGGCTGAAGCGCAGCAAGGAAATCGCCGCCACGGCCGAGGTGCTGGCCAACTATCGGCAACTTGGGCTTTCGGGCATGGTGCTGCTGGCGGATGACAAGTTGGCGGGCTTCACCTTCGGCGAGATGCTCGCGGAGGATACCTGCAGCATCCTGGTGGAAAAGACCGACCGCCAATACGCCGGTTCGGCCCAGTACATCTTCAGCGAGTTCTGCCGGCAATACTGGGCGCACACCGCCTGGTGCAACGTCGGCGACGACTGGGACGTGCCCAGCCTGGCCTGGACCAAGCAGTCCTACCGCCCGGCCTGCCGCATTCCCAAGTACATCTTCCGCCCGCCGGCGGCGGTGCAGACCGTCGCGGACCAGGAATCATCCTCGGTGGCGACACTGTAAAACAACAGTAGCCAGGAGCCGTGCAAGGTTAGAGGTTAGATGGATCCAAAGCTGAAAGCTGAAAGCTAAAAGCTGAAATATGAATTGGCGTTCACTTTTTTCAGCTTTCAGCTTTCAGCTTTCAGCTTTTCCCTCTTCTTGTCAAATCCATCTCCTCCGGCCACAATTGGCCGCGTGGGTTCCCTCCAACAACAGCCGCAGAGCCGCCCGGTGATCCTGCGGGCGCCGCTGGCGCTGGCGGCGGCGGCGATGGCCGGCGGCATCTGGACCGGGCGGTTGCTGCCCCTGACCGCCGGCGCCTGGGCGGTGCTGGGCGGCTTGGCGGTGCTGACGGTGGCGCTGACGCTGCGGCGGGAGCACCTGCTGATCGTCACTTCCGCGGCCATCGCTTTGGGCATCTTCGCGGCCGCCGCCGCCTCGATAGTTCTGGGCGACGGTTTTCTGGCCGACAATCACATCGTCCGCTTCAGCGACCGCTCGGGCGTGCTGGCCAGCCTGCGCGGCCAGGTGGTAAGTTCGCCGCAGATCATCCAGCAGCACACCGGCTACTACCGCCCGCCTGCCACTACTTTCCTGCTGGAATGCGGGCAGATCCTGGACAGCCAGGGCCAGTGGCGCAGCGTCAGCGGCCTGGCCAGAATAAGGGTGGATGAGCCGCTGCGGGATCTGCGGGCGGGCCAGGAGGTGGAGCTGGTGGGCACGCTCCGCCGCCCGCGCGGGCCCGACAACCCCGGCCAGTTCGACTGGCGCAAGCCCCAGCGCGACGAGGACCTGCTGGTGGCCTTCGACCTGCCCGGCGCCGACGGCCTGAGCGTCCGCGGCGGCGGCGGTTGGCTTTCGCAGAACCTGTGGTATGTCCGCTCGCTGGCCCTCCAGCATGTCGAGGGCGCCCAGGACGAGCAGGCCTCCTACCTGCTGGGGGCGCTGCTGATCGGCGAGCGCCACCCCGCCCTGCGCCAGCTCAACCAGTCGATGCAGCGTAGCGGCACGGTCCATTATTTGAGCATTTCGGGCAGCCACCTGGCGATATTCCTGGGGTTCGTTTACCTGCTCTGCCGGCTGTTGGCCCAGTCGCGGCGGCGGGCGGCGGGCATCGTGCTGGTGGTGCTGGTGATTTACCTGCTGCTGGCCAAGCCCGAGCCGCCGCTGTTGCGTTCGGCCATCATGGCCGCCTGCGTGGCCGTGGCGGTGCTGGTCGGGCGGCGATACCTGGCGCTGAATGCCATCTCGACCGCGGCCGTCATCCTGCTGGCCGTCGAGCCCCGGGCCATCTTCTCGGCGGGTTTCCAGCTCAGCTTCGGCATCGTGCTGGGGATGATCCTGCTCTACCGCCCGGTGCGGCAGGGGCTTTTCGGCCGGTACCTGCGGCAGCGCGGGCTGATGGTCTTCCGCCGGCGCCAGCGCTTGCGCCGCTGGCTGCACTACAAGGCCGGCGACTGGCTGGTAAGCAGCGTCACGCTTTCGCTGATCGCCTACCTGGTGTCGGCCCCGCTGGCGGCGTATCACTTCGGGCTCTTCAGCCCGTACGCCCTGCTGCTGAGCCCCCTGCTATTGTTGCCGGTGACGGCGGTGCTGGTGCCGGGCTTCATCTCCATGGCCCTGGCCTGGCCCATGCCCCACCTGGCAGATGGCTTCAACGACTTGGCGGCCTGGTCGGCCGATGGGCTGACCTGGTGCGTATGGCAGTTCGAGCGGTTGCCCTGCCT
>PMYM01000105.1:0-8864 GCA_003171235.1 Phycisphaerales bacterium | reverse complement strand
CGGGGCGGCCGTGCTGGCCCTGGCGGGCCTGACCGTGTGGCATCAACTGCCGGAAAAGCCCCCGCGCGAGATGGAAATCAACCTCTTGGCCGTGGGCGAGGGGCAGTGTGCACTCGTGCGCACCCCCTCAGGCAAGTGCCTGCTGATCGACGCCGGCAGCCAGCAACTGGGCGACGGCGCCGAGAGCATCCTCCAGCCATTCCTGCGGGAGCGGCGGCTACCTTGGCCGGAGATGGTCGTGCTGTCCCACCCCAACGCCGACCATTTTAACTTCGTGCCCTACATCCTTCAGCACGGGCGGCTGCGGCAGGCGTACCTGGGGGCGGCGTTCGACGCGCCCGACCCGGCCGAGGCCGCCGGCATCGCCCGCTTCCGCCAACAACTGGCCGACCAGACCGAACTATCCACCCTGCACGCCGGCCAGCAAGTGCAGATCGACCCGGACACCCGCCTGGAGGTGATCTGGCCGCCGGAGGGCTACCCCACCGGCAAGAATGTCAACGATAGTTCCCTGGTGCTCAAGCTCACTTGCCGCGGCCACAGCGCAATCTTCACCGGCGACATCGACACCGCCGCTCAAACCGAACTGGCCCGCAATCCCCAGGCGCTGGCCTGCGACGTGCTGGTGCTGCCCCACCACGGGCATTGGCGAGAGAGCCTGCCGGCGTTTGTCGCCGCCTGTTCGCCCAAGCTCATGCTGGCCAGCACCGCCCGAAACCTGCGATTGAACGACGCCCCGACGGAGGAACAGGCCTTCTACGCCCAGTGGCAGGCCCGCAGCCGGTTCCTCTCCACCGCCTCCAACGGCTGGATTCTGGTTACCCTGACCCCCGCCGGCCCGGCAACCAATATCATGCGCTGAGACTTGAGGATTGATAGTATGTTTGTTGCAATTGGCCCAGAGGAGACATCATGATGATTCGCAACACGCTGTACATGTTGCTGCTGGTAACGGGGCAAATGTTTGCCGCCGCTCAACCTGATTCAGCCCCGGCCAAACCGCTGGATGACGCCGACATGGAACAGCCGGGGCTGGGGCCTTGGAGCGTCTACGGCACCCCGGTCACGCTGGAGAAGAGCAGCACGGCCCGCACCGGGCAGCGCTCGTTGCACGTGATCACTGACAACAAGGACACCATGGGCGGCGGGTATGAGGGTGTGTCGCGGTCCATCGGCCAATACCAGGCGGGCGACCTGGTCGAGGTTTCGTTCTGGTTCTACGCCAAGGCCGGCCAGCCCATCATCGCCGCCCTGGGCCAGACGTCTTTCCTGTCAATGGCGACTCTGGCCGGCACCGACTGGACGCGGGCCAGCCTGTCGCTGCGCTGCCCCCGGGCCGGCAGTTATGCCCTGTGGATCAGCCAGGTATCCGCCCCCAACGAGTTCTTCATTGACGATCTGACACTTGACGTGATCCGGCGCCCGCAATTGGGCCAGGCCGACCAGGCCGACCTCGTCAGCCTGACGGGCGGCGCGCTGCGCTTAACGCTATGCCGCAAGACCGGCGCCTTGGCCGGCATCGAGAATCTGGCCACCGGGGAAACCTATTCAAAGGTTGGGCTTCGCCAGCCCCTGTTTGGCCTGCAGGTGCTCAGCCAGGATGGAACCGGTTTTGAAAGCGTGCCTTTTGAGCGGCTGCGCCTCCTGAGCGTGGACGCCCAGCCGCCAAGTCGGGCCACTTGCAGATTCGCGGGCATCAACCTGGCCATTGAAGTTCAGATCAACATTGAACTGAAAGACGACGGTTCGGCCGAGTTGGGCGGCAAGGTCCTCAACCAGTCCGAGCGCACGGTGACAGCCTGCGAAATGCCAATGCTGCTGTCGGTTTGCCCGGCGACCAATCCCGCCAACCTGACTCTCGTCCATCCGGACCAATGCGGCCAGATCGAGCCTAACGCGGTCAAGGGCGTCGGCTGCAAGGCCACCTGGCCCGGGCAGGCGGCGATGGGCTGGATGGACCTCTCCGGCGAGAAGGGCGGCCTGTATCTGGCAACGCATGACCGCTCGTTGACGGCCACGCGGTTGAGCGGGCTTTCCGGCCCCAAAGATGACTTCGACCTCTCGCTTACTCGTGAGGTATTGATCCGGCCCAAGGAAACTCAGCCGATTCCCCTGGCCGTGCTGGCGGTGCACAAGGGCGACTGGCACGCCTCCGCCGACCGCTATCGCGGGTGGATGCAGTCCTGGCTTGCGGCTCCCGCCCTGCCGCAGTGGATCCAACAGGCCGACGGCTGGGTGCTGATCGGGCTGCAGAACGACATTCCTTTCCGGCGACTGGGCGAGGTTTACCGCCAGGCCCAGTGGATGGGCATCGAGTACCTGCACGTGCAGGGGCAAGGCATCGACTCGATGAGTTCGGACAAGGACGGCAAGTTCCAGGGCCAGACTCAGATGTACCTGTATCCCAGCCCTCGCCAGGGCGGCCCGGAGCAGTTGAAGGCGGCCGTGGAGAACATCCACCAGGCGGGCGGGCACGTGATGTTCTACTGCCTGTACGACCGCTGGCGGCCGGCCCTGTCCACCGCCGACGACATGGGCACCGGCAAGCGGGCGGATATTCCCAAGGACCTCCAGCCCCCCCCGCCGGAGTTCTACAACCAGAGCGGCCTGCTGGAAAACCCCGGCGGCAAGCTGCCGACGCAACATACGTATTCGGATGAACGTTGGATGTGCCTCTCTTCGCCCCTCTGGCAGGACTGGTTGACTCGCTGGGCCGGGATTTACGCAAAGGAATATCACGCCGATGGCTTCTACTGGGACGTCATGGGCCGCAACGGTCCTTTCCGCTGTTTCAACTCCGCTCACAACCACCAGGGCCAGAACGCCTGGGCCGGCGGGGTCCGGCAGGTGCTCGCCCGCTCGTTGGAGGAAGGCCGCCAGGTCGATAAAGACTACGCCTGTGCCATCGAAGGCTGTTCCGACGTGCTGGGCGATGCGGTGGGCTTCCACCTGATGTCGGGGGCGACCAAAACGCCCAACGTTTTTCGCTACACTTTCCCTTCCTACCTGTGCGTGGACGGGTTGTCCAACCACTACTGGAACATGACCCAGCCGCAAAAGGCCCGTCGGGTGTTCCTCGAGGGCGAGCGGTTCGACGTGCACGGCTATCACCAGGAGATCAAGCGGATCCTCGACCTGCGCAGGCGCATCAAGCCGTTTATTGACTGGCCGGCCGTGTTCAAGGATACAGTCGGCCTGAAGGTGTCCGACCCGCGGGTCGAGGCTCGGGCATTCTGGCGAACCGACGGCCAGAACAAGGTCATCGCCGTCACCATGCTCAACGAACAGGCCATCGGGGGGGCGAGCGTGGAGATCGACCTCTCCCCCATCGGGCAACCCAAGACGGTCCATCTGTTCGGCTTCGACGGCCGGGTGGAAAAACTCGCCCCAGGCGGCCAGGGCAAGCAGATCATCAATGTGCCGAAGGATCAGATATCAGCCGCCGTGGTGGTGAACGCTGTCGCGCCGGAGTTGGCAGCCATGCCATGGTTCGAACAAATAGTCAAGCCGGGCGAGGACGGGGCCACACTATCCATTTTTCTGCCTGCCGGGCCGGTCGAGGGCCTGAGTTGGAAGGTGGATTGGCCCCAAGGTTTCAAGCCTGAGGAAAAAGCCTTGCCGGCCGAGTCGGACTGCCTGCGACGAATCGCCTTTCTCGACCCCGCGCACTTGCTGGGCCTGAAACGCTGGCACAAGGTAACTGCCGTGGTGAAGTGGCCTGCCGGGCAGGCCCAGGCATGGACGATGCTCTGTCCGCCGCTGGTCAACGGTGATTTCGAGGAGGTGGCAGACGGCTACCTGGTTTACTGGCCGGCCCAGCCTTGCTCCGACAACCCCGGCCAGGGCAAGCACTGCATCAAGGTGGACCGTCAAACGGCTCCGCAGAACATGCTCATCTCGCTCGCGCCGCTCAAGCCCAACTGCAGGTACCGATTCAAAGCCATGATCAAGCGGACGGGGACCCAATGGGCCGGCGCCCACGTCATCGAATACGAGGAATACCCCAAATTCACACGTTCGGCAGCCTTGAACGCCGCCAAGCGCGGCCAATGGGAGACCCTGGAGACCACCTTCACCACGCATCCCAACCCACGAACCACTGCTGTCTACCTCTACAACGACGACCCGGACCACCCCGTCTATTACGACGCCCTTGAACTGGAGGAGGTCAGGTAACGAATTGCGAGTTACGAGTTTCGAATTAAGAATTGAAAAGAACGCCTGACCTGTGCCTTGGCTTTGGCCGTTAATTCAAAACTCGAACTTCGAACCTTGCACTTCTATTTCATTCCGAACATCTGCTCCTTGAGGTCCAGGTAGTAGAGGTAGTCTTGGACCTTGACGTTAGGCGGGCAGCGGTGGTCGCAGAAGGGAATGTAGCCGCCGCGGGCCACCAGCGGCAGAAGGCTCTCCATGTACGCCTGGATGGCGGCCTTGCCTTTGCCCAGTTCCATCTTGTCGAAGCCGCCCATGATCCGCAGTTCCTGGCCGTACCGGGTAAGCAGTTCGCCCGGGTGGCAGCAACTGTTGACCTCGAAGGGAAACAGACAGTTGATGCCGCCTTCCAAAAGGTACGGCAGGATGGGGCGGACGTCGCCGTCGCAGTCGGTCCACCACAGGTCGATGCCGGCCGCACGTAGCCGCCGGCTGATCCGCTTGTAGCGCGGCGTGACCACGTTCTTGAAGAAGTCCAGCGAGACGATGGGGCCGTTCTTGAAGCAGATGTCCTCCCAGCCGGTGGCGAAGTCAAAGTCGATCCGCCCCAGCGCCTGGTCGAGGAAGTCTTCGGTCAGCAGGCAGGCGGTCTCAACCATGTCCTCGACCATGTCGGGGTAGTCGTAGCAGGCATAGGCCAGGCCCTCGAAGGTGAGCAGGTTGCGGATCAGTCCGATCATGCTGCCGCCGTGGACTCCAAGCGGGTAATCGCGCGTGGGCGGGTGCTGGCGGACCAGGGCCGCCACATCGACTTTGCGAGCGGGGTCGTCGCGGCGGAAGCGCTCGGCCTTGAGGCGCCGCCAGTCCTGGGGCGTGGTTACGGGGCTCTTGATGTAGTGCGGGATGGTGTCGTGGCCGTCGGAGGGCACCTCGGCCAGCAGGCCCTCGTCGTTCTGTATGATCTTGGTGGCGCCGGCCTGGGAGATGACCTTCCGCTCAAACGGCGGCCATATCCAGGCCTTGCTGCCGACGTACTGGATGGCGTCGAAGTTGAAGAATAGGTCGGCCTCTTCGTTGTTGCGGATGCCGCTCTTGACGAAGATGTCCCACTGGGTGAAATTCTCGTTCCAGTAGCCGAATTCCATGTTGAAGCAGCGGTCCACCGGCCGGTAGTGCATCTGGGCGTTGAACCGTTGCCGGTCGGTCATCGTGCCCTTCCACTTCGCTCGGCAGGGAGTGATGTTCATGTCGAACCCGTTTCTTTCAAGTAAGACCGAACAGGACGAGAATTATATCATGCCGGCGCCTTTTTATTTAGCCCCCGGCCTGAGAGGGGGGTTCCGGGTTGTGAGTTGCGGGTTGTGAGAGTCGTGTAAGCAGTTGTGTGTAAGAGCCGGTGAACAGACAGTGTCATCCGGCGACGGGAAGGGTTCGGCCCCCGGGCAAAAGGCTGGGGGCCGAAGCCGGTAGCCGGGCCTCCATCAGGGAATGACCACATCGGCAGGCCGCACAGCGTGCCACTTTGTTGCACGCGCGATGCCTCCGGATAATCGCGCAATCGGCAGGGCGAGCGACCATCAGTTTGCCCGCCCTGCCGGTTACCGGCTATTCGTCATCCGCGTTATTGACGGCGGCGAACAGGACCTTGCCATTCTGGTATGTAACCGTCAAAGAGGCCTTGCCGTCTTCCCAGTGCATGGAGCCGGCATTGTTGGCGCCGTCCAGGCCGCCCGATTCCTGCATGGGCCGGCCGAGAATCTTCACCACCTCGTCCCGCATCATCCCAACTTTGACCTTGGCGAAATCCACCTTCTTGCCGGCGCCGGCCGAACTGCCCGACCGGTCCGCGCTATAGACCTTGTTGAAGACCTTGCCGTCCTTGAACTGGACGATAACCTGGGCTGGGCCTTTCTCCCAGTGATACTGGGTGATCTCGCCCATAGATACCTGTGTCTTGGGCGAGCCCATGATGGAGGTCACCTCGTCGATGCTCATGCCGGCGGCGACCTTGTCGAAACCCGCGCTGGCCTCGGCGGCCTTGGCCTCGGCCTTGGGGTCGTCTGCCTTGACGACGGCGGAATCGTCTTTAACCTGGGCCTTCCTGCCTTGAGCATCAGAGGAAGATTTGTCGCTGGAATTCTTGGCCTTGCTGCAGCCGCCCAGAACCAGCATTCCCGCCAGGGTCAACACCAGGATGTTCCTGATCGTCACGGCAATCTCCTTTAGTCTCTGGTTTGTAGTCGGGCATACGTGCCCGACACCTCGCTACCCGATCCGAACACTACAAATCTTGAATCCCGACAGAACACCTGTTCAGGCGATCGTCTCCATCGTAGGCGGGCGGCAAGATCACTCCGCTTCACCTCGGCGTGACCATGTCTTAATCCGTCGCAACAATAGAACGCTCCGCCCTATTCGGCACGCAGATTTCCAGCCGTTGGCTGGAAATCAGCGTGCCCTACCTTGCTGGTGGCAGCCTTGCCTTTAGCCTCCAACAGCACCAACATCTCTTTGGCCTCATCAGCCGAGGTGCTTTGGGCGTGGTTCTTCAGTATGTCCTCCAGCATGCCCCTGGCCTTTGCCTCCCCGCCGGCTTCGGGATCGGCCAGGCAAATCTGGGCAAGGCGCAGCTTGGCGTCGTCGGTGAACTGAAAAGCCGGATAATCCTCGATGACCTTCTGATATAGCGGCACTGCCCGCCGCCATCCTTTCCCCACCTTCCGATTGGACTGATAGGCATGTTCGGCCAAGTACCAAGCGCAGTCCTTGGCGTAAACGCTCTTTGGATATTTCTCCAGCACCTGCCGCATTGCCAGCACGTTCCGGCCGGAAGGAACGGTCCAGTTGATGGTCTGCCCGCTTCTGAGCAGGTCGTAGGCAGCTTTGTCATCCGCGGATGTCAGTTCCTTCAGTTCCAGTCCCAGAGGCGTGGCGCAGACTTTGCCCTTCCAGCAGTCTATTTGGATCAATCTGGTGCCCCTGGGCTCCTCGGTATCGTCCTCTTGTCGGTTGTCTTTATCTTGCTCGCTCCAGGGCTGTTCC
Source organism: Phycisphaerales bacterium (assembly GCA_003171235.1). Lineage (GTDB taxonomy): Bacteria > Planctomycetota > Phycisphaerae > SM23-33 > SM23-33 > FEN-1344. The sequence goes on along the minus strand of PMYM01000105.1, from coordinate 1,667 downwards.
ATTGCCTTCTTGAGTTGGTCCAGTTGGGTATCCGTTACAGTTGCCTTTCCCTCAGACCAGATCATCCACTGGGTGATATAGTGGCCGGGCAGCGACTTGCCATGAATTCTCGCTTCGAAATACGTTTCCGTTCGAAAATACTTGCCCGCCCGCAGGTGCATCAGGAATTCGGGAGCAAATCCTTCTTCGGCCCCTTCGCGCCGCCAGGGCCCGGCGGGCTCGGTTGCCGTTTTCCCGCCCGGGCCGCTATAGCGAATCTCCCAAACAACGCGTTCTGGCAGGTAATGGATGGTGCTATCCCCTTCGTTACGAACGGTGATGATGCACGGGGCCAGTTCGCCGGGATATACCTCCTTGGCGTCGCAGCGAGCCACAACCGTCATGGGTTGGCGGTTTACCGGATCGGTTTGCGCAACTGCGCAGGCACACGCGGCGGCTAGGCACGCGGCCAAGAACCGAAGCTTCACGTTTCACCTCCCCGGGCGGACGCGGCCAAGGACGCGATGCGCCCAGACAAGTTTGCCGGCTGGGTAGTCCTGCGGCGCGTATTGCTCGTTGATGGGCACCAGGTGCACCCTGCCGGCCTGGCGGCGGAATAGCTTGCAGGTCACCCCTACCTGGTTTTCGAGCTGTACCACGGCCAGTTGGCCCTGGGCGGCCGGGGCCGAGGGCGAACATATCACCAGGTCGCCGTGGCGAATCTCCGGCGACATGGAATCGCCGTCTATGCGCACGGCGTAGGCGTCGCCGTAGCGGGCTTTGAGGTGCTGGGCCACCACGAACTCGGCCACGTCCTGCTCGTTGGGCTCCGAGAGCGTCACCAGTTGCACCTGCCGCTCCGAACCGTCGCTCTCGAGGGAGCGGGCTGGGGAGACCTGGCGCGGCGAGCGCCGGGCCTGGCGCTGGATCAAGGCCCCCAGGGTGGTCGTGCCGGCGGCGTCGGCGGGGTCGTTCCAGAATTGGGGCAGGCCGGCGGCCGATCGGCCCAGCACCGGAATCCACGCATCCTGCGGGGAACCCGACGCGGGATGCAAAGTCGGCGCGGGATGATCCGCCCTGGCCGGATCGCCTGAGGGCGCCGGCCTGGCCGGCGGGGCGTCGCTCGCCTCCCCGGCCGCCAGGGGCGCAGGCAGGGAAGCCGGCTGCTGGGCGGCGGGCGACTTGGCCGGCCAGGAAAGGCTGGTCGCCAGTATCTCCACGAAGGCCGCCAGCGGGGCGGCGGCATCGGGGTGCTCCGAAAGCAAGAGCGCGATCCGCTGCAGGGCCGGGTGGTCGGCCGGCACGGCCTGGGGGGCGGCCTGGCCCGTCAGCAGCCAATAAACATCCACCCCGGCCAGTTGGGCGATCTTGACCAGCACCGCCGCGGGGGGCTCGCGGTCCTTCTCGTAATAGTTGTACGTCGAGGATGACAAGCCCAGCGCCTGGGCGAAATCCGCCCGCCCGCGCGGGCCGTAGAGTTCGCGACGAATCTGGGCGATTCGCTGGCAAATCGGGCTGCCGACAGGTTTTGATTCGGCCTTGCTCATTTTATTCGTATTTGCGAATATTTATCCTTGACAAAATCCCCGATTGCGAATATTACTGGTTTACTGGACAGCCGGCATATTACCACCATGTGGGGCAAAGACAATCATGGCTGACAAGAAAAACCAGCATCGCGAATTAAC
>PMYM01000046.1 GCA_003171235.1 Phycisphaerales bacterium | reverse complement strand
GGCCAGATAGCACAGCAACATGCCCACCGCCCGCCCCAGCAGGGCGGACGAGATGCTCCGCCCGCCGCGTCGGAAAAGCCCGCCCGCCGCCAGCAGCAGTATGCCCAGGGTCACCACTTTGAAGCCGCCGGCCGTGCCGCCGGGGGCCCCGCCGATGAGCATCTGGATGCAAACAAGCGCCTTGCCCCCGCCGCTCAGGCGGTCGAGGGCGACGGTCTTGAAACCGGCCGAGCGGGCATAGACGCACTGCGCCGCCGATTCGCCGAAGATGCTCACCCCGCGGAAGCGGGTCAGGGGCACCTGCCGGTCGTAGCTGTACAGGCCGGCGGCGTCGCCGGTGTCGGCCCCGAAGGTCTCGCCCGGCCAGCCGCCCAGCTCCACCGCCCCCAGCAAAACGGTGCCGACCAGCCAAACCCCCAGGTACGTCCACAGCGCCAGGCGCGTATGGCGAGAGAGTCCCGGACCCGGCCCGACGGCCTCGGGGTCATCCTGCCGGCCGCCCAGACGCCGGCGCACGTATCCCGCCGCGTCGGCCAGGACCACCGGCCCCAGTCCGCCCACCACCGCCGCCAGCACCAGCGTCAGCACCACCCAGCCGCTCAAGACGGTCATCTTGACCAGGAAGCCCGCGTTGCAGAAGGCGCTGATGGCATTGAAGACGGCGGCGAAAACCAGTTGCCAGTCCAGCATCCCTCCGCCGCTGCCCAGGGCCGGCCCGATGCTGACGAAGTACAGCACTGCCGCCGCCGCGAATTCCGCCCCCAGCGTCAGCAGCGAGGCAAAGCGCGCGGAGCGGAGCAGGGCGTCAAAGTCGCTGATGCTGGGATCGCCCCAGGGCAGGCGAAGATTGGCGCCTGCGCCGGCCTGCAGCCGCCGGCCCGCCAGCACGCCAAAGCCCGTGCCCACTATCATCATGCCCAGCCCCCCAAGCTGCGTCAGCACCATGATGAGCACGCGGCCGAAGTTGTCCAGGGAATTGACCTCCCGCACCTGCAGCGAGGTGCAGGTGACGGCCCCGCTGGCGGTGAAGAAGGCTTCAACCGGGGAGAGTGGCGCTTGGCCCTCGGGGACCGCCCGCGGCAATTGCAGCAGGCAGGCGCCCACTAGGGTGGCGGCCAGGTAGCACATGACCGCCAGGGCCAGCGGGTTGACGCCGGTTCGCCGGTCGGCCAGGTAGTTGCCGGCCGCCTGGGCCATCATCGCCCCCAACAGGTAAAGCTGGGTGATGATGACGTAAATTACCGCCGCCTGCAGCACCCGGTCGCGATGGTCCCACAGCAGCACGAAGGCCGCCACCGCCGCCAGCATCAGCAGGAAATCGATGGAATTGTGGCGGAAGAACTCGCGCCGGTCCGCCTCCAGGGCCAGCCGCAGGAAGCGGTCCAGCACGAACACCCCCAGGGCCGCCACCTCCACCGCCCGCAGATACGCCAGCTTCACCAGCGGATGGGCAAAACCCAGTTCCAGGGCCAGGGCGGCCACCGCCGCCGCCGAGGCCAGGGCCATCAGCAGTTCCAGCCCTGCCAGCGCTAAAGTGGATTGCCCGGGTCGCCCGGCCGGCGCGGAGGGGTTACTTGGCTTTCTTATAGACGCTCTTTGGGTCAAAGATAGGCTCCCCAACCACCTGCCACTGGCCCTGCTCGTCCAGCCGGCGGTAGAAGCAGGAATAGAAGCCCTCGTGGCAGGCCGCCCCCTGCTGGACGACCTCGATCAGCAGCGTGTCCTTGTCGCAATCGGTGTACACCGCCTGCACCTGCTGGACGTGCCCGGATTCCTCACCCTTCATCCAGTATTTCTTGCGGCTGCGGGACCAGAAGTGGGTCTTGCCCGTCTGGATGGTCTCCAGCAGCGACTGGCCGTTCATGTAGGCCATCATCAACACCTGCTTGGTGGCGGCGTCGATGATGATGGCCGGGATAAGCCCGGCATCGTCGTACTTCAATCCCTGCAAGCTTTGCTCAAGCTGCGTCACGATTTCTCCTGTGCCCGGAACGGGGGTATGCTAGCAGATATCTCGGGGATTTCAAATCGCAAGATTCGTCAGGACATAGCGGCAAACAGCGGCCGCCATGCCACCCGTTGCCGCGGAACTCGGCGGTAGCATCGAACTTCAAAACTCGAAATCGCGGATTCTACAGTGCTACGCTCCGAATTTTTCCAGTTTGCCCGCGTGGGCCATGGCCAGGGGCAGCAGTTCGCGGCTGGGGATGGCGCCGATCTCGCCGCCGCGGCAGGAGAGCTCGTCGAAGCGGGGGGCCTGGCCGCCGCGGAAGAACGGCCCGGCCATCAGCACCGGCACGGGGTGCCAGGAGTGGCTCTTCATCACCGAGGGGGTGGAGTGGTCGCCGGTGACGATCAGCACGTCGGGCTTGGCCGCCAGCAGGGCGGGCAGGGCGGCGTCCAGTTCCTCGATGCGCTGGACCTTGCCGGGGTGGTTTCCGTCCTCGCCCATCTTGTCGGTGTACTTGAAGTGGGCGAAGACGAAGGTGTGGTCGCGAGAGGCCTTGGCCGCCTCGGCACAGACGTCGGCGGCGGTGGTGGGCCTGGAGACCACCGGGATGCCCACCAGCCGGGCCACGCCGCGGTACATGGGGTAGCCGGCCACGGCCGCGGGGTCGAGCTTGTACCGCTCGGCGAATGTCGGCCACTTGGGAACCTTGGCGAAGCCGCGGGCCAGGATCATGTTGGCCTTGGGCTCATCCGCCAGGATGCGCCGCACCTGCTCGACGATGTCGGCCACCATCTTGGCCGTCCTGCCGGCGTAGCCCTCGCGGTCGGCGGCCAGGGGGGGCACACCGGTTTTCTGCGGGTCGGTCTCGCCGATGTGGTCGTCGAGGCCCTCGCCGCGCAGCACCAGGACGGCGCGGTGCTCGGCCTCGGTCTCGAAGAACACCTCCAGGCCGGCGGGGGCCTTGAGGGCGGCCTTGATCTTGGCCAGCAGGCGGCGGTTTTCCTCGTCGGGAATCCTGCCGGCCCGGCGGTCGGCGACGTTGCCGGCCTGGTCGACGGTGCAGAAGTTAAGCCTGGCCGCCACGTCGCGCGAGGTCAGCGGGAATTCGATGCCCAAGGCCGACAGCACCCCGCGCCCCACCTGGTAAACCAAGGGGTCATAGCCGAACAGGCCCAGGTGGCCTGGCCCCGAGCCGGGCGTCACGCCGGTGGCCACCGGGGTCAGCAGGCCGCAGGCGCCGCGACCGGCCAGCGCGTCGAGATTGGGTTTCCTGGCCGCCTGCAGGGCGGTAACGCCGGCTGGGCCGGGGCAGTCGCCCAGCCCGTCGGCAACCAGAAGCACGATCCGCTTATCGTTGGCCGTGGCCAGCGAGGTTATCAACTGTCCGTAGATGTCAGGATACATGGCTTGCCTTTCATGCAACTGCAATGGGCGGATAATCCTACCGTTCCGGCGGTTTCCTGTCCAGCGGATGCCTGCAGGCGATGCGGACAGGATGCACCTGTAGAGCGATTTGCATTTGCGTGTTTACTGGTGGCACAGCCTTTCCAGCCTGTGGGCACAGGCTGGAAAGCCTGTGCCACCAACGGCCGATCCGAAAAGGCTTGCGGCGTCCTGGCGGCGGGAGATAATCAGCCGGACCTGCCTGCGACGGGAGTCGCGGGCACAGAACCGCACGGGAAACTGCCTATCAAGGAGAATCACGTGAGAGAATCGCACACGAGGTGGATTACGCGAGGAGCGTTCTTGTTGATGGCCGTGACTGTCGTGGCGGCAGCGCAGGATGCTTCCAGGGAGCCGAAGAAGACGGCATTGCCTGACGGCCTGCACGTGGTTGGGCTGTCCGTAGCCCAGGCCGGCACAGGGACCGGCAGCGACGCCTTCCTGGCCAACGGCGTGCAACCCGGCACGAGCATCCACCTGCTGCTGGCGCAAAAGGGCCTGTTCTTGATCGGCATGGATGAAGGGGCCAGCAAGGTCGCTTCCCTGCAGGACGACAAGGGCAAGGCGATCGCCGACGCGGAACTGGGCATGATGCCGGAAGTGTCCGAGGACGGCCACCAACTCAAGTTCATGGTCCGCGGTTCGGACCTGCCCACGCCCGGAGCCAAGGAATTGATCCTCAAAGGCAAACTCGTGGTGACCGCCGGCAGCGACGAACAGACGGCCTCGGCCGAGAACGTCGAACTTAAGAAGGGGACCAAACTGACGGCGGGGCCTCTTGCCGGACAGATCAGCGAAGCCAAGGCGCAGGATTGGGGCGGCGAGAAAAGGTTCGACGTCACGATCCAGAGCAGCAAGAGATTCGACGGAATCAAGGACGTGGCCTTTACCGGCGCCGACGGCAAGGCGATTGAGGCCCGGCGATCCGGCAGCGGCCAGGTGGGCATGATGGGCAGCATCATGATTTACACCGTCACGTATTCCCTGAAGGGTGCGCCCGAGAAGGTCAATATCAAGGTGGCCTACTTTTCCAAAATGCAGAAGAAGGAATTCCCCCTGGACGCCCGCGTATCGGTGGGCTTGCCTTCGCCGGCGACAAGCCCGGGGGCATGATCGGGGGCAGCGGCGATCAGAGCTCACGCGGCCGGACTACTCCTGCGCCCTGGGCAGCAGGATGATCCCCCGGTCGAACTGGGCCTTCTGTTCCTGGAGCAGGAGCAGGTCCTGGCGGGCTGGCTCATAGTCGGGGGCGATCTGCAGGGCCCGGCGGAAAAGCCCCTCGGCTTCGTCCCAGTCGGCCAGGGCGCTGGTGCGGAATTGCTCGGCCTGGTCGGGCTGGTTCTGCTCCAGCAGCCGCTGCATGGCCGTCAGCTTGAGCGTGCCGCGAAGGGCCAGGGTGTCGCCCAGGCTGCCCATGGCGTCGTAGTAGTCGGGCTTGAGTTGGAGGCATTTTCTCCAGGTGCGGACGGCGGCATCTCCCCAGCCCATGCGCAAAAGCAGGTTCGCCCCGTTGTGGACGGCCCAGGCGGGCACGGGGTCCTGCCGGGCCAGGCGGGCGGCGTAGGCGTCGGCGTCGAAATCCCGCTGGTCGATGGCCAGGCCGGCGGCCAGCTCGGCCGTCGATCCAGTGCGGCGGAAGAAGGTCGCGTAATTGCCCGAGACGTTGACCACCGCCCACTGGTCGCCGCGGGCGAGCTGCTTGAGCAGCGGGGCGTTAGTCGGGGAGTTCCAGAGCACCACGGTGGAGACGTCGTAGTCCCGCACGATAGGATCGAAGTCGCGCTGGCCGGCGCAGGCCTGGATGACCCACTCCATCACGTAGGGCGGATAGGCCCAGGTGTTGGTCAGGGTGGGCATCTCGTAGCCGGTGAAGTACATGAGGTTGGACGAACTCATGTAATCGCAGAAAACCCGCCCGCCCGGCCGATGGGCGCGGATCAATTCGGAGGCCTCCAGGGGCATGTCGAACCGGCTGAGGCCAAAGCCGAAGCGCCAGGGCTGGCGGTCGTCGAAGCAGAAGCGGCTCTGCGCCGCCATCAGGGAAAGGTAGCCGCCCACAAGCAACACCGCCCCGGCCACGACCGCCAAAACCGGCCGGCGCAATCGTCCGGTCACTGCGTCAAGCCGGCTGGGCAGGGCCCGCCAGGCGAGGGCCATCGCCGCCAGGGCCGCCGGCGCCAGCACCATCGAGCCGGGGGCGATGTTCCGCCGCATCTGCAGTGACATCACGCCAAATCCCACCAGCACCAGCGCCAGATCCCATCGCCGGCGGATCAGCGCCGCCAGCAGCCCCAGGCCCGACAATCCCAGCACCACCAGGAAGGCATACGTGGCCTTGGTCCGCCGCAGGCCCGGCAGGAAGGGCGTGATGAATTCGCCGATGGTGGCCCAGGGGTGGACCTTCACCATGGCGGGCGCCGTCGAGACGGCCGACCCGTCCAGGCGGGCCCAGGTGGTGTCGGCGCGGGGCGCCTCGCCCGGCTGGGGCATGAGGCCGCCCTGGCCGCCGATGTGGTTGTGCTGCAGGAACCGCACCGTTTGAATGGGCATGATCGCCCCGCGCCAGGTCCAGGGGTTGGCGAAACTGGCCAGCACCACCGCCCCCAGCGCCCAGCCCAGCATCCGCGCCCGCTTGGCCAGGTCCGCCTCGACCGGCCGGCGCTTCAGTCGCACCCACGCCAGGCGCAGCAGGCCGTCGGCGAAGAACGCGCCCGTCAGGGCGATGCCCAGCAGGAAATAACTGTGGAAATTCACCGCCAGCACCTGCAGCGCCGCCAGGCCGGCGAGGGCCCGCCGCCCGGGCGTCCTGCCTATCAGCAGGGCCAGTTGCCCCGCCAGCACCAGGTAGCCCAGCAGTTCGGGGCGGAGGTTCAGGCGCTCGTACGAGGCCGACGCGATCAGCAGGATTCCCCCCGCGCAAACGGCCCAGGGCAGTTGCGCCCGCCGCATGGCCGTCAGCAGCAGGGCGAAAATGCCCATCGACGTGGCGAATTGCAGGATGCCCAGGCCGTCAACGCCGCCCAGCCGGTGTACGCCGGCCATGAGGGCCTGGCTCAGCCAGTTGGCATTGATGAAGTGGTAGGCGCCCTGCCGGTCGTACCAGCAGCCCGGGCCAAGCCCGCCGGTGTCGTCGGGATTCAGGCGGGTGTAGATGAACTGGTTGGTCTGGACGATCTTCCCGGTGTCGAGGAACTTTTCGCCATAGGCCAGGTGATAGCCGATGTCGAAGCTGGAGAGCGGCCGCCAGGCCAGTGCCGCCGCCAGGGCCAACGCAGCCGCCAAGGCCAATGCCGACAGCAGCGCCTGGGGGAATCGGCCGGTGGGCCGCTTTCGTGGCTGGTTGGGCGGCGTTGCCATGGTGTGATTCTAGTCAGAGAACCCTCCGGGACAAAACCCAAAGCCGCAAGAGAACATGCCGTGTCTGTGAGTGGGGGCGGATAATCAGCCTTCTGGTTGGGATTGGAAGCGGCCGACAGGGCAGGGGTTTTTTGCCGGAAATTCCCTTGTCTTGCCCGGGGGCTATGGGTAACCTTCCCGACTTCAGGCGGGTGCTGAACCCGCCTTTTTCTTTGACCGGAAGCCGCGAAGGATGGTTTTTGCCGGCGGCCGAGTTGGTGCCTGATGCTGGTGAATGCGTCCCCGACCGAGCTGGACGGGCTTGAAGAAGTCGCCGGGACTGGAAAACCTAATACCCCCGTCCGAGAACAAGGAGAAGCTGCGCATGTTGAAGATGATGGCCAAGGTTGTACTGGTTGCCGTTCTGGTCAGCACCACCGTTGCCCTGGCCCAGAGGGCCACGACCAAGCCCTCCACCAGCCCGTCTACCTCCTCGGCTCCGGCCGTCAAGGTAGTTAACTGACGCGGCAGCCTGTCGCACGGAAGCATCAAGCGGCCTGGCCTTGGGACCAGGCCGTTTGCCTGCGCCGATATTCCGGCGGGGCGCCTGGAATTGCCGCCGTCTTGCCCGCCAGCCCCCATAGACTTCTATAGGAGAATGGATATGAGAAACCTACTGACTTTATCGGCCCTGGCGATCGCGGCGGTTCTGACCTGCCGCCAACACGCATCGGTTGGCCAGGAACTGCTGCCTCTCTCGGGGACAATTGTGAACGGCATACGGGTGGTGGATATCCGGGCCGACCGCGCCTCCGTCAGTCCGCTGGTGATAGTTGTCGCCCAGGGCGAGCGGGTCCGGCTGGTGATTCACAGCCGCGACATCATCCACAGCTTGCGGGTGGACGCGCAGGGCGTGGATGTTACAATCAGTCCCGGCGCCACGGCCCGAGTGGACCTGCGGGCCGATCAGTCCGGCCAGTTCGCCATGGTGTGGAACGCCTGCTGCAGCCCGGACTGGCCGGCGCTGGGGCAGTTGGTGGTGCTGTCGGCCCAATGACGGCCGGGCGCCCCCGCTGGCCGGTCAACCAAAGGAGAGTTCACATGCCACGAATGTTCGCAGGGATGTTCTGCCTTGCTTTTCTTGCCGGGTGCGGCGGCCAACAACAGACAATCAGCATCGACCACGGCTCGCCCAAGGCCCTGGCCCTGTCCATGCACCAGGCGGTGGAAAGCCAGGATTTTGCCGCCGTGGTCGCCTGCATGGCGCCGGATGTCCGCCCGGCCTTCAAGACGGCCTTGATGGCCGCCGCCGACTACGTCGCCCAGACCCGCCGGACGGCGCAACTGGCCGGCCAGAAGATCGGGCCCCAAGCCGCCGCCTTCTTCAACGCCCAGGCCGACAAGGTCTGCCATGACGTTATGGTCTCGCCCCTGGAGAAGGCCCAGGCGGAGGGCACGGTGGACTGGGCGCGGGTGAACCTGTCCCAGGCGGGCGAACGGGCCGACCTGACGGTGGACGGCCTGCCGACGGAATTCTCCAAGCGGCTGTACTTTCGCAACGTCGGCGGGCAGTGGTATGTGGCCAGCAAGGAAGACCCCCAGATGCTCCAGTTCAAGGCCCAGGGGGCCAAGCAGACTTTCGAGCGGATGGCGCGATCGGCCCGCGTTGCCCAGGCCGACATCCGCGACGGCAGGCTCAACCGCGAAAACTTCAAGGATGCCTCCAGCGGGAAGGCCGCTTCGGCGCCGACCGGGCCTTGATCCCGGGCCGTCTTGTGGACTTTGGGAAATCAGGCGCAAAAAAAACGAGGCTGGTCGCCTCGTTTTTTTATCACATCAAGAATGGAATCTCTTATTTGCGGCGGCGAAAAACCAGGGCTGTCGCCCCACCCAGGATCAGCGCCAGGCTGGCCGGCTCGGGCGTGGGATACTGGGTCAGAGTTAGAGTGGCCGGGCCGTCTCCCGAAAGATCGGCCGTGAGGTACAGTATTCCGGCGGCGTTGCCGGGAAAGAAACTGCCGCCATTGGGCACGGTGCCGCCGCTGAGGGCCAGGCTGTCGGCATAGCCGCTGGACCAGCCGCTGGGCGGGCTGCCCCAGGCCTTGAGCGTGAAGGGGGCGATGGAGAAGCCGCTGCCGTCGGTGGCGGTCTTGTCAAAGGCGCCGTTGCCGCTGATCTGCCAGTGATAGTCGGTCCAGTCCAGGCCGGTCTGGTTGATTATGGCTTCGTCGGTGATCTGGATGACCGGGGCGGTATGGGCGTCGTCATTCCGCTGCACGAATTGGATCACGTTGGTGGGGAACGCGCTGCCCACGGGAGGCTGGGTGAAGCTCTTGGCGATCTCCAGCCGGATGTAGGCGACGCCGCCGCCCACGGCATCGACCGTCACGCCGGTGTGGGCGGCGTCATAGAGATACGCGTCCCAGCCCGAATCATTGCCGCTGGTATCGAACAGGGGCACCGGGGTGAGGACGGTGGCTGTGGCTGGGCAAGCCGCCGCCAGTAAAGCCGCCAAAACGAACAGTCGGTACGACATCTGATTTCCTCCTTAGGAACCTTTCCGGCAGGGCCGGTTGAGCAGGTCCCGAAAGGCACAAGCCGTCTCTGCCGTCTCTTTAATCCGGGCCGGCCGCTGATGGCCGGTCCGTTCGGCAGCCTAATTCAATTCAACCACGCCGGCGGCGTAGCAGCGCCAGGCCTCCGACACCTAACAGGGCGAGCGTTACAGGTTCGGGGATTTGGGGCCATTCCTTCAACGTGAAGGAATTGGCCGATGGATCCACGTCGATGGTCAGGTCGGCCCGGGGGCTGAACGACTGGCCGCTGGGCAGCAACCCGCCCGTGGCCTTGCAGACGAGGCTGGGGGCGTTTACCCAACTGACCGTGCCGAAGGGCGAGGGTATCCAGCCGCTGGAAGCCAACTGGTCCAGCGAAGCCTGGCCGGTCTGGGGCACGGTCCAGGAGAAGCCGTTCCAGGTCAACCCGGTGTTGTTCTGTATCGTCTCGGACTGTATGACGATGGTGTTGACGGCGTTCTGGCTGGTGCGGGTGAAGTCGATCAGGCAGGAGGGGGGTATGCTCTCGCCGCCGATGACTTCGGCCGGGCCAAAGTCCTTGGTCAGGGTCAGTCGCAGGATGCCGTCGCCCAGGCTGACGAACTGGGCGGAGGCGGCCACTCCCGGCCCGACCTCGTACGACCAGCCGGAAGAGTCCAGAGGCGTGGGGCTGGCCAGAGCGAACGAGCTTCCCGCCAGAAGGATTATAAACAGAGCTATGAGCAAACGCATCTGCATCTCCTCCGCATGGTGCCAGAACAGCGAGCGGCGCCAGAAACAAACCAGGAGCTCTGACGCTGGCACAGTTAAGTTGAGCAAAGACCGCTCTTGGGGAGAGCGCCCCAAGACGACCCGCATTATACCGGCAAAAACCGATGCGCCTAGGGGAAAAATGGCAAAAGGGATGCAAAATCTCACTTTATCGCGGTTTGCAGAAGCCTGTAGCGTTG
>PMYM01000187.1 GCA_003171235.1 Phycisphaerales bacterium | reverse complement strand
CCCTTCATCTAGTCATCCGACTCACACTTTCCACAACTCCAGCCAATAATAGGCGCACGTAGCGGGCCAAACAGGTAAATTCCGGAATCGCATTTGGCGTTCCGTGGCGGTCAGCGCTTCCAGACTAAGAGTCCCTAACAAAATGACCCGTGGCCGCGACGCCGCGGATTTTGACGCAGGCCAAGGCACGAGGGCGAGGACGACCCTGCAATGGGTCGTCGAGTCCGAGCAACGCCGGCATGCGGCAAAAGCTGCGGCGTCCCTGCGGGTTGCGGCGAAAACCGCCCATCTGCCTCGTCAGGCCTCCTAGCCATACCGCCCTGGGTATGGCTTCGTCGGCCTTCCTTGCATCTGAGCGGTTTTGGCCGCAACGCGGCTCACGCGGCATTTTGTTAGGGACTCTAAGCCGGCCGGGGATGGTTGTCGTGAGATCCTCGAACGGGCCCTTGGCCTTGCCCGGACAAGGTGCATTAGCGTTTTGGGGATTCTGACGTGTCGCGGGCGAGACGCCCGCGACATGTGAACGCCGGGCTTCCGTCCCCCAAAACGCTAATGCATCCCCGGACAATCGCACTTGTCTAACTGGAGAGGGTATCATGATACAAGAGCGAATTCTGGACATCTCGCTCCGTTCCTGCTACCCTAACGGCTAACTTGGAGCCACCGGGGGGCTGTGGGCGTGTGCTCTGGTAGTTGCCCGTTGAAGAAAGGTGGCTCAGCCGCCCCCGGCTGCGCGACTTGCCCAAGATGCCTGCTTTGCTTGGGCTTTTCACACCCCAGGGCGGGTGTGCCGCAACGTGCTGCCTATTTCAACGGGCTGCCAGGGCATGGCGCTGGTTGCCTGGCAGGCTCTTGGGTCGCGAATCACATCGCGTTCGAGGTGCGTATGAAGACACAAGGTGAGATCGAAGCCGCTATCTGCGAAGGGATCAGCCGCTTTCAGCAGGAGTACATGGGCCGGGGCCCCAAGGACATCCGCACATACCTCGTTGGCGATCTTCTGGTCGTGCGCCTCCACGGCGTCCTGACCGCGGCCGAACAGCAACTGGTCAAGACGCTCCCTTCCGACAAGGGCGGGGGACTGCTCAAGCAGGTGCGGACTCAATTGATGGAAACGGCCAGGCCTGCCTTGGAAACAATGGTGCAGGGCATCACCGGGGCCAAAGTGTTAAGCCTGCACCATGACATCAGCACCGTTACCGGCGAAGAAGTCATGCTCTTCACCCTGTCGGAGTCCCCTGCCTTCCGCGAGGCAGAAAGGGGGTAAGCACGCAAAAGGACAACGCTATATGGCGGTAGAGAGAAAAAGATACGCCGGGTATTCCCAGGCAGGCGGCGGCGGGTTCCCCATCGTGGGGATGGGCGCCTCGGCCGGAGGGCTTGAGGCCCTCAAGGGATTCTTCGGCGCCATGCCCGCCGACAGCGGCATGGCGTTTGTCATCGTCCAGCACCTGGAACCCCGAAGCGAAAGCCGCATGGCCGAGATATTGGGCAAAATCACGGCGATGCCGGCCGTTCAGGCCGAGGACGGCATGCCGGTCGAGCCGAATGCCGTCTATACCAACCCGCCCGGCAGATCCCTGACCATCCGCGGCGGGCGGCTGGTCCTGGGCAAGTCGACCGGGGGCGGGCACGTCGAAACGGCCATTGACCATTTCATGACATCCCTGGGCGACGACCAGGGCTCCAAGGCCATCTGTATCGTCCTTTCCGGCAGCAGCGGATTGGACGGCCCGCGCGGCGTCCGGGCGGTTCGCGCCGCCGGCGGGATGTGCATGGCCCAGGATCCGAGCACCGCGCAGTTCGCGGCCATGCCTCAGGCAGCCATTGACACCGGATTGGTGGACTACGTCCTGGGGCCCGCCCAACTGCCGGCGGCGCTGCTGGAGTTCGCGCAGCACCCGCAGGTCAGGGCCGCCGGTCGGGAAGAATCCCCGGCCGGGGCGGACGCGGGCGATATGGAAGCCATCCTCAAGCTCCTTCACACCCGCACCAACAGCGATTACCGCCACTACAAGCGGACCACGGTCTCTCGGCGCATCCAGCGGCGCATGGGGCTTCGGCAGATCGCCGGCATGGGCGAATACATCAAGCTGCTTCAAGGGGACGCCGGCGAGTTGACGCAGTTGGCCAGGGACATGCTCATCGGCGTCAGCTCGTTCTTCCGTGATGCCGGCGCCTTTGAAGAGTTGCGGGCCGAGGCCCTCGTGCCGCTGGTCGGGGCCAAGCCCGACGACGCGTCTTTGCGCGCCTGGGTCGCCGGCTGCGCTACCGGCGAGGAGGCCTATTCCATCGCCATGCTCCTGCTGGAGGCCAGGCAGGCCGCCGGCAAGACCTGCCCCGTGCAGGTCTTTGCCACGGACGTGGACGAGCGCGCGCTGGAAACGGCCCGCGCCGGGGCGTACCCGCTGAGCATCGCCGACGATGTCCGGCCGCATCGACTGGAGGCATTCTTCGTCAAACAGGGCCAGACCTACCAGGTGGATAAATCCCTGCGTGAGGCGGTGATCTTCTCCCGGCACAACCTGTTGGCCGATCCGCCATTCTCCAAGCTCGACCTGGTCAGTTGCCGCAACGTGCTGATCTATATCGAGCCGGCGGCGCAGAAGAAGGTGCTCTCAGTATTCAGCTTCGCCCTGAACGTGGGGGGGTGCCTGCTGCTGGGCAAGTCCGAAGGCGTCGCCGAGATGGCGGGCCTGTTCGAGCCGATCTCCAAGCACAATCGCCTTTACCGGCTGACGCGATCCAACCGCCAGGCGGCAGGCGAGTTCCCGCTTTACCCCGCCGGCCGGCAGGCAAGCGCGCTTGACCGGGAACCCGCGGTCATCGACCCATCCGTTTTGCCGCAGGCCAAGCTGGAGGCGATTCTGCGGCATTTCGGCGCCAGCCTGGCGCTGATCGACCCGCAGGGCAAGGTCCTGTCCTTCCACGGGCAGGCGGAGAAGTACCTGGGCCGCCCCAAGGGGCTGGCCACCCTCAATATCCTCGACATGACCGACGGGACGCTATCAGCCAAGCTGGGCCGGGCGATGGACAGGGCGCTCCAGCGGGATGAGCCGGTAAACCTGGCACAGATTCTTTTGCCCGGGGGGCGGACGTCGCCGGCCAACCTGACGGTGATGCGCGTGCCTGAGGGCGTCGGGGGCGGCAAGCTTTTGGCCGTCATCTTCGAGGACGCCCGCCAGCCGCGCCCGCCGGCCAGCGCCCAGAGCGTCCCGGCAGAGGATGAGCCGCTGGTGGCCCAGTTGGAAGCGGAGGTTCAGACCCTCCGCGCTGAATTGCGAACCAACACCGAGGGGTACGATACGGCCGCCGAGGAACTCAAGGCCGCCAACGAAGAAGTGATGTCCATGAACGAGGAGCTCCAGTCGGCCAATGAGGAACTGGAGGCCTCGAAGGAGGAATTGCAGTCGCTTAACGAGGAGTTGGCCACGGTCAACAGCCAGCTTAACGATAAGGTGGGCGAACTGACCAAGGCCAACAATGACCTGGCCAACCTGATGGCGGCCACCAGGATAGCCACCATCTTCCTGGACGATCAGTTGCGGATCAGGCAGTTCACTCCGGCCGCGACGAAACTGCTGAGCCTCATCGATTCGGACCTGGGCCGTCCGGTTGGACATGTCACACAGAACTTCACCGGCGTCGATCTGGCCGCCGACGCCCGGACCGCCCTCCAGAGCCTCGCGCCGCTGGAGAAGGAAGTGCAGGACCGCGAGGGCCAGTGGTACACCATGCGGATCCTGCCCTATCGCACGCTGGACAACCGGATTGAGGGAACCGTTGTCACCTTCTCGAACGTGAGCCGCCTGAAGGAGGTCGAGAGCCATCTCCGGTACGAGAAGACCTACGCGGAGAGAATCGCCGAAACGGTGCGGCATCCTCTGCTCGTGCTGGACGGCCAACTGCAGGTCCTCTCCGCCAACCGCGCCTTCTACGAGGCGTTTAGAGTCGATCCGAACCAGACGACGGGACGGGAGGTGTACGATCTGGGCAATGGGCAATGGAATATCCCTCAACTGCGGACGCTGCTGGAGGATATCCTGCCAAAGGAATCCGCCTTCGAGGACTTCCGGGTAGAGCACGAGTTCGAGCAGATCGGGCGCAAGGTGATGCTTCTGAGCGGGCGGCACATCCAGCCAACCGGCGACATGCCCGAACGCCTCCTGTTGACCATTGAAGACATCACCCAGCGCGATGAGGCCGAAGTCGAGCTGCTTAGTTTGTCGGACAGGCTGGCCCGATCCAATACCGACTTGGAGCAGTTCGCGTACGTCGTCAGCCATGACCTCCAGGAGCCGCTGCGGATGATCACCGGCTTTCTGGGCATGCTGGGAAAGCGGCTGGGCGATCGCCTGGACGACAAATCGCAGGAATACGTCCATTTCGTGACCGAAGGCGCCCAGAGGATGCAGGCCATGATCAAGGACCTGCTGGAATTCTCGCGTCTTGGCCGGGAGGACGCCAAGCGCACGGCGGTGGACCTGGGCGACCCGCTTAGCCAGGCATTGGGGAGCCTGCGAGGCAGCATCGAACAAAGCCAGGCGAAGGTCACTTACGACCCGTTGCCGACCTTGACTGGAGACCCTTCCCAGTTGGTTCGCCTGTTTCAAAACCTCATCGGCAACGCCCTCAAGTTCCGGCGCAAACAGCCCCCGGAAATCCACATCGAAGCGTCGCCAAGCCAGGAAGGCTGGCGGATCTCCGTCCGGGACAACGGCATCGGGATCGACTTGAAGTCCGCCGAACGCGTTTTCCAGGTCTTCCAGCGGCTACACACGCGGGAGAAGTATGAGGGCACCGGGATCGGCTTGGCCATCTGCAAGAGGATTGTCGAACAGCACGGCGGGCGAATCTGGCTGGAATCCGAAGTCGGCAAGGGCACAACGTTTTACTTCACCCTGCCGACAGGCGTGGGATAGCCGCCCGTTGAAGAAGTGGCGCGGCCGTCTCGGCCGTGAGCGGCATGTGCGCCTCGCCCATGCCAATACTCGAAAACAGCCCAACCACGGCCAAGATGCCCTCGCCACGTTTTCACACACGTTCTAACAGTTGGAGCGGATTAGCGCAGTTTGCAGAAGCCTGTAGCGTTGTGCCCCTTGCTTAGGGTGCTCTGGTTCAATAACCGCTTCAGCGGATGC
>PMYM01000067.1:19454-31965 GCA_003171235.1 Phycisphaerales bacterium | reverse complement strand
GACCGGATTGTTCAGAAGTCCCATTGAGTTTGAGAATGAACCGATAGGAATCACGCTCGACATTATTATCGTTAAGCTGCTTGAGCAGATTCCAGGTGCAAGGATAACTTCAGAAGACTGGTTCGCCAGTCGGCGCATCCAGGAGGAAGGGGTAATCGACAAGTTGAGGGCGGCTGGAAACCCAATGTATTATGCTGACCACATTCTGGGTAGCGTTGACCGGGCTGCCCAAAGCGCTGGCCCGACAAAGGAAATCGATCTGCCGATGGTTGGGAAGGGCAGCATGAGAGGGCGCATAAGTCGAGACCACACGCTCCTGCATACCAATAGAGAGATCAATCAAGAAACAGTAGACCGTGTTCTGGCGGTTCTTCGTCCCCTTGGCTTAGTCAAGAGTTTCTACGTTTATAACGAGCCTCTTCCGGGGAAGGCCGGATACGATGATTAACTTATACTTGCCACGTTGGGCATTGCCAATCTGCGGCGCCGGTCCATTTTCGGTGACCTGCAACAGATTCGTCTAGCGGGGAAACGCAATTGGCCAAGGCATGGGTCGAATAAGGCCCGCAGGGCCGGCGAGGATTTAGCCGGGGGCGAAGCGAGCACCGGCGAAGCCGGGGCGCAGCGCAGCCCCCGGAAATTTGGGCAAAGAGCCGGAGGCAGTGCCTTTACTGCCGATGTGGCAGGTTCTTCCCTGCCGGCGGCGCGATACTGCTGAGTCGCAACCCTAGTCACGGCACCGCGAGTCAGAACAATTCTCTAAGGTTATCACGGCACTCGCTTTTTCTGTAGGGCGTGACCTTACCGGGGGTTCCGCGGCGACAAAAAAAGTCGCCGCTCCACCCCCGGCTAAACTCTCGCTGGCCCATTCGGGCCTGGGCCTGACTTCCTCCCAGGCAGCGCCGGATTATTCGGAACGAAAGAGACGCTGTGACTCCATAAAGGGCACAACTGACGCCAGGATGTTCTTGTCACCACGCGCGCAAATCGGCCATTAAAACCATTTGAAAAATGCCCCTTTGTTGCGATAATTCTTTTTTCAAGGTTGCCGGCAGGAGGCCAGGCAATGCTGGCGAGGCCGTAAGGCGAGAGTCATCGGCCAAACGCCGAGTTCCGGCACATTCACTCTTATTGGAGATGATGCCATGGCTGACTTGATTCGCGAGATTCTTGAGGCCACTACTTTCCGGCAGCAGGACATCGACGCCGTGCTGGACACCAGCAAGGTGTCATGGATCAACTTCGACCCCGAGCTGGGCTACGTGCCGCGCGACGTGGTCCTGCGCGACGGCCAGGACTTCGCCCAGACGACCTACACCCATGAAAAGGCCGGCAACCGCCGCGTGATCAACTTCGCCGAGCGGCCCTGCCGCATCAACACCTACGGCGACAGCTACACCCAGTCGCAGCAGGTCAGCGACGACGAGACGTGGCAGGAGCGGCTGGCGGCGCATTTCGGCGAGCCCATCCGCAACTTCGGCATCGGCGGGCACAGCATCCTGACCGCCGTCCACCGGGCCATGCGCCACGAGGTCACCGAGGTCTCGGCCGAGTACATCGTGCTGGGGATTTTCGGCGACGACCACGTGCGCAACCTGGACGCCTCGCGCTGGATCCGCACCCAGTACAGCGAGCGCGATCGCCCGCGCGAGAAGGCCTGGCCGCAGCACGGCCTGCCCTGGGTTCACCTGCGCTACGACCTGGCGAAGAACAAATTCGTTGAGTGCCCTGGCGCGTGCAAGACGCCCGACGACCTGCGACGCCTGTGCGACCCCGAGCACTTCTACAAGACCTTCAAGGACGACCAGATCGTCCGCCTGTACAGCATGGAGGTCGGGGGCGAGGCCCGCTTCGACGACCTGGAGAAGACGGCCGAGGCCCTGGGAATCAAGGTCGACCTGCGCGATCCGGCCAAGCGGGCCGCCGAGGCCCACCGGCTGCGGATGGAGTATGGCATGAAGTCCACCATGCACATTCTGGATGGCTTCCTGCCGTGGCTCAAGCAGCACAACAAGAAGCCCATCATCCTCCTGAGCTATGGGCCCATGATGATCCGGGATCACCTCAAGGGCCTGCCGCTGCCCGACCAGCCATTGCGGGATTACCTGGCCGGCAAGGGCATCAAGCCCATCGACATCCTGGAAAAGCACCTGGCCGATTACCAGGCCTTCAAAGTCATCCCCGGGGAGTATGTCCAACGGTACTTCATAACCCCGCGGGAGGCGGCGGTGTTCGGGCATTACAGCCCCTTGGGCAACCTGTTCTTCGCCATGGCCATCAAGGACGAATTAGTCGCCCACCTGGACCCCAAGCCGCCGGCCTACCGGTAGTGCCAGGAAAAGCAGCGCCGCGAACACCGCGAACTACGCGAACAAGAAAAGACATTTAACGCAGAGGACGCAGAGGCACACAGAGGTTTCTGCGCCCTCTGCGGTGAACCTACTCCGCACTCCGCGCTTTCGCATTCCACACTGCTTCGAGTAAACTACTCGTTTTCGATAAAGGAAATAATCTTGGCCACGCTTCGTAGAATCCGCCCGACGCCCACTAACGACGACTTGCGGAATCCCCACCGCGGCATCTGCACCTTCCAGCACTTCAACGGCGACGAGCTTTATCCCGACGCCCGCTGGGACGAGAACGGCCCGACCGTCTTCCCCCTGTCGCCCGGCCGGCGGTACCTCGCCCGCGACACCGTTAAAGGCTACCTGCCCTCAACCGTGGCCTACTGCCGCTGGTTCTGGCGGGTGATCGAGCCGGTCGAGGGCAAGTACGATTTCACCGTCATCGACCAGTCGCTGGAGATGTGCCGCCAGCGCAAGCAGACGCTGGCCGTGCGGCTGATGGCCTTCGGCAGCGTCGGCGAAACACAGATGCCCGAGTGGTACGCCAAGAAGTACCCGGTCGTTTCCTGGAAGCACGGCAACCGCGGCCCCATCACCATTCCCGTGCACGACTCGAAGGAATACTTCGAGAAGTGGGGCGGGCTCATCCGCGAGTTCGCCCGGCGCTACGACGGGCACGAGCTCTTGGAATCGGTGGACCTGGCCATCACCGGCCCGTGGGGCGAGGGGGCCGGCGACACCAGCGACGAAACCATCGGGCGATTTACCCAGCTCTACAAGCAGGTGCATCCCAAGACGCAATTGCTCTGCCAGATAGACGACAACCAGTTCGGCATCGGGCTGCGGGCCGGGCTGGGCTGGCGGGCCGACTGCTTCGGCGACATTCGCTGCTTCGAGAGTCTGGAGGTGCGCAAGGACCTCTCCTTCAACCACACCTTCGACGCCTATCCCCAGCAGGTGCACCTCTGCGGCGCGACCGACCAGTGGAAGACAGCCCCGGTGCACCTGGAGGTCTGCGGGGTGCCCCTTAGCTGGTTCCGCGACAACTACGATATCGACCTGATTCTCCAGCAGGGGCTGAAGTTCCACGCCACGTATTTCATGCCCAAGTACACCTACCTGCCGGATGAGTGGATCGAAAAGTTCAAGGTCTTCTGCCGCCACCTGGGCTACCGCTATATACTGCGCCAGGCCCAACTGCCCACGCAGGTGCAGGCCGGCGGGAACTTCGAATTCCGCACCTGGATCGAGAATGTGGGCGTGGCCCCCATCTACCGGCGGTACGATTTGGTGTTGCGGCTGCGGCAGGAGGGGGCGGGCGAGTTCTTCGTGCCCCTGGCCGACGTGGACATCCGCCAGTGGCTGCCGGGCGATTTCGTCACACATCGCACGCTGCCGCTGCCGGCGGGCCTCAGGCCCGGCTGGGCGGAGGTGTGCGTCGGGCTGGTCGATCCGGCCAGCCAGGCCCCGCGCGTCAGGTTCGCAGTCAACGAGCAGTACTCCGACGGCTGGGTGGACCTGGGCGGCATGGAAATCACGGCCTAGTAGTCTGTAACAGGAAATTCCACGGGTGGCACAGCCTTTCTAGGCTGTGCGCGCACAGGCTGGAAAGCCTGTGCCACCAAAGAACCTACCCATCGTTTTTGCTGTGACAGACTACTTGGGCCAAATTCGAGTTACGCGTTTCGAAGTGGATGGGTTGCTCGCGCCGATGTGCGACGCGTCTGCGCAGAATGCACTCCAACCAGCGGTCGGTTGTCTTGGTTGAAATTCGAAATCTGAAATTTGAAATTCAACCCCCCCAACCCGCAACTACTCCTTGACCGCCGCCAGGGCCTCCCCGACGGTGGGGTAGAGTTGGAAGACCTTGTCCAGGCCGGTGACCCGCATGACGTTCAGCACGTGGCCGGACATTCCGGCCAGGGCGAACCGCCCCTGTGCCTGCTTGATCCGCCGCAACATCACCACCAGCGTGCCCAGGGCGATGCTGTCGACGAACTTCACCCCCGACAGGTCCAGCACCAGGCGGGGGGGCTTGCCGGGCTGCGTCTGCCGCTGCAGGTGGAGCAGCAGTTGGTCGGTCACCGTCGTGGGCAGCTCCGACAGATGCACTGTGGCCAGGGTCACCTCGCCGATATTCTCCAGGGTCAGGGCGGAAGGTTCAGACGATTCAGTCATGATTGGCTCCTGTGCCGGCGGATCAGGCCGGCGCCGACTCCATATATATATTCGGCTTCTCGGGCGGGAATCTTTCGGCTGGTTGAAAAACTCCAACCCCAGAGGCCGCAGAAGAATAGCCTCAACCACAACGAGCACAAAGGACACAAAGAGGCAATTTTGCGGCCGCCGTTTGCCGCCAAGGCTACGCCGGGCAAGCAAAACGCGTAAGGGCATGGCACCCTGCGAGCCCTGACGCTGCTTGATCTCGATAGGAAAGCCAAGTACCGTAGGCGCCATGGACGGTTGCCAGACAGGGGTGGAGAGGTGCTTAAAAACGAGCCTTCGTGAGTTCTTTTTCAGCGGTAGGTGGTGAGGGCGTATTCTGAGGTCATCATGTGGCGGATTTGGCTGCTGACATTGTCGGGCGGGCTGGCGCTGGCTGCCGCCCCGGCGGTTCGCGAGGATGCCCCCAGCTCCTCGGCGCCAACCTCCGGCTCGGTAACCGTCCAGATCGCCCCGGCCGCGAAGGTCAAGGAGATCTACGCCCTCTGCCGGGCCACCGGCCAGCGGTACAAACCCCAGCGGGCCGACCAGGCCACCGGCCAGGCCGTCTTTGACAACCTGCCCGGCGACGCCCACTACGACATCGGGGTCGTCACCTCCGACGGCTGGCAGGTCGAGGGCATCGACCTGTCCTGGCATGAGGACCGCCTGCTGCGCCTGGCCGCCAAGCGTCGGGTGGAGCTTGGCCTGCCGAGCGAGGCGGCGCACGAGTTCTCCCGGGCCGACGCCGACGAGCTGCTCAAGTACGTCCGCGACCTGCAGGCCTTTGAGGACGTGCGGCGGGTGCTGTACCTGCGGGGCGATGGCCAGCGGGCGGCAATGCTGGTGGAGCCCATGCGGGCGCGGGAGTTTTACAATCACCAGGGCGATGAAATCATCTGGCGGACGGAGCTGTGGTATTTCCGCTATCGCTACGGCGGATGGGAGCGAGTGCCTAACGTCGAACGCGTACTGGAGCGGCGGCGGATTTCCGCTGCCCAGTGGCAGCAACTAACCGTGCTGTATTACCCCGAGCTCTGCGTCTATCTGGACGAGCATGGCCGGAGCCAACCGCTCAAGTGGACCCTGCCGGCAGAGCCCGATCCCGCACGCGGGCGCCTGGCCGGCACGCCGCCCGCCCAGGACACCCAGCCGATTATCATCGGCCTGCCGGCAGATGAACCTGCCTCCAGCAAGGCGAGGCAACCATGAGAACCGCGACCAAAACCAGCCGCTTGGGCTTGGCAGGATCGCGCGGATTGTTTAATCTACAGGCCTCCGCCTTCGGACGGGTGGCATGGTCACGCTTTCTTTCGCGTGACCATGTTGTCCGGGTGCCGGGTGCCATGCCCTTACGCGTCTTGTGCGGAAGGGCATGTCTCCGGACGGAAAGAGCGATATGAGCTTAGTGGTGATGAAATTCGGCGGCAGCAGCGTAGCCGATGCCGAGAAGATCAAGGCCTGTGCCCGGCGGGCGATCGCCTCGCGCCAGCAGGGCCACCAGGTGGTGATGGTGGTCTCTGCCATGGGCGACGCCACCGACGAGCTGGTTGAGCTTGCCCACCAGATCATGCCCAGCCCGCCCAAGCGCGAGATGGACCAGCTATTGGCGACGGGCGAGCAGGTGACGGTCTCGGTGATGGCCATGGCTCTGGAGGCGTTGGGCCAGCCGGCCATCAGCTTCACCGCCGGGCAGATAGGCATGGTGACCGACGACGTGCACACCAAGGCGCGCCTCAAGCGCATTGACCAGGCCCGCATCAAGCGCGAGCTGGACGCCGGGCGGGTGGTGGTGGTGGCCGGCTTCCAGGGCGTGACCGAGGACGGGGCGGTGACCACGCTGGGGAGGGGCGGCTCCAACGTCACGCTGGTGGCGGTGGCGGCCAGCCTGGGGGCCGACGTGTGCGAGAACTACACCGACGTGGACGGCATCTACACGGCCGACCCGCGCATCGTGCCCACCGCCCGCAAGGTCGATCGCATGACCTACGACGAGATGCTGGAGCTCTCCAGCCTCGGGGCCAACGTGCTGCACAACCGGGCGGTGGAGTTCGCCAAGAAGTACAACGTGCCCATTCACGTCCGCAGCAGCCTCAACAACAACGAAGGGACTATGATCGTGGCTGAAACCCAGGACATGGAACATATCGTCGTCAGCGGGGCGGCCCTAAAAGATAAACTCGCCCGCGTCACCCTCAGCAAAGTGCCCGACAAGCCGGGCACGGCCGCCCGCATCTTCCACACGCTGGCCGCGGGCAACATCGTCGTGGACGACATCATCCAGACCACGGCAGAGGATAAGACCGCCACCGTGAGCTTCACCGTCGAGTTGAGCGAACTGGGCGACGCCCGCAAGGTCGTCGAGAGCCTCTGCTGCGACCTGGGCTGCCAGTCCACTTTCGAGGACAATCTGGCCAAGGTGTCGGTGGTGGGCGTGGGCATGCGCGTGCACACCGGCGTGGCCGAGAAGATGTTCAGCGCCCTGGCCGCCGCCGGCATCAACATCCAGAACATCACCACCAGCGAGATCAAGATCTCGGTGCTGATCAACCGCGAGCAGGGCAAGGACGCACTTAGGCTGGTGCACGACGCCTTCGAGTTGGGCAAGCCCCCGCGCAAGGCGAAATAAGAGGGTGTCGCGGGCATCTTGCCCGCGTCCGATCTCAAGAGAAGTGGTCTCTGGCGCGGGCGGGACGCCCGCGACACAAGAAAATCGAGAGGAATGGTGGCCAGAACCGCCAACCCGTTGCCGCTGTCACCCAGGCAGCGCCGCCTGCGCTACCTGGGGCGGGGCCTGCTGCCGGCGGCGCTCCTGGCGTTGGTGATTCTGGGGCTGGCCGGGGCCGACCGGCTGGGGTGGTTTGGCCGCCGGGCCGGAGGCGATTGGCAGCGGTATCACCAGAAGTCCTTCCGCGTGGTCAGGGTGGTGGACGGCGACACCTTCGACATCGACGAGCCCGACGGCAAGTATTCCCACACCCGCATCCGCATGCTTGGGCTGGACACGCCCGAAACCGTAAAGCCCAACACGCCAGTGCAGCACTACGGCCCCGAGGCCAGCGACCATCTCAAGGAATTGCTCAAAGGCCGCAGCGTGACCGTGGAACTGGACGACGCCGCCACGCGCGACAAGTACCAGCGCCTGCTGGCCTACGCGCTGCTGGATGGAACGAATGTCAACCTGGCCATGGTCGAGGAGGGCTACGGCTACTCCGATCCGCGGTTCCCGCATCGGCTGAAGGGCCAGTTCGCCAAGGCCCAGACGGCGGCGATCAAGGCCCGGCGGGGGCTCTGGCAGGGCGTCACCCAAAACGACCTGCCGGACTACTATCGCAATGGCGAGCACACACTGCCCCGGGGGGCGGTGCGGGTCGTCTCCACGCAGGCGGCGATTTCTCTAAAAAGACAAGCCGCGAACAACGCGAACATCGCGAACAACCCAATAGCAGGGTGGGAGATAGGCCTCTGGCCGATTCCTGCCACCCTCCGGCCGCAATTTTACACTGACGCGACAGCGCTCCTGCCGATACAATAAGCGGCCAAGCGAGTTTTGCCATGGAAGGCATGCAATGAATTGGGCACGTCTAAAGAGTGCGGCTCTGGAGGCCGGGCTGGGCAAGGCCCAGCAGCCCCGGCAGTTCATGAGCAGCATGACCAGCCTGTTTTTCTTCGTCGCCTTCACCGCCGGCGGGGTGCTTTCGCTGGCCTCGGCGGCGCTGCTGCCGGAGTATGCCGCGCTGCAGGGCCTGCGCGCCGGCCGCGACAACCTGGCCCACCAGATCGACTGCGAGGCCCAACTGGCGACCTACAACGATCGCCTCATCCAGGGTATGCAGAGCGACCCGGTGCTGATGAGCCGGCTGATGATGCGCTACGCCAACTACCAGCCGCTGGGGGTGCGGGCGGTGGAGGTCGAGTCGCACGGGGCCAGCCTGACGGTGCCGGAGAGACTCAATCTCGACGCCCACACGCCGCCACTCCGCCCGGGCGACCCGCTGGCCGTCGCGGGAAGCTGGATCAACGAAAACGCCGCCACCAAGACCTCGCTCACGCTGCTGGGACTGGGCATGATGGTGGTGGGGACGCTGATGTTCGGAGTGCGGCGGGAAACCCCGAAATCCTGAACAAGAAGAAACCTCCCAGTTGTCGCAAACAGCCGATTGTAGAAGGGGGAGCCAGAACGGTCAGACTCGAAATAAGCCGGAATCGAGAATTGGCGATCCGCAACTGAGCCATTCCAGGTCGGTGCTGGGAACGGTTGCTGCAAAGCTGCGCCATTCCAGGCCGGGGCGGAAGCCCCGGCAATAAGGCNNCTGAGAAGGCAGCGTACCCCGTCTGCCATGAAAACAAGCCCAGTGCGGGAAAGGTCGTCTTGAGCCAGTTGGTGGAATTGGCCTTTATCAACCTCATTGCTTCGGCAACATCCATGTCAGGGCGAAACTGCAAAAGCAGGTGGAGGTGGTCGCTTTGGCCTGCTCCACGCACCAGATGGAACTTGTGGTTTGCCGCAATTCCCGCGATATAGGCGCAGGTTCTTTGAACCAGATCACCCTTCAAATAACCACAGCGTTCCTTCGTTGAGAAGACGGCATGAATGAGGATCTTGGTAAGCGTGTGAGCCATGAACGTTCCCCTGAATCATGTGCCGCCCCTGAAGGGGCTGGTCTTGATTAACCGTCCTTGGTTGCCGGGGCTTCCGCCCCGGCCTGGAATGGTCGGAATTCTACCGTGTTCTCAGATTGCTTTCATCGATGATGGAGTTTTCACCCTGTGGTGAACATGGTTTGGCCAGCCTCCCGGCTTACCTTCCCTTGAGGAAATACTCCATAAGCTCCGCGCCGATGGCGATGTGCAGGTCGCTGGAAGCGGCTGACGCCTCGGTGAATTCCAGTTTGAGCACCGAGGTGATGCCGCTGCCGGCCAGGGCGAACGGCACCGGCTCGGCCGTGTGGGTCCGCAGCCGGCAGGGGGTGGGGTGGTCGGGCAACACCAGGATGCGCCACTCTTCCGAGCCGCCGCGCAGGTGCTCCAGCAGCGGGCCGACGATGTGCCGGTCGATCTGTTCCAGGCCCAGAATCTTGCCCTTGAAGTCGCCCTGGTGACCGGCCTCGTCCACGCCCTCGACGTGGACGCAGACCAGGTCGTGGTCCTTGAGGGCCTCGATGGCGGCGGCGGCCTTGCCGGCGTAGTTGGTGTCCAGAAAACCCGTGGCCCCGGGCACGTTGACGACGTCCCAGCCCACCAGCCGGGCCAGGCCGCGGATCAAGTCCACGGCCGAAATGGCCGCACCGCGCACGCCGAAGCGCTCCTCGAATTTCGGCAACGAGGGTTTTTTGCCCTGGCCCCACAGCCAGATCTGGGTGGCGGGGTTCTCGCCCAGGTCGCGCCGCACCTGGTTGACCTCGTGCCGGGAGAATATCTCCTGGCTGCGGCCCATCAGGATGGTGAGCATATCGCTGCCCGGGCCGGTGGGCAGGTGCTGGGCGATGGGCTTGCCCAGGATGTCGTGGGGCGGCGTGGCGGTGACGTCGATCTCGCCGTGCAGGGTCATCAGGTGGCGGTAAGAGACGCCGGGGTGGAAGCGCAGCCGCTCGCCGGCCAGCAGGCGGTTGAGTTCGCCGATCAACGCGCTGCCCTCCTCGGTGGAGATGTGGCCGGCGGAGTGGTCTTCCATCAGCCCGTCGATGACGGTCACCAGGTTGCAGCGGAAGACCCATTCGTCGGGGGCGATCTCCAGGCCGCGGGCGGCGGCCTCCAGCGGCGCCCGCCCGGTGTAGTACTGGCGGGGGTCGTAGCCCAGCAGCGACAGCGTGGCCACGTCGCTGCCGGGTTCCATGTCGCGCGGCACGTTGCGCACGGTGCCGCACCGCCCGTTCCGGGCGATCCAGTGCATGTTGGGAATCTGGGCGGCCTGCAGGGGCGTGCGCCCGCCCAGCTCCTCCAGGGGCTCGTCGGCGGCTCCGTCCGGGATGATCAAGGCGTACTTCATTTTTTCCTGTTAGCCTGAAAAAATGTTACGACAGCTTATCCTTGGGAGCAAGCTATCTCCCGTCTACCTCAAAAACTCTAAGCTCTAAACTCTAAATCCTAAACAAGCACCACACAGAAAAACGGAAGACCAACAGTGACCAAGCATCTTTTTGAACATTGTTCTTTTTGGTCATTGTTTAGGATTTAGTGCTTAGGATTTCCTGGCCAGACATGTCGGCAACCTACTTCGCCAAGGCTTCGTAGGTCAAGAACAGCGGCCGCCATGCCACCCGATTCTTCGCACTCCGCACTCCGCACTTCGCACTAATAGCTACGCCAGTCTCTCGGGATGTTCATCCACCATGCGAATGCAGACGGCAGGGGCCTTCATGGCCTCCAGCCGGTTGACCTCCTCCAGCGCACTGCGCACGTCGCCCTCCACCGCCCGGTGAGTGGTGATGACCACGGGCACGCCCTCCACCTGGCCGTTGCCGCTCTCGTGCTGCAGCACCGACGTGATGCTGATGCCGCGGCGTCCCAGTAATTGGGCGATCTGGGCCAGCACGCCGGGGTGGTCGGCCACCTGCACCCGCAGGTAATAGCGGCAGCGCACGGCGCTGACGTCCAAGAGGTCGGCCTTGGCCTGGCGGTCGGGCCAGATGCCCAGCGACTCGAAGCTCCGCCCGGCGTTGCCCAGGGCCACGGCGGCGATGTCGCCGATCACGGCGGCGCTGGTGGGCTCGCCGCCGGCCCCGCGCCCGTAGTACATGGTGTGCCCGCTGCGGGCGGCGTACACGCTCACGGCGTTGAAGGGCCCGGAGACCCAGGCCAGCGGGTGCTCGGCCGAGATGAAGGCCGGATGCACGCGCAGCGAAAGCCCGTCCTCCTGCCGCCTTGCGATGGCCAGCAGCTTGACCACATAGCCCAGCTCGCGCCCGTAGCGGATGTCCTGCTGCTGCAGGCGGTCGATGCCCTCGACGTAGATTTTCGCCAGGTCTATGCGGGCGCCGAAGGCCAGCCCGGCCATGATGGCCAGTTTGTGGGCCGAGTCGGTGCCCGAGACGTCCAGCGTGGGGTCGGCCTCGGCCAGGCCGCGCGACTGGGCTTCGGCCAGGGCCTGGGCGTAGCTGCGGTCCTGGCCGGTCATGGCCGTCAGGATGTAATTGCAGGTGCCGTTGACGATGCCGTAGATGGCCTCCACCTGGTCGCAGGCCAATTCGCCTGTCAGGGCGGCGATGATGGGGATGGCCCCGGCGCAGCTGGCCTCGAAGGCGATGCAGACGCCCTGGCGGCGGGCCAGTTCCCACAGCTCCGGCCCGTGGTGGGCCAGCAGGGCCTTGTTGGCCGTCACCACGCTCTTGCCCGCCTGGAGGGCCTTCTCCACGACGGTCTTGGCAAAGGTGGTGCCGCCCACCAGCTCGACGACCACGGAAGCGTCCTGGCGGGCCAGGCTGCCCTCCAGGTCGCGGCTGAAAAGCTTCTCGTCCAGGCCCGCCTGGCGGGCGCGGGCGAAATCCACGTCCACGATGGCGCGCAAGGTCAGCCGCCGCCCGGTGCGCTGCTCCAGGTGCCGCTGCTGGCCTGTGAGGCAGGCGGCAACGGCCGAACCCACCGTCCCGCAACCCACAAGCACGATGCCCACTTCCTTGGCGTCAGACATAGCGTTTCCTCTGGACTTGCTGAAGCGGGAATCCTACCCGCCGGCGGCAAACAAGGCAAGCGGAGTGGGGCCGATGGCTAGCGAGCGGCGTGGTCGTCTCAAACAGCGATGGCGGTCATGACATCCGCCTGTGGCAGGGCGTTTGCTCGAGCGCAGTTTGCAGAAGCCTGTAGCGTTGTGCTCCTTGCTTAGCAACCCGTTGAAAATGTAGCATGGGCGTCTCGCCCATGACCGGCGACCATCCAAAAGACAGGCCTTTGGACATGGGCGAGACGCCCGTGCTACGGGATGGATCCTTCTTCAACGGGCTGTTAGGGTGCTCTGGCTCAATAAC
>PMYM01000067.1:19187-19429 GCA_003171235.1 Phycisphaerales bacterium | reverse complement strand
ACCTGCCTTGTGGCGGATTCACGCTGGCGATGTCGCGCTGGGCCATCTAGTAGTTTGTCACAGGTGATTCTCTGGGTGGCACAGGTTTTCTAACCTGTGCACCCATAGCCTGGAAAAGCTGTGCCACCAAAGAACCTACCCATCGTTTTTGCTGTGACAGACTACTAGGGGCTCTAATAGAACCTACGCGGAGCCGCGTTGCGGCCAAAACCGCCCAGATGCAAGGAAGGCCGACGAAGCCA
>PMYM01000067.1:0-19099 GCA_003171235.1 Phycisphaerales bacterium | reverse complement strand
CTCGCGCCTAGGCCTGCGGCAAAGCCCGCTCCGTCTGCCTGTGCGGCTCACGCAGACAGGTCGCGGCCACGGGTCATTGTGTTAGGGACTCTAAGGACAACCAGGTCCGGCAGAGCGGATGATAACCCCGGCCGGCAGAGGCCCGGGCATATTCCTGGATCATGGGTGGTAAAGCCCTGGAGGCACGGGGATATGATGGTTAGCCCGTGGGTGAAGGATTGCCCCCTGCTTTTGGGCGTAATCTTTCCCCCCAAAACAGCCGATGAAGCTTGCACGGGCGTGCCACAAAGGGCCTACGCCCAAAGTCTAGTAAGGATTTGAAGCCTGATGAGACCGCTGCGCACCTTTGCCGTTCAGCCGAGTCTTCCGCCGGAGCTTGCCGGGCTGAAGGAACTGGCCTTCAACGTCCGCTGGTCCTGGCGGGGGGAGGTCCGCGAGGTTTTCCGCCGGCTGGACGCCCGGCTGTGGGAAACCACCAGCCATAACCCGGTGGCCATGCTGGGCCAGATCGACCAGCAGCGGCTGGACGCCGTGGTGCGCGATCCGGGCTTCACGGAGCAGTTGCGGCGGCTGGTGGAGCAGTTGCACGAGGATCTGGCGCGTCCGGGCTGGTGGGCGGAGAAATTCGGTCCGGCCGACCGGCCCAAGATCGCCTACTTCTGCGCCGAGTTCGGCCTGACCGAGTGCATACCCATTTACTCGGGCGGCCTGGGGGTGCTGGCCGGCGACCACCTCAAGAGCGCCAGCGACACCGGCTTGCCCCTGGTGGGGGTGGGCCTGCTGTATCAGCAGGGATATTTCCGCCAGCGGCTAAACGCCGATGGCTGGCAGTTGGAGCTTTTCCCCGCCAACGATTTCTACAACATGCCCATCCGCATGGCCTCGGGCAAGGACGGCCAGCCGGTGACGGTGGAACTGGGCTTTCCCAACCGCCGCGTGCGGGCCCGCGTCTGGTGTGTCCAGGTGGGGCGGGTGGACCTGTACCTGCTGGACACCAACGTGCCGGAGAACTCGCCCGAGGACCGGCTGATCACCGCCCAGCTTTACGGGGGCGACCAGGAGATGCGCATCCGGCAGGAGATCGTGCTGGGCATCGGCGGCGTGCGGGCGCTGGCGGCCCTGGGCATCGAGCCGGAAGTCTTCCACATGAACGAGGGCCACTCGGCCTTCCTCTCGCTGGAGCGCATCCGGATGCTCATGGCCCGCTACCAGGTGAGCTTGGACGTGGCCCGCGAGGCGGTCATCGCCTCCAACGTCTTCACCACCCACACGCCGGTGCCGGCCGGCAACGACGCCTTCGAGGGCTGGCTCATCGAGCGGTACTTCAGCGAGTACTGGGGCCAGTTGTCCCTGAGCAAGGAGCAGTTCCTGTCGCTGGGCCGGCAGGACCCGCGCAATAGCGAGGAGCCCATGAGCCTGACGGTGCTGGCGCTGCGGCTGTCGGGCAACCGCAACGGCGTCAGCCGGCTGCACGGCTCGGTCAGCCGAAAGCTCTGGTCGGGCGTCTGGCCGGGGCTGCCGGTGGACGAGGTGCCCATCAGTTCGATCACCAACGGCATCCATGTCGGCACCTGGATCAGCTACGATATGGCCGGGCTGTTCGACCGCTACCTGGGCAGCGAGTGGCAGGAGCAGCCCAGCGACGCCAAGATCTGGCAGGCCATCGACACTATTCCCGACACCGAACTGTGGCGCAGCCACGAGCGGCGGCGTGAACGGCTGGTGGGTTTCGCCCGGCGCCGCCTGCACGAGCAGTATTCGCGGCGTGGGGCCTCGGCCGCCGAACTGGCCGCGGCTGACGAAGTGCTCGACCCCGAGGCCCTGACCATCGGCTTTGCCAGGCGATTTGCCACGTACAAACGCGCCAATCTTATCCTGCACGACGTGCAGCGGCTGGCCCGGCTGCTGAACAACCCCCAGCAGCGGGTGCAGATCATATTCGCCGGCAAGGCCCACCCCCGCGACAATCCGGGCAAGGACCTCATCCGGCAACTGGTGCACATCGCCCGCCAGCCGGAATTCCGTCGCAACATCGTCTTTCTGGAAGACTACGACCTCAACGTCGCCCGCTACCTGGTGCAGGGGGTGGACGTCTGGCTGAATACGCCCCTCAGGCCGATGGAAGCCAGCGGCACCAGCGGCATGAAGGTGGCCACCAACGGCGGCCTGAACGTCTCGGTGCTGGACGGCTGGTGGAACGAGGGCTACGAGGGCGACGTCGGCTGGGCCATCGGCTCGGGCGAAAGCTACGAGGACCTGGATTACCAGAACGTCGTGGAGAGCCAGGCCCTGTATGACATCCTGGAAAAGCAGGTGGTGCCGACCTTCTACAGCCGCGGGCAGGACGGCCTGCCGCGGCAGTGGATCGCCCTGATGAAGGCGGCGATGAAGAAACTCTCGCCCTATTTCAACACCAATCGCATGGTCCGAGAATACGCCGAGACCTTCTACGCACCGGCCAGCCAGCGCTGGCGGCAACTGACCCAGGCCGACCTGGCCGGGGCCAGGTCCCTGGCCGAGTGGCGGGGCAGGCTTAGCGGCGATTTTGGCCAGATCCGCATCGAAAGCGTGCATGACAACATGGACGGCGTCTCGGTCGTGGGCCAGCCCATCCACGTCGAGGCCACTATCGTTCTGGGCCGGCTGGGGCCGTCCGACGTGGCCGTGGAGCTTTACCATGGGTCGCTGGACATGGACGGGCAACTCCAGCACGGGCAGGCGGTGGAAATGGCCGCCCAGGGCAACCCCGACGCCGAGGGCCGCGTCCACTTTGTCGCCGACATGCCTTGCGGGCGGACCGGCCTGGCCGGCTATACTGTGCGCGTCCTGCCCCGGCACGAGGCCCTGCCCGACAGCCGGGAATTGGGCTTGATCCGCTGGGCCTAGCGGCCAGGGTCAATCGGTCAATCGGCGAATCAGCAAATCTTTGTGGCGGGGCTAAG
This sequence comes from Phycisphaerales bacterium, assembly GCA_003171235.1. Taxonomy (GTDB): domain Bacteria; phylum Planctomycetota; class Phycisphaerae; order SM23-33; family SM23-33; genus FEN-1344. Next base: position 16,157 of record PMYM01000067.1, on the reverse strand, counting down.
GCGCCTGGCGGGGCGGTCCGTCAAACAGGCCGGCAGCGGGTGAAGAAGGCGTTTGCACCGTGACCAAGGACATCGGTCCCATCCTGGAGGGCTGGCCTCACGAGCCCGGGCAGATCTCGGTGAGGAAGGTCCGCGGCGAGGACGGCAGCGTCAGGATTCAGTTGCGGGTGGAACTGGGCCTGCTGCAGATGGAAGTCCAGGGCCGGCCCGACGGCCAGCGGCCCATGGGGTTTGAATCCCTGCTGCATTACTACGAGCACCACCTGCAGCGGCACGTGGAGAAGTTCGGCTCCGACGAGGGCTTCTGGGTCGATCCCCGCCAGTGCGAAATGCTCCGGGCCGAATCCGCCCAGTACTACTACCGCTACCTCAGCCAGTTCGTGCTGGAGGAGTACGAGGGCGTGGCCCGCGACACCGCCCGAAACCTGCGCGTGCTTGACTTCTGCAAGAAGTACGCCCGCCAGGAACCCGACCGCAAGGCCATGGAGCAGTACCGCCCGTACATCATCATGATGAACGGCCGGGCGCGGGCCAACCTGGCCCTACACGCCAACCGCCCGCGGATGGCCCGAAAGGTGTTGCTGGACGCCCTGTCGGGCCTGCGCGAGTTCTTTGCCGCCCTTGGCCAGGAGGGCCTGTACGGCTCTTCCAGCGAGGTGACCACGCTGGAAGGCATGCTGCGCGAGGTGCAGGAGAAGATCCCGCCCGACCCCTTGGAGCAGCTCAAGCAGAAGCTCGATGTCGCCGTGCGCGAAGAGCGCTACGAGCAGGCCGCCGCCCTGCGCGACCAGATCGCCAAGGCCCAGGCCAGGGCCCAGGAAGAGGAACGCGAAGAGACGTAGGGCGTGCGGCTGCTGGGCCGCACGCGGGATCCGTCTGATGGCGGGGAAGAAGACAAAAGAATTGCGCGTGCAACCCAGCAGTTGCACGCCTACGAGACTGTGTCCGTCCATGATAGCAAAGGCTAAACATGGTCACGCGAAAAGAGGCGTGACCATGCCACCCGATTGAGCGTTGAAAAAACTCCCGCATCTCTGTATTTTTCCTGACTTTTGCTGTTCCCTCTGCGGAAAATGAATTGAAATGACAACGCAATACCAACACGCCCGGCAGGGAACCATCACGCCGGCCATGCAGCGCGTGGCCCAGCGCGAGAACGTCTCGCCGGAGACCATCCGCGACGAACTGGCCGCCGGCAGGCTGGTCATTCCCGCCAACCGCCTGCGACTGGACCGTAGCGTCGGGGAAGCGGTCCTGGACCCCATCGGCATCGGCCGGGCGGTCAGCACCAAGATCAACGCCAACATCGGCGCCTCCCCGGTCAGTTCCTGCCGCGACCTGGAACTGACCAAGCTGCAATGGGCCCTCAAGTACGGCGCCGACGCCGTCATGGACCTCTCCACCGGCGGCGACCTGGACGACATCCGCACCCACCTGCTCTCCCACAGCCCGGCGCCGCTGGGCACGGTGCCGGTGTATTCCATGATCGTCGATCGCCCCATCGAGGAGCTGACCTGCGGGCAGATGCTGGGGGCCATCGAGAAGCAGGCCCGGCAGGGGGTGGATTTCTTCACCATCCACGCCGGGCTGTTGCGGCGGCACCTGGAATTCATCCCGCGGAGGACGATGGGCATCGTCTCGCGCGGCGGGGGGCTGTTGGCCAAGTGGATGCTCCACCACCACCGGGAGAACCCGCTGTACGAGATGTTCGACGAGATATCGGCCATCTGCCGCGAGTACGACGTGACGTATTCGCTGGGCGACGGCCTGCGCCCCGGCTGCCTGGCCGACGCCTCCGACGCCGCCCAGTTCGCCGAGTTGGAGACGCTGGGCGAGCTGGTGGGGCGGGCCCGCGCCTCCGGCGTGCAGTGCATGGTGGAGGGGCCCGGGCACGTGCCGCTGGACCAGATCGAGATGAACGTGAAGCGCCAGCAGGCCCTCTGCGACGGGGCGCCGTTCTACGTGCTGGGCCCGCTGGTGACGGACATGTTCCCCGGCTACGACCACATCACCTCGGCCATCGGGGCGACGCTGGCGGCCTATCACGGGGCCAGTTTCCTGTGCTACGTCACGCCGGCCGAGCACCTGGGCCTGCCCCGGCCCGAGGACGTCAAGCAAGGCTGCATCGCCTACAAGATCGCCGCCCACGCCGCCGACGTGGCTCGCAAGCTCCCCGGCGCCCGCCGGCGGGACGACGAGCTTTCCGCCGCCCGGGCCAACCTGGACTGGGAGGGGCAGTTCCGCCTGGCCTTCGACGGCCAGGCCGCCCGTGAAATCCATCGCCGCGACACCCCGGCCGACCAGGACTACTGCGCCATGTGCGGGCGCGAATGGTGCGCCGTCCGCATCAGCCGCGACGTCAGCCGCTCTCTGGGCCGGCAAACCCCCGGCCAGTAGCTTCAGAGGTTCCCATTTTGCCAGGAACTCTTATCCAAGAGAATAGTTTCATCCCTGGCAGGGGCCAACGCCCCTGCCGCGTTTTGGGCGGATTGACGGGGGCGGCAAAAGGCTTTTTTTGTTTGAAACCCATGCCGGACCAAGTAAGATACGCCGGTTGTTTGCGTTGCGCTTCGCGAAGATCGGCCGTTAGTTCCGCTGTGGCTTAGTGCGCTGACCGGGCGGGCCCGGCCCCATGGGCGGCGGGCTCCGGAGTTGGGCGGCCATCAAGCCCCGTGGAAACTTGCTCGAACTGAAGTTGGGACCGCGGCGACAATCCAGGGAGTGCGAGGAGGTAGCTCGCACGGCGGGCCCAAAATGCGAATTGCATCTTTAGCTAAAGGGTGTGCTATGACTGCTGACAACAAATCCGGCTTGGGGCTCGGCGCGGTTGGTTTGGAGAATCTGGAACCTCGGCTGTTGCTGACCCACATCGGCGCGGGGGGCAGCTTCACTTTTATCGATCTCAATAATCAGACGGTGCTGATCTCGCTGATGGGCAGCGGGTCGGTGGACGTCTTTGGGCCGGGCGGGGTCGATCTGCCGTCACCACCAGTTCCACCCGCCCCCGCCATAAAGATGGACATCGACTCCATCCATTTGACCGGCACCGACTCCGCCACCACGCTGACGGTTGTTACAGTCGACAACGCCGGTCGGGCGACCGCCCTGGGCACGGTGCCGGGCTTCTGGAGCTACGGGGCTGGCGGCCTGCCGGGCACCGACAACAACATTCCCGGAAGCGAGGATACCGCCGCTCCGGCGGGCACCGGCCCGATACGCATTACCGGCGACATCACCAGCGACAGCCCGATGAACCGCATCGTCATCGACGGCCTGGTGCTGGGAACCACCACGGCGGTGGGAACCGCGACTGTGGAGTTGGGCGGAGATACCCAGGTATTCTACTGCGGTTACCTGGACGGCGACGTAAACGTGACCGGCAAGCTCAATTACCTGGAAGTGGCGGTTGACGCCGGCAAGGGCGATCCCACCGCGCCTGGGGCCCTGGGCGGATTGATCAAGGCCGATAAGATCGGCCAGGCGCGGATCGACGGCACTCTGTACAAAAACATCGAGGTCGGAGAGAACCTCCTTCCTCCCGATTTTCAGAATCCCGATTACCACACCGAATTGGAGAACATCGGCCTGGATGAGATCTCCGGCCGTCTGCCCAACCTGGACGGCGCCAGTGTCGACGGCAACGGCACCCCGGCCACGGCCGAGCGGTTCGCGGGCGTCGGCAACTCCCTGGTCATCGACGGCGCCATCCAAGGCAGGATAACGGTTGATGTCCCGCCTCAGGCGACGTATGACGACTTCGTCGATGTCTACGCCCTGGACCTGCTGCCCGAACAGCCCGTCCACATCACCCTGAATTCAACCGCGACCCTCCGGATCGTTCTGGTCAAGCCTGACGGAACCTGGGCGGGCCTGGGCTCCACCACCAGGGACATTGTCTATACTCCCGACAACGCCGGCGAGTACCACCTGGCGGTTGTCAACACCGTGGATTCTTCCTTCAGCCTGGCCGGGAGTTTCAATGCTCCAACCGGCTCGTACGAGGTCACAATCGACGGGTTGACGCCGATTTCCCTCGGCAGCGTCACGGCGGCCAATGTCGGCTTGGGGATCATCGGCGTCGACATTTTCACCCACCAGGGCGACATCGCCAACGTGACGGGCACGACGGCAATAAGTGCAAGCACCATCGACGCCCGCAACGGCAACGTCCTCGATACCAATACCCCGACGTATGCTCTGGACACCATTCGGAGCCTGGGCGACGTCGGGCTGGTGGAAGGCGGCGCCTTCGGCACGAGCAGCATCCTGGCCGGGCAAGACTTGATGGCGATGCGACTGACGGGCGATCTGGGCCCGAGCACCGTTTCCGCCAATCAAAGTATCGGCCAGGTGATCGTCGCCGGCGCCATAACGGGCACGAGCTTCGTCGCCAATGCCGATAATCTGGGAGACCCAGGCTTTATCAATCTTATCAATGTGACCGGCGACTTCGGTTCGATGACTGCGCCCAATACCCTCACCACCGGCAGCGGCGGGGACGTCCGATTCGTCCACGTCGGCGGCACCGTCTTTGCTTCCGAGGGTTTCTCCGGCGGGTGGGTGCGCATGCCGATTTTGTTCGACTCCACCACGCCGGCCGACCACCTGAGCATTGTCGATGACAGCGGCGGGCTGCTTACGTTTTCCCCCAGCGCCGGCGCCAGCGGCAGCTACATAACCATGCCGGTGGAGGGCGGTATCGGCGTGGCCATTGTCAACCTGACTCTCAACGGGAACATTGGGCTCAATATTAGCGGCGACGTCCAGTTCGGAACCGTGGATTGGACCCCTGCCGCCGTCAGCAACACTGCCCCCTCGACCGACCTGGTGTTCAATGGCGCTCAGGGCAAGGCGGACATTTACGAACTGGTGCAGACCGGCACGGCCAACAGCATCGTCAACAACACCGACGGCTCGATCATCTATGCCAACCTGGGCACGGTGGGGCTCTTCAGCGTCAAGAGCAACATTGGCGACCCCTCTTTCCCCAACGGCGCGCCTGAATTAATCCATGGGCCTGCCGCCAATGCCACCGCCCCGGGCGGCGGGGTGATCGATGGCATCCTGGCCAGCGGCGACCTCACCACCGTCAAGGCCGACGGCTCGATTCAGGACGTCATCTGCCTGGGCAACCTGGGCACGGTGACCGCCAACGCCGACCACGACACCCCGGCCGGGCAGTTCAACGGCATAACCGGCTTCATTTACGGCGCCACCATCGGCAGCGTCGATGTCGGCGACGGCATGATCCAGCTTCCGACCGCCCAATACGCCCAGGTGGGCATCTATTCCCCGGGCAAGATCACCCTGGTGACCGCCAGCGGCGTCGGCGTGCGCGTGCTGGCCCCGATCATGTCCACGACGTTGATTAGCAAAGTTGTGGCGTCCAACGGCGCCAGCCTGGAGAACCTGATCGCCGCCGCCCCGCTGAACGAGTACATGAACGGCACGCAGATAAAGATTCCGGGCATTGCGATTCCCGCTACGATCGATTGGGTCAGTATCGTTGGCGCGGGGTCCAAGATATCCGGAGCTACGATTTATGCTCGCCGCCTGAACAAGGTGACGGGCACGGGCGGCACCGATGGCATGTTGAATTCCTATGTGGACGGGAACTATGACGGGCTGGGCAGCATCAGCATGGATGGGCCGGGCATTATCGGCTGCACCATCCACAGCGGATTGGGCATGACCAGCCTGGCTATAACCGGTCCGACCGGCCGACTCGACGGCACAACGGTATATGTGACAACCGTCCTGGGCAGCCTTACGGCCTATGACGTTCTCAGCAGCACCGTCACCGCTGAATCGAGCATGAAGAAGGTAACCATTAAACATGACATTCAGGGCAGCACGCTCGAGGGCGGCTCCGCCGGCGCGATAACCATCGGCGGCAACATGGAGGACCTATTCGGGAGGCGCACGACCTTGGATTTCGCCGGGCCCATCCAGTCGGTGAGCATCAAGGGCACGGCCACCGGCGTCATCAACTCCACCGGCCCCAACGCCAGTCTGGGCAAGCTTAGTAGCGGCGGGCCCATGGACATGGTCGTGAAGGTTGAGGGCGCCGTGGGCAGCATTTCCACCGCCGCCGGGCAGAACATGGACCTGGACCTGGAGATCAGCGGCCCGCGGGCCTCGCTGGGAAGCATCACCTCCGGCGGTTATCTGCACGGGCGGCTGGTAATCGACGGTTCGGCCAAGTCGATCATTTCGGCCGGCGAACTGGCCACGGCCGGCCAGTTGCTGTATATCGACGGCGACGTGGGCAAGATCGCCTCCACCGGCAAGAACGGCGGGCCGACGGACATCGCCGCCAACATCATTGTCAACGGCCAGCTCAAGCAGCTTGTTTCGGCCGGCGCCATCACCGGCATCGTCCAGGTCAGCCGGGGCATCGGCAGCCTGCAGGCCGCCGGCAACGTCAGCGCCAGCGTCCTTTCCAACACCGACATCAAGAACGTCGCCATCGCCGGCAATTTCAGCGGCGACATCACCGCCACGCTGGACATCGGCAACGTGAAGGTCGGCGGGGCGGTCACGGGGCAGTTCACCAGCCAGCAGGGCAGCATCAAGAGCGTCGCCAGCACGGGCGCCCTGGGCGGCGGGGCGACGGCTTGGCTGGACCTGGGCAAGCTCTCATCGGCCGGCGACGTCAGCTCCGACCTGCGGGCCGGGCGGAACATCCTGTCCGTCGCCGGCGCCAGCTTCACGGGCACGGCCGTGGCCACCGGCAACATTCAGGCCATGACCTTCAGCGGCGATATCTCCGGCCAGGCCAAGGCGGGCATCGACCTGCAGAAGCTCTCGGCCGGTTCCTTCACCGGCGCGACAATGGCGGCCCTGAGGAACCTGGGAAAGGTGACGGCGACGGGCTCGGCCGTGGACAGCTTCTTCCTGGCCGGCTTTGACACCGGAGACGACCTGGTGGTTGGCGGCGGCGACGACATTGCCACCGGCGGCAACCTTCCGGCCGTGCAGTTGGGCGGCGACCTGAACAACAGCGTCATCGCCGCGGGCGTCGATCCGGGCGCCGATGGGTTGTTCGGCACGGTCGATGACGGCGTGGCCCCCGGCGAAAGCCGCATCGGCAGCGTAGTGGTGGCCGGTTCGACTGTGGATGGGGCGCTGGACAGCTACGGCGTGTTCGCCGACACGGCCATCGGCTCGCTTTCCATCGGTGGCGCCCTGCAATCGATACCCGCCTCTTCGGGCGAATTCAGCGCCAAGACGGTTCAAGGCAATATCGTCGTGCCCTCGGGCACGTTCGCCTTCAGCGCCGGAGTGCCCCTGGTCATCCACGACACCGACGGCGACACCGTCACCATCGCCCTCGTCGGCCCGGGCAACGGCACGCTTTCCACCGACAGCGGCACACTGACGGCCGGCAAGATCACCAGCCTGCAACTGGCCGGCACGACCGCTTCGGCTAGCACCCTGAGCATCGTGGTGACGCCCGGCCTGGGCGGCGACGGCATCTTCCAGGCCGACCTGATCGAGGCCGGCGACGATGCCGGCCTGAAGGGCCTGCTTGCCCCGAGCCTGGCCATCAACGGCAGCGCCGGGACGGGCATTTCACTGGACGGCAACGTCGGCAGCCTTTCGATCTACTCCCTGGCCGACGGCGCCAACGTGGACCTTGGCGGCAACGTCGGCTCGCTGACGATCTTCCAGATCGGCACGACCGACCTGAGCGTCGGCGGGGCACTGGCTAAGATCACCACCGGCCCCTGGACCGGCGGCATGTTCACCACCCGCGAACTGGGCAAGATGCTCGTCGCCGGCAATATGAACGCCGACATCGAGGTGACCGCCTCCGCCCTCAAGACCGGCATTACCGTCGCCGGCGCCCTGAGCGGCGACATTGAGGCCCTGATGGGGCTGGACAGCTTGGCCGTCGGCGGCACCGTCGATAACGACGTCATCGTCGCCCTGGGCAGCATCAACAAGTTGACCCTGGGCGGCACGGTCTCCAACAGCTCCATCAGCACCGGCCAGGACATCGGCACGGTGAAGGCCGTGAATATCAGCGGGAGCATTCTTGCGGCCCGCGGCAACATTGGCAAGTTCACCGCCGCCAACCTGACCGGAAGCGCCGTGCTGGCTGGCTTCTTCCTGGGCGCTGACGGAATGTACGGCACTTCCGACGACGCCCTGGCCAACGGCAGCATCAAGTCGGTGGCGCTGAGCGGGAATCTCGACACCTCGATCCTGGCCGCCGGCGTGGGCGAGGGCAGCGACGGATTCTATGGCACCGATGACGACACTTCGTTGGAAGGCTACAGCAGCATCGACAAAGTGAGCGTTGCCGGCACGGTCAATACGGCCGTGGGCAACGCCATCGTGGCCGGCAGCCACCTGGGCAAGATCCGCAACGGCAGGACCAACCTGGCCACTCTGGGCCTGCTGACCGTGGCTACCCGGCCCAACGCCGCCGGCGCCCCGCGCGTCTTGCTGGCCCAGCAGGTTGGGCCCCAGGTGGTCATCACCTTCACCGAGGACATCCTGCCCGAAACCATCAACATCCTTACCGTGACCATTGTCCGCAGTGGCGTGCCGCAGACCGCCTCCAGCCTTACCTACAATCCCACGACCCGTCAGGCCGTCTGGAACCAGGGCCTGATGTTCGCCAGCGGCACCTACACCGTCACCGTCAGCGGCACCGGCGCCAATTTCGTCACCGACCGCGGCGGCAGGGCCCTGGACGGCATCCTGATCAACGGCACGTATCCCACCGGCAACGGCATAGACGGCAGCGACCTGGTCTTCACCTTCATCGTCTAGCCCTGGTGGTCAAAGAGCGCGGGACGAAAACGGAGGCGGCCGGCAACGGTCGCCTCCGGTGTTTTTCGGGGAGCGTAATCTACTTGGGCGACTTGGCCGCTTGGTGCAGCCGGCTGAGGCTGCGCCAGGTGGCGGCGGAGCGGTCCATCAGCCCCATGTTCTGCAGCGACAGGGCCAGGGCCAGGCGGACGCTGCTGTTGTTGGGGTCCAGCCCGCTGGCGCTGCGCAGATGCTCCAGGGCTTTGTCCAGTTGCCGCCGGTCGGTGTACAGCACAGCCAGGCGATAGTGCACGTCCACGAATTCCTGGCCGATCTCCAGGGCCTGCCTGAACACGGCGATGGCCTGCTCGCCCTGGCCCAAATCCTGCAGGGTGATGCCCAGGCGGATGAGGGCGTCGGCGTAGGCGGGATTGATGTGCAGGGCGTGGCGGAACTGTTCGGCCGCCTCGGCCAGGCGGCCCTCCGCCCGCAGCAGCACGCCATAGCGATAGTGGACGTCGGCGTGGCCGGGGTTCTTCTGGACAAATTCGGCGTGCCGGGCCAGTTGGCACTGGAAGAGATCGTCGTGGTCCAATTCCGGCTCGGCCAGGGGGAACTCCTCCTGGACTTTCAGGTGCGACTCGAACTCGACGGCCGCCGCCGCCTTGAGTTGCAGCCGGGCCATCTCCGCCAGCAGCAGGGAGGAGTTGGGCTCGACCGCCCCGGCCAGTTGGAAGGTTTCAATCGCCTTGGCCGGCTGGCCAACGGCGGCCTGGGCCACTCCCAGCCCGACGTAGCAGTCCAGCAATTGGTCGTTGAGTTGGGAAGCGGTCAGGAAATCCTCGCAGGCCTGCTCCCACCGCCCGTTCCCCAGGTGGTGGCGGGCCAGGCGGATGCGGGCTTCAATGTAGTTGGGGTCGATTTCCAGGGCGTTCTGGTAGTGCTGGCAGGCCTGGGCGTCCTGGCCGGTCTGGGCCAGCAGGTCGGCCAGCCGCAGGTGCAGGTCGGCGAAGGGGCCCTGCACTTCCAGCAGGTGATACAGCCGCTCGATGGCCAGGGCCGTTTGCCCCGTCTGGGCCAGCAGTTCGACCTCGTCGTCCAGCAGGGCCCAGTTGTCGGGCTCCAGGGCGATGGCCTTCTCGAAGGTCGTGGCCGCCTGGTCGAATCGCCCGCGGCGGTGATACAGGTTGGCCAGTCCGGCCAGCAGGGCCACGTCGCCCGGCGCCTTGCGCGAGAGATACTCCTGCTGGGCAATGGCCGTGTCCAGGTCTTCCGCCAGCAAGGCGACGGCGGCCAGCCGCTGCCGGGCAGGCAGGAAATTATCTTTGCGGGCGATGGCGTCGGAATAGTAACTGGCCGCCTCAGCGGGGCGCTGGAGCTTTTCCAGGCAATAGCCTATGGCAAAGAGCACCGCCACGTCGCCGGGGTGGGTGGTGTTGGCTACCTGAAGCTGGTCGAAGGCCTGCTGGTTCTGGCCAAGATCGTCATGCACGCTGGCCAGGGCCAGCCGGGCCGCCAGAAGCCCGCTGTCCAGCCGCAGGGATTGCTGCAGAGCCCAGGCGGCCTCGGGCAATTGCATGGCCCGCATCAGCCCCAACCCCAGTTGCAGAAAACTGTGGGCGCAGGGCGACTGCTGGGCCGCCTGGCGCAACTGCGGCAGGCTCTTCCCCAGGCCCATTCCAAAGTGCGACGAAAGCATCTGCCAGACGCTCTCGTCCAAACCCTTGCCAAGTATTTCCAGCAGGTGGCTCACGCTGTCTCTCTCAAGCCGCCAGGCGCGACAGCGCCTGGCTGGCGGGTGCGTAATTTCGGTTCAATACCAAGGCGGAGCGGTAATGCTCTACGGCGCCGGGGCCCTGCCCCGCTCGCTCCATCAGTTGCCCGATGGCCAGGTGCACGTCGGGCCAGTCGGCCCCGGCCGACAAAGCCCCGCGGTAGTGATCCAGGGCCTCCTGGGCCTGCCCCGAGCGCTCCTCCAGCCGGGCAAGCTGCACCAGGCCCTGGCGATACGAGGAATTGATCTGCACCGCCTGGCGGGCGGCCCCGATGGCGGGCTCCAGCTGGCCCAGCCGCTCCAGCGACTGGCTGAGCAGGCAATGCAGGTCGGCGTACCGGGGATGATGGGTCAGGGCCGTCCGCAGCACCGAGACCAGGATGTCGAAGAGGTCCGCGTCGGCCTGGCTGGGCGGCAGGGCCAGGAAGGCCTTGACGAAGTCCGGCTCGGCGGCCACGTATTCGGCCAACTGGCGAATCTGCGAACTGGCCGCGGGGCGCGCGAACTCCGGCAGGCTTATCAAGGCGGGGAAGCCGGCCTTGTCGGCCGCCAGGGCCGCCAGGCTAAGCTGGTAGGCCGTCACCAGGTCCGATCCATCCAGCGTGCAGGCGCGATGGAAGGCCTGGCGGGCCTTGTAGAAATCTCCCCGCACGGATTCGACGTGCCCGAGGCGTTTCCAGGCGGCGGCGCTGGCAGGATCGCATTCAACGGCCTTTTGCAGGTGCTGCTGGGCCAGGTCCCACTGCTCGCCGGCGGCGTGAAAGAGGCCCAGGTTCATGTGCAGCAGTGCGTTGTCGCCGAAGCGGCGCAAGGCCTGCCTCAGCGTCAGCAGGGCCAACGGGCGGCGGGCCGATCGCCACTGCGCCTGGGCCAGGTGCAGATACGCCAGCGGATTGTCGGCGTCGGCCTCCAGACGCAGCTCGGCCTGGGCGGCGGACTCTTCCGGCCGGTGCGTGCGGGCGTAGACCACCAGCAGGTATTCGGCAAGGTCGGCCCGGTTGCCCACCAGGGAGACAGCCTGGCGGAAATGCCGCCCGGCCTGTTCGTACTGGCCCGCCTGGAGCAGTTCTATGCCCAGGCCGCGATGCGACATGGCGCAGTAATACTTAGCCAGGCGGGCCTGAAGGTCGCGCCCGTCGGCCAGACTGTGCAGGGCGTCGGCGGCGGCCTCGAACCGGCCGTCGCGGAATAGCGCCATGGCGCGGGCAAAGTCCGGGGACTCACTCATACGCTGTAATTATCGGCAAGCGGGGAGGGCAGGTGAACTAGCGTACAGGCATCGATCGGCGAAAGGCGCCTATAGCCGCCGGCGTGAGAGGAGGGTTTCCTTTTTGCTTGTCTCTGGTCTTGGGAAGAACCCGAACCGCAAACCCCCGCCTGGCGGCGGGTGCTATTGGCAAAGCCTTCGCTGTTGTGCGGCATGGCCGTCCGCGTTTTGTGCGGCGGCCATGTGAGAACAAGGCAAGGGACTATGGGTTGGTTGACCTGACGGGGCGATCGCCAGGGTGCGACCGCAAGCGCCGGCCAAGGGTCAGGACGTAATTGCGGAGGAGGATCTTCTCATGCCGGGAAAAGACCAGCCGGGTGGCTGCCGCCACGACCAGCACCAGAGCCCACAGCCCGGCGGCCAGGGGCCCGGGCAGCAGGAAGATGATCGGCGAAAGGGCCAGCAGGTGGCCCGACAAGTGCAGCGACGGCTGCATTATCAGCATGTACAGCACGCCCATCAGCGTGGCGGCCAAGCCGGCCAGGCCGGCGGCCTGGGCAGCGCCGCCCAGGCCCCAATGCGGCACCCACGCCCAGGCCAGGGCCGCGTTGACCAGCACTCCGGCCGAAACGATGGCCACCGTGACGGCCGGACGCTCGCGCAGTTGGGCCACGATCCCGGCCATGCCCAGATTGGCCGAGCACTGGTAGAACATCAGCAGCCCGGCCAGCAGGCTCAGGTCGCGGCGGAAGCTCGCCCGCAGCAAGAGCGTCCAGGCCGGCGCCGTCGCCAGCACCAGCATCGAGGCCGTCATCATCACCAGCACCACCAGCTTGTAGGAAAGGTTCATGACACGCAGAGCCTTGGCCCGGCGGCCTCTTTCCCACAGGTTGGCCACGTGAGAAAAGAGCAGTCCCCAGGCCATGCCGGCCATCCCCCAGGCAAGCTGCGACATCTGCCGGAACGCCCCGTACACGCCCAGCTTTTCCAGCCCCAGGTGATACTTGACGAACCAGGCGCTGACCTGGCTGCCGAATTCCCATATCAAGGCGCCGGACATGGCCACCATGCCGTAACCCAGCAGCCGCCGCAGCACGGGGCGCAGCGGCTTGCCCTCCGGCGGGGGGGCCTGCCCTCCGGCTACGCCGGAGTATTCCAGGCGGTCCAGTGCCCGCCCGGCGGCCCGATGTCCCAGCACCAGCATCAGGCCCAGTGTGGCCGCATGCGCCGCCAGCACCGCCGTGCCGCTGCCGGTGCCCCTGGCCAGCGCCACCGCCAGGGCGGTAAAGGTCAAGGTGTAGAACAGGTCCATCGCCGCCAGCAGGCGGAAGGTCCGCAGGGCGCGGATGTAGGACTGGAGATTGATGTACAGCCCCATGGCCAGCCCGTTGACCAGGGCCAACAGGACGATGTTGCGGCACTGGGCAGGGTCCAGGTCGGAGGCCTCGCTGACCAGCGAGAGCGCCCCGGTCAAGGGCCCGCTCAAAAGCAGGGCCGCCACGCCCACCAGCACCGCCAGCATCCCGCTGCCCCAGGCCGCCCGCCGGGAGAATTCACGCAACTGGCCGCAGGCCTGGTACTGGCTGACGTAGCGGGCCAGCCCGTGGTTGGCGCCCAGCGTGGACATGGCCGAAACGATGCTGAAAACCATTACCCCCAGTTGCCACACCCCGTACTGGCCGGCCCCCAGCAGCCAGGTCAGAAGAATAACCCGGCCGTAGATGATAGCCTTGTCGATGCTCACCAGCGGGGCGTACACCAACAGCGATCGGGCGATGGGGTCTACTTTAAGCAGCCAGTTCCACACGGTCTCTCCAGGGCGCATCTGCAATTTGGACGCCGGCGCGGAAGGCCGGGTTCATCTTGCAGCGGTCATGAAGGCGTCGCGACACAGGCGCTTGACCTTCTCCAGGTCGCTCTGGCCGGCCTCCAGCGTGGCAAAGGAACCCACCCTCACCAGGTACATCAGGCTGTCGTCGCGCATTTCCTTGTCCACCTGGGCGGACAGGCCCGCCTGGCTCAGTCGCCGCTGGGTGTTCTGCGCCTGGGTCGGGTCGGCATAGGCGCCGGCCTGGATAGCCCAGTGGGTGGCGCGCACCTGGGTGCGGGCCAGGCGCGACAGTTCGCCCTGGGGAAAGAGGTAGATCACCCGGTCGAAGAAGAGGTCGGCGTCGTTCCAGCGTCCCTGGCGCTGCAACACCCGCGCCAGGCGATAGGCGGCCTGGTCGGCCGGGCTCTGCGCTGGCGGCAGGTTCACCAGCACCGCCCGAAAATGCGATTCCGAACCCGGCACGTCGTCCGCCTGGTAAGCCATGCTGCCCAGCTCCATGTGGGCCAGGGCCAGCAGGTCCTTGCGCTTGGTGAGCTTCAAGGCCGCCTCCAGGTCGTCGCGGGCGGGGGCCCTCTGGTCGGTGCGGCTGCGGGCCAGGCCGCGGATGTAGTACGCCTCGGCCGACTCTTCCAGCTTGGGGTATTCCTGCAAGAATCGGCTGGAAAGTTGGATGGCCCGGTCGTTTTCACCGGCGGCGGCGGCGGCGGAAGAATCCTTGAGCCACTGGCGCGCTTCGGGGTTGGGCAGGTTGCAGCCGGCCAGGGCGGCCAGACAGGCTGCCGCCAGCGTCAACTTGAGCGTAATGTGCGTCATCGTTGCCTCCGACTTTATGTCAAACGCAGGCGCAAACATAAGAATCCCTGAAAAAATGTCACGCCAGCCTCGTTGCGGCCCGCGCAGGAGGCGTGCGCGATTCTAAGTTCTTCGACCTGCCGCGAGGGAAAACTTGATGCCGGCGATTTGCCCGCCAAGCATTACCGGTCGGACTTTTGATCCGGCGGGGCAAAAAAACTGGCCAACACCCCCCGCGGGACGCTAATTTCTAGGGCAAGGCTGATTGCCCTAAGCCTTCCTGCCGATGAGGCAGGCAGCTTGGAGAGGTGTCCGAGTGGCCGAAGGAGCACGCTTGGAAAGCGTGTGTGCGGCTTGCCGTACCGCGGGTTCGAATCCCGCCCTCTCCGTTCTTTGCTGCGCTACGAACGGTTTAGCTCTGGAAAAACGACTTTAAGGAAAAGAATTTTACCCGACGAAGCGACAGCGTAGTCGTGCCCGCTCTCTCCGTTCTTGTCCTCAGCAAAATAAAATCCCGATATGTCTGGGCGACCTGACGTTCCAATTCAAATATTCGATTTTTTACTTCTGTTCCTGCAGCGCCTCAAGGGTGTCGATTACGATTGGCAGATAGGTGGTCGCCGGGCCGCCTCCCATAACAACCGCCACAGATGCTGCTTCGAGAATCTGTTCCGGTTTTGCGCCTGCTTCGAGAGCCTTTCTTACGTGCAGCCTGATGCAGGATTCGCAGCGGATTGCGACGGCGATTCCGACAATAATAAGCTCCTTTTGCATCATCGATAACGCCCCGTCTTTCATCACTTTAGCGAACATAGATGAAAAACCCTGCACTGCTTCGGGGCAGCTTTTCTGCGTCTTCGGGAAATTGCTCTGGTAGTCTTCAAAAAATTGTTTTGCTTTGCTCATAGTCGTAATCCTTATCCGGAATGTTTCATAAATGCCTGTCCGAGAGAATCGATAATATCGGTTGCGATTAAACTTACCTGGCCGAACCTCTGGGCGGCGATGTCGCCTGCCAGCCCGTGAATATAAACGCCGAGGACGGCGGCATCGAACGATGAAAGTTGCTGGCCGAGAGCCGCGGCAATACAGCCTGTCAAAACGTCGCCTGCTCCCGCGGTCGCCATACCGGGGTTGCCCGTCTTGTTTATATAAAGCGATTTGCCATCGGTTACGACTGTGCCGGCTCCTTTCAGGACGACGATTGTTCCGGTTTTTTGCGCCAATTGAACAGCCTGGCTCGTACGGTCGGGCGGCATCGCCTCACGCATAACCGAAGGCCACAGCCTTTTCATTTCGCCGGGATGCGGTGTCAAAATAATATTTGCCTTTGCGTTATTTTGCCAGTTTTGTATCGCGGCGAGGTTGTTCAGGCCGTCGGCGTCGATGACCAGGGGCTTATCCTGCCCGAGGGCGGCGCGGACCAGGTTGATGGCGCCGGATCCTGTGCCCATGCCCGGGCCGATGGCCANNTTGTTCAGGCCGTCGGCGTCGATAACCATTTTCAAATTTTCCTGTGCGATGAGCGTAAGCAGCATTAAGCCTAAATCGCCGCTCGTGCCGATACCGCAGCCGACGGCTATGCAGTCATTTTCCGGCAGGATATCGAGAATTTTATTCATCGCCTTTTTTGAAATTCTGCCTGCCGCGTCTTCATCCAGCGGTATCGTCGTATATGACGGCTCAATCGAGGCGACAATCGGCAAAATACTTTTCGGAACAGCTACCCTTACAAGTCCCGCTCCGCTGCGAAGGGCAGCCTTGCCCGCCAGCGCCGCAGCGCCGCTGAA
>PMYM01000009.1 GCA_003171235.1 Phycisphaerales bacterium | reverse complement strand
TGGTCGTGGCGATGGCCAAGCGGACGAGGATCCCGAACGTGGAATTCTCCGAGCTGATCTCCGAGGGCAACATGGCCCTGCTGCGGGCGATCGAGAAGTTCGACGTCTCCCGCGGCTTCAAGTTCTCCACCTACGCCTGCTTCGCCATTTTGAAGGCCTTCAGCCGGCTGGCGACTCAGGCCGGAACTTACCATGAGCGATTCCCGACGATTGCCGAGCCGCAAATGGACCGGAGCGACGAGCTGGGGCGGCGGTGTCACCGGCGTTCTGAAAGTGCAGTAGATCGGCCGGTCTGAAAGTGGGGTTTTCTTCGGGTGGGTCTTCTTCGAGCCAGCAGAGATCTGGCGTCTTCTTCTGCCGTTGGTGGGTCTTCTTCGCTTGAGTTTTCTTCAGGGGCGCGGCCTTGGGCGGGGCAACATGGGCTAGTTGATTTTGGAGTTGCCCATGCCCCGACGCCGTCAGCGTAAGTGCCGCCATTGCGGAGATCTGTACGAACCGGACACCCGCAACCACTACCACCAGAGGTATTGCTCGCAACCTGCCTGCCGCCAAGCCAGCAAGGCCGCCAGTCGGGCTCGCTGGCGGGCCTCGGCCAAGGGCTGCGAGTACTTCCGCGGCACGGCCAATGTGCTGCGGGTCCAGGCCTGGCGGAAGGCCCATCCGGGCTACTGGCGGAGGCGGGCCAGGAAGTCTGGCGCGTTACAAGATCACTGCCGGCCGCAAGCCCTTCTGCCGTCGGCGGATAAGGGCACCTTGACGTTGGGCGCGTTACAAGATGTCTGCCTAACCCAAGGCCTTGTGCTCCAGGGGCTTATCGCCCAGTTAACCGGCAGCGCGTTACAGGAGAACATCCTGCCGACCACCCACCGGCTGATACTCTTGGGCCAGCAGATCCAAGGCCCCGGCAGCCAAGCCAGCGTCGGCTTGACGGGCCCGGCCAACAGGAGACAGGCCCATGGCGGTGATCAAACGAGTGCTGTGCCCCCAGCGGTTGCGGCAGGTGCCCAAGCAGTTCAGTTGGATCGACCATCGGCTGGTTCGGGATAGGCACATCGTCGGCCGGACAGCCGGGGCACTGTCGTTGTACCTGTTCCTGGTCACCGTGGCCGACGGGTCGGGCCTGAGCTACTACAGCGATCAGGGCATCTGCCAGTTGCTGCCGCTGGACGGGGCGGCCCTGGCGGCCGCTCGCCGGGAGCTGCTGGCCGCCGGGCTGATCGCCTACCAGAAGCCCTTGTACCAGGTGCTGGCGTTGGACGCCCCCGCCCCCGGCGGCCCCGGGCCCGGTGGCCCCGGCTCAGGGCCGGGTCCCCGGCGCGGGGTCAGCCGGCCTATGAGCATCGGACAGATCCTGGCGGGATTGGAGCGTGCCCTGTGATCGACTACCAGCTCTACTGCCAGATCAAAGACCGCCACGACAAGGACGGCCTGACGATCACCCAGATCGCCCGCCAACTGCACCTGAGCCCCCGCACGGTCGGCCGGTGGCTGGCGGAGGACAGGTTCCGCCAGCGGCTCACGCCGCCGCGGCCCAGCAAGCTGGACACGTTCAAGCCGCAGATCGTCCGCTGGCTTCAGACGCACCCCTACACCGCCACGCAGGTGTACCTGCGGCTGCAGGAGGCCGGCTTCCGTGGCGGGATGTCGATCGTCAAGGAGTACGTCCGGCAGATCCGTCCGCCACGGACGCCGACGTTCCTGACGCTGTCCTTCGCGCCGGGGGAATGCGCCCAGGTGGACTGGGGCCAGTTCGGCTCCGTCAACGTGGGCAACACCCGCCGGCGGCTGAGCTTCTTCGTGATGGTGCTGTGCTACAGCCGCATGATGTACGTGGAGTTCACCGTCTCGGAGACCATGGAGCACTTCCTGGCCTGCCAGGCCAACGCCTTTGCCCATTTTGGCGGGGTCGTGGGCAAGGTGATGGTGGACAACCTTCGCAGCGCCGTCCTACAGCGGATCGTCGGCCAGGAACCGGTTCTCAACCCACGGTACAAGGACTTCGCCGATCACTTCGGCTTCGCCATCGCCCCCTGTAACGTAGCGGCCGGGAATGAAAAAGGTCGCGTCGAGAACGCGGTGGGATACGTAAAGAAGAATCTCCTGGCCGGCCTGGAGCTGACGGACTTCGCCCACGTCAACCCCGCCGCCCGCCAGTGGCTGGACACGGTGGCCAACGTGCGAATCCACGGCACCACGCGCCGCCAGCCGGTGGAATTGTTCGGTACCGAGAAGTCCCGGCTCAAGCCGCTGCCGGCCCAGCCCTACGATGTGGGGGTCATCCGTCCGGGGCGGGCCAACACCCAGTTCCGCGTCACCGTGGACACCAACACCTACTCGGTGCCCGCCGAATATGCCGGGGCCGCCCTGACGGTCAAGCTCTACCCCGACGTGCTGTGCTTCTACCATCAGGACAAGCTCATCGCCCGCCACGTCCGCTGCTACGACCGCTATCAGGACTTCGAGAACCCTGACCACCCGCGGGCCCTCCTGGCCCAGCGCCGCAGGGCGCGGGATCAGAAGCTGATGCTGCGGCTGCTGGCCCTGACGCCCAAGGCGGAAGCCTTCTACCTGGGCCTGGCCGACCGGCGGCTCAACGCCCTGCACCACGTCCGCAAGATCGTGGCTCTCAGCGAGATCTACGGCCCCGACCAGACCCGCCGAGCCATCGAAGACGCCCTGGAGTTCCAGGCCTTCAGTTGCGAGTACGTCGCCAACCTGCTGGAACAGCGTCAACGCCTGCTGCCCGAACCGGGGGCGCTGCACCTGACTCGCCGCCAGGACCTGCTCGATCTGGAACTGCCCGAACCCAACCTCGGCCTGTATGCCACCGATGGTGAGCCCACCCCGCCGGCCGACAACCCCCCGGCGGCCGGCGAAGCCCAGGCCGCCCGACCCGGAGAACCCAATGAGCCAGAATAGGGATCCCAACGCCGCACCGGAGGACCTGCACCGCCAACTGGACTATCTGAACCTGACGTTCATGCAGGAGCACGTGGAGGAACTCGCCCGCCAGGCCGCCGAGAAGCAGTGGTCCCACGTGGACTTCCTCAGCCGGCTGGTGGAAGGCGAGGCCGACCTGCGCCAGGACCGCGCTCGCGTGCGACGCATTCGGGATGCTCGATTCCCCGTGCTCAAGACCCTCGATCAGTTCGACTTCACCTGGCCGACCAAGATCAACCGCCTGGCCGTCCAGAACCTCTTCCGCCTGAAGTTCATCGAGGACAAGGCGAACTCCATCATCATCGGCGGAGTGGGTCTGGGAAAAAGTCACCTTGGCATCGCCCTGGGCTACGCCGCCTGCCAGGCCGGCTTCCGCGTCCGCTTCACCACCGCCATCGATATCGTCAACACCCTCCTGGCCGCCGAGAAGGCCGGCCGACTGGTCCAGGAGATGAAGAAGTACACCCGCCCCCAACTGTTGCTGGTCGACGAGCTGGGGTATTTGCCCATAGACAAGCGGGGAGCCGACATGCTGTTCCAGGT
>PMYM01000082.1:4577-8114 GCA_003171235.1 Phycisphaerales bacterium | reverse complement strand
GACGGAGTTTTCGGGAGGGACACTGATGTTCATGGTGCAGCCCTGATTGGCCACGAGGTCCGTGTATGTCTTGGGGTCGTAGGCCGGGGCGTTCGGCTTCGTGGCCGCCCCATCCTGGCGGGCAACAGGCGCCTCGAAATCTGCCAGCATGACGGCCTCGGGCGCAGAGTAGCTTCGACCGGGGCGGAGCATCTCCCCTATCTTCAAGTCCACCTCAATACAAGCCGGAATCTTGCGGTCATTCTTCACCTTGATGAATGCCTGCTCGCCGGGGGCATCGCCGAGCGCCTGCCAGTCGCCATACTGAACCGGCACGAACCGTTTCGTGCTGCCATCGCCGATCATCCGGAATTCGCGCCGCGGGGTGCGCATCTCAGCCTTGAGTTCGCCGGAGCACTTCCCCTGCAATCGGAAGTCCTCGTATTGCCCGATCATATCCAGGATCGCCCCCGACAGCGGATGCGCGTCCAGTTCGCGGACGCTGGTTTCAATCGAGACGGAGGCTTCAAAGCCGATCGCCCGGGTACAGACATATTCGATGTCGTCCGGGCGGATGTTCTCATTGATGGCGTACCAGCCGATGTCCACCGGCATGAAGTTCGCGCCGTACGAACTGATGTCCGGCGAACGCTTGTCGAGGTAGCCCTTGATGTCGCGGAAGCCGTCCGCGGATGCCTGCCGGCCGACCAGATGCCAGGTGTACTGCGAGAAGCTGGAGCCCTGGGCGATGATGTCCTTGTTCTTCAGCTTGCCGTAATAGGCCATCATGATCCGAGCGTTGTAATAGTTCTGCTCGCCCTGCAAGCACTCGGCCCCGTCGAAGTAGATGCCGTCGCAGTCGCAGGCGTTCCAAACCTCGGCGGCGTTCTGGGCGACACGGTCCATCAGCGGACTGTCCGCGTCAATCAGGAACAAGCCGTAGGACATATACAGGTGTTTGACAGCCGCCCCCCGCTTATGCGGTGCCGGCTTCGTGCCGTGCGCGCCGCGAGCGCAACCGGCGAAGCCGGGCTTCTCTCCCAGGCGGATCTGACCGTAGCGAACGATCTCGTCGTCGATCCGCAGGGTCATGCCGTGGCCAGTATACCCATCATCCTTGGCTGGAAACTTCGCGGGCGCCGCCGATGCGGGGATAAAGTCGGCCATCGCGTCCACGTCCGCGGCCAACGGCACGGTGGTGTCCACGTAGAGGCCAGCATCCGGGGCCGGCCCGACCAGCGGATCGCCAGGGTCGATGCCCGCGCACAGCAGGTGCAGGCCCACCTTGAAGCCGGCGCCTTTGAGCCTGGCAATAGTTGCCTTCAAGCCGGCCAGACCGTTGGGGAAGTTGGCCTTGCGTTCAGGCATGGGCCACCTCCCGCAGGCGGCTGTAGGCGCCCAGGTCCGTCGCCGCCACCGTCACCCCGGCCAGGTGCTCCCGCCCGGCCAGATGGAAGGTCTTGAGCTCCGGCCGCTCGGAGGGGATCAGCAACTGCTTGATGGCATCGGCCGTCGGCGCCGTCCACCGCAATGCGTGCCGAACCGCGATCGCCACCCGCCCCAGGGGATAGTCCCGCAGGAGCAGCAACACCCGGATGTACTCCCGCGTTCCATCTTCCCGCTGCGCCTCCAGCCGGCGGCGGACCACGGCGAAGTCCTCCGGCAGATCCCAACCTGCAAACGGCCGGGCATGATCCAGGCTGCCGGGCTTGCGATCCAGCAGCGACAGGTAGTGCACCGGATCGAAGATCTGCTTCTCCCGCTCCCAGCACCGGGTGTGCCGGGCGATCTCCCGGTCGGCATGGTAGATGCTCACCGTCTGGACCGACGCCTTGATCACCACCGGGCGGTGGCCATACTCCACCGGCACCGAGTAGTCGTTGGTGTCCAGCACCACCAGCGCCTCGCTGGTGGCCGTCGTGGAGACCAGCCGCCGGGGGTCGAACCGGTCGGCCGGGAGCGCCAATCCCGCCACCTTGTCCTCTTCCAGCAACACCTGCTTGGAGAGGGTCTTGCCCCGCAAGCGGCGAGTCATGTCCGACCGGCAGCAGGTCAGCAGGTGGGCGTTGAGTTCGGCCCAATCCGCCACCTGCGGCACGGGGACCATGAAATTCAACCGGCTGTACTTGACCGCGCCTTCCACCACGCCCTTCTCGTTGGCCCGGCGAATGCGGCAGAAGTATGGTTGGAAGAGGTAATGGCCCACCAGACGGGCGAAGGCCGCCGTCAGCTTGCGCCGGTGGGCTCCGATGATCTGCGTCACCGCCACCTTCGTGTTGTCATAGCTGATGCGGTTGGCCACAAAGCCGAAGAAGGCAAACGCCTGGACATGGGCTTCCAGGAATGCCTCCGTGCACTCGCGGGGAAAAACCATCACGAACATCGCGTCGCTGTGCACCAGCGACATGACGAAGAAGACCACCTTGGTCAGCCGCCCGCCGATCCGCGCCACGGCCTGCCCGAAGTCCACCTGGGCCTCGCCGGGCCGCTGGCTCAGGGGCATGAAGACCTCCTTCGGTGCCTCCTTGCGGATCTCCCGGACGGCGTCCTTGACCGTGGTGTAACCGCCGGCAAAGCCCTCCTCGCACAGCACTTGCCACATCCGCTTGACCGTGTACCGCTGCTTGCGGGGCAGATCCCGGTTGGCCTCGAGCAACTCCCCCAGCCGCCCCAGCCAGGGAGCGATCACCGACTTCTCCCGGGCCTGCGTCCGCACATACCCCGGCGGGGCCGAGTTATTCAGAATACGCTCCAGCGTGTCCCAGTGAATGCCGAACCGCCGGCACGCCGCCCGCTTGGAGATCTCCTCCACCAACACCGCTCGTCGAATCTCTGTCCACTGTTCCATGTCCGTATGCACTCCGGTCTGACTCCCTTCGTCTCGGCTTGGCCCTGCCATCCCGTCCGGACGGCTGCTGCCGTCCTGCCCGGAATGGCCTATTCCAGCCGAAACTACAGGAGCGCTTGTCCCAGAGCGCTACGGAATTGCCCCGCCCGCCCCGCGCCACGGTTTTGCTCCGCCCTTTACACATGGTGATCTCATGGTAACTGACTTTGTCACGCAGGATACACGTTTTGGGCTTGAATGGGCGGGCGGAGAGGCGTCTAATTTCGGGTTCCACACATATAGGAGATTATGCCCAGATGAAACTGTCCGTCTTTACCGTCAGCATGCCCGACTACGACCCGATGCAGACGCTGCAGGTGCTGTCTGAGATCGGTTACGACGGGGTCGAGTGGCGCACCATCCAGGACCAGCCCCACGACCCGCCGAGCTTCTGGAGAGGCAACCGCTGCAGCATGTCGGCCCAGGATATCATCCAGCGCGCCGACGAGCTCAAGCAGGCCGCAGCCAAGCACAAGATGCAGATGCCCACCCTGGCCGCCTACGTTGACTGCGAGGATCTCAAGGCCGTCGAACTGCACATGCAGGCGGCCGCCGCCATTGGGGCCAAGGGCCTGCGCGTGGGAACCGGTCATTACGACCCGGCCAAGGGCGGCTACAGGGAAACGCTGAAACGGGTTCGGGGGCAGTACGCTCAGGTGGCCAAACTGGCC
>PMYM01000082.1:0-4571 GCA_003171235.1 Phycisphaerales bacterium | reverse complement strand
GACGTGGCCAACGAGGTCGTCGAAGGCCTGGAAGTCTACCGTATGGCCCTGGAGATCGCCGGGGCGTACCTGGGCGAGGTGCACGTCAAGAACACCCGCTGGGATGTTAGGGGTCAGAACGGAAAGCAACTCATCTGGCAGCCCTCCTCCAGCCCGGTCTGGGAAGGTGTCGTGCAGTGGGCCCAAGTGATCGCCGAACTCAAACGGATCGGCTATGATGGCTGGCTGGCCTTCGAGGACTTCTCCACCGTCATGCCCCTGCGGCAGCGCCTGACCGAGAACCACAACTGGTTCCGTCAACTGCTGGCACAATAGGCCAAGCAGTGGAAAGCCGCCATCGCATCGGCCAAGATGTGCAACGACGCCGAGCAGACCATCTTGCCATACGTTAGCCTTCCTGTCCACCCGAGAAATCCCATCTGCGGCCTTCTGGCAGCTAAGAACCCCTTGGACGCAGGAATTGTGGGCGGTGCCAGCGCGGGTTTGGGGCCGGCAACCGACCGTTTGCAGCCAGATGTGCACGTGAAGTGGTGGTGTCCCTCCCGGAAACCTCATCCCGTGGGCTTACGATTTCCACCCACTGGGGCTACCGCCGGCCGGTAGAGCCCGTGACTCCCCTACTGCGGGCAGGCCCGATCAAGTGCCACGGGTGCCTAGGCGGCCTGCTGAAGAGCTACTACCGGGACGCGGCGTAGCCTCGGCCGAATTATGAAACCCCTGCTGTTTCTAAAGGATTGCAGTGGAGAAACGCTTCTGTCGAGCAGGCGAGGCTAAGCCACCGGGGCAGTCGACTACCGCCGGCCGGTGGAACCGGTACCATGCCTGCGCTTCAAGTTCCTCCAGACGCCGCGCACCCGGCGGGCCTCGCGCCGACCTTGTCGGGTGCCGAACTGAGTCTCGATTCTATCGGCAAGCTGCCTCCCGGAGGCCTCCCATGTCTGGGCATTCTTGGCCCCAAGCATCCGTTGGATGTCAATTCGGTCCTTCAGCACGATCGCGGGGTCGGTCGGCTCCTCGATATGGCCACGCACTATGTTGGCCTGCTCAATGTACGTCGCCAAGCTCTCCAGAGCCGCGCGGCGCAAATGCCGCTCCATCACCGGGTCGCCGCGTGGACCTGCGGTGACCCCGGACCGAACGGGCTCCTCGAGGCGCGATTGCGGGGCGTGTCGGCGTTCCCAGTGAAACTGCTGTATGTGCTTAATCACATCGTGCAGGTAGTAGTGCTTCTCCGTGTCATCGAAGAAGCTATGAATCAAGGCCGACTCCATCTCCGGGTCCAGCGTCAGGGCGGCAGCCTTCCGTAGACGGATGCGAATGTCGCTATTCATGGAGGAGATCGCGTATTCCCACGTCGAGTCAGGGTTCATGCCTCGCACCCGATTCTGTCGAGACAGCAGCATCTCGAGCATCCGGGGAGCGTATTCCTCCGCGCCAACCGGCCCCCACCCCATGTAGATAAAACTGGCCAGATCCCGGGCTGCTCGCTGGACCCGGGATGATCGGTCCTCCGATTGGCGGCCGTCAGGCTCCCCCGGCAGCATGGCCTGGCTCATCTGCTCGGCCATTTGACGCAGATGTCGGCCCAGATTGTCAGGGCTGAGTACGTATTCCTGGATAACCGCAGTGGCCTGCGACATTGATGCTTCTGCCAAGTTCGCGAAGGGTCTGGTGTCCATCATGCGGTCCTCGCCGGTCATGCCGCGACGCATCTACCGCCCCAGTCAGCGGGGATTATACTAAGTCGGGGCGAGCACCGTCAATTCCAACCCGTGGGCGTGGGCCTACAAGTTTCATCCCTCTTGCCGGGCGCCCCGCCTACCACTATCATCCTGCCCTATGACCTTCAAACCGTGGACGTTCTTCGCGGTGGCGCTGGCTGGGTGGATGAACAGACAGCAACAGGAAGTCATCGAGTTCCTCAGGGAAGAGAACCGCGTTTTGCGGGAGAAGCTCGGCCACAAGAGAATCATCCTCAACGTCGCCCAGAAGCGCCGGCTGGCAACGGCCGCGATGAAGCTGGGCAAGGACCTGCTGCGCCAGTTCGGCACGTTGTTCTCCCCAGAAACGCTGCTGAAATGGCATCGGTACCTCGTCGCCCGCAAGTACGACGGCTCCGATCGCCGCGGCAAGCGGGGGCCCGTGCCGACCAAGGCCAACATGGTCCGTAAGCTCGTGCTGCAGATGGCCCAGGAGAATCCCCAGTGGGGATACGGGCGGATCAACGGCGAGCTCAAGAAGCTCGGCTACAAGGTCCACTGGCAGACCGTTCGGCGGATCATGCTGGACCACGGCCTGCTGGACGATCCGGACAAGCCGTACAAGAGCACATGGAAGGACTTCCTCAGGTCGCACTGGGAGAGCCTCGCAGCTTGCGACTTCTTCACGGTTGAGGCATGGGGCTTGAAGGGCCTCACCCGCTACTTCGTTTTCTTCGTGATCGACCTGGCCACCCGGCGCGTGCAGATCGCCGGCATCCACGCCGATCCGTGCGAGACGCAGATGATGCAGTGGGCGAGGAACCTGACCGACGCCCAGGCCGGCTTCCTGAAGGGCAAGCGCGTGCTGATCCACGACCGCGATCCGCTCTTCACGAAGAAGTTCCGGGAGACGCTCCGCGTGGCCGGCGTGCGCTGCCTGAAGATGCCGCGCTGGAGTCCGAACCTGAATTCTTTCAGCGAGTCGTTTGTGAGAACAGCACGCCGAGAGTGCCTGGACCGGATCATCCTGCTCGGTGAGAAGCATGTGCGATTTGTGATCTCGTCCTTCGAAGAGCATTACAACACCGAAAGGCCGCACAAGGGCCTGGACTATCGCAGGCCGGTGGAGCCGGACGAAGAGCCACCATCGTTGGACGCGCCGGTCAAGTGCCACGAGCGCCTCGGCGGGCTGCTCAAGAGCTACTACCGGGAGGCGGCATGAAGGAGAAGCGTCCCACTACCGACGCGCCTGCGAAATCCTCTCGGCCTGCTTTCACGCCCACGCAGGGGCAGTACCTGGCGTTCATCTACTACTACACGAAGCTGAACGGTGTTCCCCCAGCCGAGCGGGACATGCAGCAGTACTTCAGGACGTCGCCGTCCGCCGTGCATCAGATGGTGGTTACGCTGGAACGCACAGGCATGATCGAACGCACGCCGGGTCAGGCGCGGTCGATACGCCTGCTCGTCGCCAGGCAGGAGATTCCCGACCTGGAGTGAGGGCGCCGGCCTCGCCGGCCCTGGACTTGCCGTGCCGGGCAGAACACAATGCTTGGCATGGAGAACCTGGACCACAAGACGGCCGCCGTCATCATCCCGCCGGAGGCTGTCTGGGGTCCGATCCAGGCGATCCGCCAGAAGCACGACAGCAAGGTCGGCCGTTGGATGCCGCACATCACGTTGATCTACCCGTTCCTGCCGCGATCGCGGTTTGGGCGGGCGGCAAAGGAGCTCGTCTCAGCCTGCAGGTCAGTGAAACCCTTCGAGATTGAGCTGACCCGGTTCGATCAGTTTGGGCACGGCAAGGGGTACTTCACGCTCTGGCTTGCCCCGGAGCCAGACGAGCCGATCAAGGACCTGCACGCCGCCCTGTGCCCGGTCGTTTACGAAGACGCACACGACTCTGGCCGTGAGATCTGGCACTTCAAGCCTCACTTGAGCGTCGGCCAGGCCAGGGGCATGGGGAACATGGTCAAGCTGATCGAAGAACTCCAAGCCAACTGGAGGCCGATCCGGTTCCGGGTGGACTCGGTGCAGCTCATCTGGCGGAATGATCGGCCGGACGACGCCTTCCGCATCGACCGGACACTGGCTCTTCAAGGCGGGTAGCCACCAGCGGAGTCCGTGTCATGGCGGCGTTCCGATCTGGCCGGTCGGCGGTCGGGTTTGGGAGGTAGCCGGGGAGCTCCATGACGGCCCGGACGAATCATGTAACCCCAGTCTTCTTGCAGTGCAGGTCGAGAGAANNCTCCGCGGCCCCGCTTGCGGGGCTGCAAATCACCCGGGACCCCGCCGACAGAATTCTCGAAAGAGGACTTGCGCCTTCCGGGAGATCGCGCTATCCTGCGAGCTGAATAGGTTTGATGTAGCAAAGTGTAGCAAAACCGTGCCAGAGTCATGCCGCCTAGGAGGCAGGGCAGCGGGGTTCTCAGGATGTCTGGGCCCGACCCCGGAGGTGTGCTTGACAGGCACTGTAGCAAAATGTAGCAATTCTCTTGATTATCATGATCACCATGGTCAC
The DNA here is from genome assembly GCA_003171235.1 of Phycisphaerales bacterium. GTDB lineage: Bacteria > Planctomycetota > Phycisphaerae > SM23-33 > SM23-33 > FEN-1344. The sequence goes on along the minus strand of PMYM01000082.1, from coordinate 350 downwards.
CATGGTGATCGACAGAAGGCCCTGTGCGAAAGCGGGATACACGCTAACTCGTTGTTGGCCAAAGACCTCCGAAAAGGCTGGTTGTATGTCTCATAACCCGGAGGTCGTGGGGGCCAAGGTCGTGACACACTCGCGGTACGTGTTCTTCCAGATGGCNNCCATCCGTAGTGTTCAGATGATGGGGCGCTCGGCCGAAATCTCAGCAGAACGACGGGAACAGCGGAGGCGGTCTGTCTCCGCCGGGGAAAACATTCTAGTCCGAGTCCCCGAACGCCGACTTCGATGCAGCCCGAGGGCTTCCGCAAGGCGTTGGGGGACCTGGAATTCGCTGTCAAGCCAAAGTAGAAATG
>PMYM01000027.1 GCA_003171235.1 Phycisphaerales bacterium | reverse complement strand
TTCTGCAGTATCCGCTCTAAATGGCCCATCGCGACATCGCCAACGTGAATCTGCCACAAGGCAGGTCGGCGGATGGCTTTGCTCCGGTGGGGGCGACCTGTTACCCCGGCTAAAGCCGGGGCCTGTTAAGAGAAGAAAAGCCTGCTTGCGCAGGCTCAAACAAGCAAGCAATGAGCTGCACCGTAAAGCATAGCGCTTTAGTTCAAACATCTGGGCGCGACGCAGGTTGAGTTTTGCAGCAGGCTCCCGCCTTGCCCTGCTTCTCAAGATCTTGTTTTCTGCCATGTGCTATGCCCCCAGGAACTTGCCCACCTCCGCCAGCACGTCCCGCCGCCCGGCGTAAGGCTTGACCGCCAGGCAGAGGTCCCAGGCGTACGTCCGGCCAAGCTGCACGTCGCCCTCGAAGAGCACGTAATCCCAGGCCGGGTTCCAGGGCTGCGCGTGGTGGCCGCCGTTGGGCGAGTAGGCAAAGCGAAACTGCTCCGGCTGCTTGAACATCATCAGAAACAGCAGGTCGTGCCATAGGCCATAGTAGAACGGCAGCGGCCCGGGCAGCGGCTCGCGGCCCAGGGTCAAGGGGTCGGTGGGAGGCACCGGGCCGTACCCGAACACCTCGGGCCGGCCCGTCTGCATGGCCGCCAGGTGCTCCGCCGGGGAAAGTTCGCGATCGGCGGGCAAGGGGCGGATGTGCCAGTCAGCCGGGCCGTGGTCCAGCTTGGCCAGGCCGATCCAGCCTTCCAGCTCGCCCCCCTCGCCCAGGTCGCGCTTGAGGTAGATGTGAATGTCGGGCGGGGCGTTGATGTAGTTGGCCCAGAGGCTGTGGAACTGCATCGGCACGCCGGGCGGGGTGAATCGCCGATGGAAGACCAACTCCACGTGCTGGTGGATATAGTGCGGCTCCTGGGCGCGGAATTCGATGCGGGCGCTTGTTTGGGAATGCGACGTCTCCGGCTGGACCAGCACCACGCGGCTGGCGTCGGCCGATTCGATGCGCATGGGCTCGGCCCGGGGCTCGAAGGGCGAGACGGCCGTGCCCGAGAACGGGGGCATGCCCGTCAGGGCGATGATCTCGTAGTTGAGCCCTGCCCGCCCCGGCCCGATGATGCCCTGCTTTCGCCCGGTGGGGACCAGGCTGGCCAGGCCGTTAAGCCCGGCGGGGTGAATGCCCCGGGCCGAGTTGTCGATCACTTCGGCCGAAAAGGCCGACGTGCGGAGGATAGGAAGTGGATTCATTGATGCAAAGGCTCCTTTTCAGCCAAAACTATACGCAGAGGCGCAGAGACCGCAGAGAACAAACGCAGAGAGGGATTTCATTAGGGTACTCCGAATCCTTGGACTTGTCGATTTCAGCAGACATTCGTAGATACGTTTCTCTGTCTTGCTGCTTCTGACAATCTTCCTTCTTCTCTGCGTATCTCTGCGCTCTCTGCGCCTCTGCGTAGAGTTTTGGCTAAGGATTGGTTACCGCGCGGGCCGGGAAGTCCGCGCCGCGCGCGGGCGCTCGCTCAGGGTAGCGGGCATGGCCTGCAGGGTCACAACCGTGGAGAGGTACTTGCCGTCGCGGCGGTAAACCACCTCCAGCTTGTCGCCGACCTGATGGGCGTCCACGATCAGCAGCAGCGCCTCCGGTTCGGTCACCCGGTCCTGCTCGATGCGGGTAATGACGTCGCCGCGCTGCAGGCCGGCCTTGTCGGCCCCCGAGCCGCCCACCACCTGCTCGACGGCCAGGCCGTCGGTGTCCATGGCCGTCCGCACGCCCAGGTAGGCGTGGTTGGCCGGCAGGGCCGTCACCAGCGGGGTCAGCCCGCCCAGCCAGCTTTTCCAGTCGCTCTCGATCCGCGCCAGCGGCTGGCCCAGCACCTTTTCCATGGCCGATCCGCCGCCGGGGTCGTCCCGGTATCCGGCGGTGTAGGCCCGGTACCACTTGCCCAGCACGCCCTTGTCGTACAGGTACATCAGGATATAGCGGCTCTGGGGATAGCTGACGACGGCCTTTTGCAGGTAGGCCGGCTGTTCGAGCTTGAAGAACTCGCTCCAGGGAATCAGCCGGCCGCGTGCCTGCAACGACTGCAGCAGGTTGAGCCGCTGGCTGGGCAGGGGCGCCAGGTGGCCGCCGTCGAAGCGGGCCGATTCGCACAGCGTGGAGAAACCCTCGATAATCCAGATGGGGTGGTGCTGGCCCAGGGCGTCCTGGTCGGCGTCGTGCAGGGCGTGGGCGAATTCGTGCTGCAGCACCATGCCCACCTGGCGGGCCACCAGCATCTTGGCCGACTGGTCGTAGTAGCCCCCGCCGGCCAGGAAGGGGTTGTTGGTGCGGTAGTCGGCCGATGGCACCACCACCGTGACATATTGCTCCAGGCGGTTGGCGAACAGGTCGCTCCACAGGGCCGCGGCCTCTTTCCGCAGGCGGGCCTTGAGGTCATCCAGCGTCGGCTGGTCCACCGTGGTGGCGAAGACCAGCTTGTCCTTGTGGTCGATCTCGTACAGGCACGCCTGGCCGAAGAGGGCCTTGAGGTCCTGCTCGATCTGGCCGGCGCGCTGCTGCTGGACCTTGTCCCGCCGGGCCAGCACTTGTTTATAGCCGGAGGTCTGGCGCAGGGCCGCCAGGTCGTCGTCCTTTTCCAGCAGGCGGAAATCGGCGTAGCCGAAATCCAGGGCCTTGTTCAGGTCGGCCAGGGCGCCGGACTGGTTGCCCAGGCGGCTTTCCACGCAGGCCAGGTTGTACCAGGCGGTGGATTCGCCGGGGCTGATGGCCAGCATCTCCTGCAAGGCCTTCTTGGCCTGGTCGAACTGCCCCGCCTGGTATTCCTTCGTGCTGCGGGCTTGCAGGGTTTGGAGCTTCTGGATCTGCTGGTCGGTGAGCCCCAGCAGACCCACCGCCCGGGCGGAACCGGCCGGCCCAGAGGAGGCCGGCTCGAGCGCGGGCTTGGAGGCCTTCTTCCCCACGGTCGGGGCCGCCAGCAGACAAGCCCCGCACAGGGCCATCAGCAACGCAATCAGCAGGCGCTTCATGAAATCAAACCTCGTAAGAAAAAGCTGCCATCCAGATTATCTTATCGGCGGGGGTCCAAGCAAAACTTCTGGAGGGTGTGTCGCACAGCGATTTTAAATTTGGTAATTTCAAATTGCAGATTGGCGGAGCCAAGGCAATGCCACCGGCTCTTACGATTTGCAATTTGAAATTCTCAAATTTGAAATCTCCCGTGGGCTTACTTGGCCGCCAGCGCCTTGGCGATTTCGCCG
>PMYM01000062.1:2246-10234 GCA_003171235.1 Phycisphaerales bacterium | reverse complement strand
CGGCAAACCGGCAAGGGCCTCTCCCCGCCCCGCCCACCGCCCTGGATCGCCGCAATCGCATCATCCTCATTGCCATGATCGTAATTTGCGCGGCGGCGGTGGGCCTGGCCCTGATCCTGCTGATCTACCAGCCCTGGAAACCAACTATCCAGGGGCCGCCTGGCGTGAGCTATCTCCCGCCCGCCCGCTCGGCGGCCGCAACCTCCGCCACCCGCCCGGCCAGTTGGGCCAAGACCACATCCCCCGCCAGCCGCTCAGCCAGTTGATCCCGCGCCCCGGCGGCCGCCCCGCAACGCGCCGGCTTGAGCGATTCCCAACGCCTGCCCGCCGCCCCCGGTCGGTAGGGCGGGAGAAACCCTCCAGCGCTCTCCCATCGTTCTTCCGGTAGGGCTGTCAGAGGAGTAGGGGAGGCGGGGAATCAACAAGGTCAACCTGTCTTGCGAACTCGTGCCATCCTCAAGCGTTTTGTACTTGGGGGTGCGAGAAACCCGGCACCCCCAAGTTGCGCCTCCCTCCGCTTGCGGGTGGCACAAAGAATACGGGCCCGGAGCTTCGAGCAAAGGTCTTGACGTAATGGGCATCTGCCTTAAAATCGATGTCCCGGGCCGCCGCTGCACCTCTTTAAGGCCGGCTTGTCGGATTCATGCGGCCGTCGGATGTAAAGGCAAGAGTTTCGTGAAGGGAGGATTCATGCGTAATCGCCGCAAGCTTTCGCCGCTGGCAGGGGCCATGATTGAAGGCTTGGAGCCGCGCTTCATGCTCGCTGCCTCAGCCGTGCCGGGCGTGCCCGACCTGCGGGATGCATTCGACACCGGCACTTACAGCTACGACAACCTCACCAAGCTCGACAACAGCACCGCCGACGCCCACCTTGAGTTCCAGATGTCCTCCACCAAGTCGGGTGCAACGATCAACCTGTATTGCGATAACGTGCTGATCGGCACGGCCGCGGGGTTAAGTCCCAGCACCATCGTGGCCACCAACGGCAGCCAGGACCTGCCCGACGGCCCGCACGTCTTCACCGCCCGGCAGATCGAGCTGGGCATGGACGAATCGCCCGACTCAGCCGGCCTGACCGTCACCATCGACACCCTTGCTCCCAATCACATGATCGGCCTGGACCCGTCATTCGGCACCTATGGCATCACCAATGTCCTAGAGGGTTGGATGAACACCTTTACGGCCTTCCAGCCGGACGGAAAGACGCTGATCGCGCAGCCAATCACCTCGGGAGGCGTCAGTTGCTTCAGTGTGACGCGCCTGGACGCCAGCGGTAGTCTGGACGGGACATTTGGCACCGGCGGCACGGTCGTGACGCAGGTGGGAACCGGCAACTCCACCATCTACGGCGTCGCCGTTGGGCCCGATGGCAAGATACTGGCTCTCGGGCAGGCAGATTGGAATGGAATCATTGCCGTCGTCCGCTACGACAGCCAAGGCAATCTTGATCCAACATTTGGCACAGGGGGAATAGCAATCACGAATATCGGCCTTGGTGGGGCCGCCCCCTCAGCGGCCGCGGTCCAGCCCAATGGCAAGATCGTGGTCGCGGGGTGTACGGGATCGAACTTTTTTGCCGTACGTTACGACGACAGCGGCAATCCTGATCTTGCCTTTGGCAATGCTGGGGTGGCCGTAACGCCAGTATCGGCGTATTCCACAGGATATGACCAGGTCTTTATTCTCTCGGGAGACAGGATACTTGTAACCGGCGGTTCGCCCGCATTCTTCATGGTTTGCTTCGACAGTTCGGGGAATCTGGATACCAGTTTCGGTACGGGGGGAAGAGCTCACTTTGGCAATGATCTGTGGCTGTATAAGTACCCGGTCTCCCTTCAGGCGGACGGCAAGATAGTCGTCAGCGGTTTCAGTACTCAATACGGCGGCTATGGCATTTGCAGGTTCGACAGCAACGGGCAGATTGATACGCAGTTCATGACCAACGTTGACAATAGTTTTAGAGCCCTTCCATTTCCATTTAATAACCCAAGCTTTGCCGGGTCCACAGCCGCGGTTCAGCCAGACGGCAAGATCCTCATGCTCGCTATCAACAGTGCCAATAGCCCCCTCGGTTACAGCCAAAGCTTTATACGTTTCAATTCCGACGGGACCTTTGATTCCGCCTTCGGCTACAACGGCCGGACTGTGAACGACCCAATAGGCACCATGTATCCGTCCCCTTCGATGACCATTTTGCCGGATGGGAAAATCCTTGTGGCCGGCGATGCCTTTCAAAGCGGCACTTCACAGGATTATCTTATCGTCGCCCGGCTCGTGGAGTCTTCCTCGCCGAGCATTATCTTGAGAAGCGATACCGGCCTGAGCCCCTACGACCACATTACCAACGCCACTACTCTTGACTTCAGCGTTAACACCAGCGCAGGCCTTCAGATGTACCGGGACGGCGTGTCGATCACACCTGTACAACACTCCTTCAGCGGAGTTGTAAGCTACACGCTCACGAATCAACTCACTGGCACCCACAGCTACACGCTTAAGGCCATAGACGCAGCCGGGAACGAGACGCCGCTGTCGGACCCCTTTGTGCTAACCATTATCACCGACAAGCCCGCCACGCCGCCTGCCCCGACGCTCATACCCGGCAGCGACAGCGGGGACCCGACCGACAACCTCACCAACGTGAACACGCCGGTGATCAGCATTTCCGCTTCCCCGTACTATCGCTTCGGGTGGGACAATTCCTCGGACGGGAGCAACATCTACCGCCAAGGCGCCACCTATACATGGAGCAAATTGGCCGACGGTACGCACACGATACGAGTGCGGGCTGTGGACGTAGCCGGCAACGTGTCGGATAGTTCCCCGCCGCTTGTGGTCACGATTGATACCGTGCCTCCGGTCGTGGCCGTTGACAACTTGGCTACCGGCGACACGAGTCCCGCCTTGACCGGAACGGTTTCTGACGCCACCTCGGGCGCCTCCAGCGGCCACGTTACCGTCAACGGCCAGGTTTATGCGATCAGCGTCAGCGGCCAGACTGCCTGGAGTCTGCCGGCAGGGACGATTGTGCCCGCCCTGGCGCCGGCCATTTATACCGTGACCGCTGCGGTTACCGACGTTGCCGGCAACACCTCGACGGCCAGCGGGCAGCTGCTGGTGGCCTGGCCGGGCGATGCCAACTGCGACGGCGTGGTGGCCTTTGCGGACTACCAGATGCTGGAAGCGCACTTCGGCCTGGCCGGGCAGAACTGGTCCGGCGGCGACTTCGACGCCGATGGGGCGGTGAGCTTCGCCGACTATCAAATCCTGGAAGCCCACTTCGGCCGATTTCTGGACCTGCCCGTACCGGCGGAGAACCAAACGTTGTCCTTCTCAGCCGATAGTCTCGCCCTCATTACAGGCTCGTCGCCGGCGGGAATTCCTCCGGCGGCAGTGTCACGGCAGAGGGCGGCATCAGGGGCGGCCGCCTTGGCCTTATCGGCCAGACTCGGAGATTCGACGGCCTGCCCGATTAGACCGATGGAGTTTAAGTTTGCCGAGTCGACGTGTGTGAATAGTCTGCCCGGCAACGGCACTCGAATTCCACGGAAGGACCGTCCGGTCAAGGCCGCGCCTGCCCGCGGGTTGGAATTGGGCATCCAGCCCGATGACCTGTTGGCGATAGCGCTGTAAGGCCCGCAAACAGTGAGACCACAGGCGGGACGCCTGTGCTACCAGGGTGCTAGACGATATCCAAGCTGGTCAGGGGGTGCCAGTGGTCGTCGGTGCGGCCCTGGATGGCCAGCCAGACGCGGGGCTTGTTCTTGGCGTCCACGATGGCCAGGTCCACCGAGGCCTGGCCTTTTTTCAGGCCGGCGGGCAGGGTGATGTTCTCCTCGAACCAGGTGTGGCCGGGCAGCCACTTGCGGATGTCGGCCTTGAGTCGCACCACGGGCGAGCGGCCCTCCTGGCGGAAGCGCACGGCCAGGGCGTAGGGCCGGTAGATCGGGGCGCAGCCCACGTTGTCGAAAAAGAACTGCAGGTTGATCCGCCGGCCGGCCTTGGCCTCCAGCGGCAGGATCATCTGGCGCAGAACGAAGCGGTAGCCGATCTTCCTGTCGAACTCGGCCAGTTTTTCCTGCCAGGCCTGCGGGTAGAAGACGTTCTTGGGCATGAACACCGACATGTGGTAGCGGTAGCCCTCGCGGATGATCACGTTCAGGTCGTACTCGTCCATGAACCAGGTGGCCACGTTGCCGCAGGTCTCCATGGTGACCGGGGCGGTGCGCCAGGCCTCCTTGACGCCGTCCTTCTGAATCTGCATGGGGTAGGCGTCGAAGGTGTGGTTGAATTCGGAATTGGTCGGCACCTCGCCCTCGTAGTGCCTGCGCAGGTCGCCGATGCAGTCTGCCCGCCAGCCGATGGCCCGCCCGGTGCGCCGGCTGATGGTGGCGGCATGCTTGCAGCCGTGGGTCCCGAGCATCGAAAGCAGCATGGTCTTCTTGAAGCTGCGCAGGTAGATGTCCACCAGCCGGGCGGCCGTTTGGGGCGTGGCGTTGCCGCCCGATTCGCCCCACATGCCCGCGTAGGCCATGTCGATGCTCTCCAGGTCCGGGTGGCCGTCGTAGCGGCGGGCGAAGCTACGGATGAACTGGCCGAAGTGCTTGACGTACAGCGGGTCGTTGCAGTCGGGCTCGTTGGCGGCGTAGGGGCCACGGGCGATCCACTTTGCCCCGGTGTCCCAGTACCAGTCGGGCAGGTCCACCGACTTCTCTGGCGGGTGGCGCCTGGCGGTGCAGGGCTCGAAGCTGTAGTCCATCGCCCGCGAGAACGGCTGGAAACGCAGTTGCACCGTCTGCCCGCGGCTGCGGGCGATCTTGAGCGACTGGTCGACCAGCTTCCAGTTGAACTTGCCCTTCTTGGGTTCCATCCAACGCCAGGGCCAGCGGACGTACACAAGCGTGGTTCGCGGGGCGTACTTGACGTTTTCGCCGGCCGGGCCGCTCTGGCCGAAGTCGACCGGCCCGTGGGTGTCGCTGGTGAACCAGGCGACGTAGGTTTGGTCGCCCTGGAAACGCTGGAAGGTGGTGGTGCCGCGATGCGGGTTGTGCAGGTAGGCGTCGGTCTCGGTCGGCCGGACGCGCTGGATGACCTCGCCGGCTTGGTAGCCGTCGCGCCAGCGGATCATCGGCCGCTGCGCCGGGAGGGGCTGGGCGGATCGCAGGATCCGCTTGATGATCCTGGTCGCCTGGCGCGGCAGGTAGGCGTCCGGGCCGGTGAAGTTCTTGCGCATGACCGCCCGCCAGGCCTCCGGAGAGCTGTCGGCCGGGGCCAGGTTGGTAAACAGCGGCATCTCCCGCATGAGTTCCATCAGACGCCGGGCCTGGGGCGTGGCCGAGAGCAGCTCCAGCCAGTATTCAGGTTGGCGGTGGGATTCAGGCAGCTCCAGGCCTTCGGCGGCCTCGGGCATGGCGGTAACCATCTCCACGATGCGCTGGGCCACCTGCTGCGGGCTGATCTTCATGACCGGCTGGGACATGAGGGTTCTCCTGTACGAAGAAACACGGCATGAACCACAAAGCACACAAAGATCACAAAGAACTTGGTTTCTTAAAAGGCCTTTCTTGGTCCTTTGTGTTCTTCGTGCTCTTAGTGGTTGTAAGCTCCCGCATGAACTGGGCGTATTGCGGCAGGACGACGTCGGGCTCAGCCAGCGTGGGGATCCACCGCTTTTCCCATTCCAGCGTGAGGTAGCCGTTGTAACCGCCCTGGGCCAGCATGCGAATCATCTGGGCCAGGGGCACGTCGCCCTGGCCGCCGAGGGCGTGCTGGTACTTTCCATCGGGCAGCGGCAGGGAGTCTTTCACGTGCACGCCCACCACCCATCGGCCGATGTTGTCGTAAGTGACCTTGGGGCTCTCGCCGCCCTGGCGGAAGGGGTGGTGCAGGTCCCAAATCACGCCGACGTTAGGGAGGTCGGCCAGTTGCTCGAAGACCTCGCGCATGTAGCGGGTGTCCACCCACTCGTCGTGGGTTTCCATGGCCACGATGATGTCTTCTCCGGCGAGTGCGGCGAACTGGCGGTAGGCCTGGACGACAACGTCAACCGCCTGGGCCAGGGGCGTCTGGCCGGTCTTGCCGCCGAACACCCGCACCATGGGGGCGCCCAATGCCCTGGCGATCTGGGCGTATCGCTTGAGTTCCTCCAGGTGCTTTGGGCGGTCTTGCGGCGGGGCGAACAAAAGAGCGCTGGAGGAAAGGCCCGAGACGGCCAGGCCGCTGCGGGCGATCCGCCCGGCGGTGTCTGCCAGGCCGGTGGTGAATTCAGGCAGGCTCCAGAGATCAACCTGCGGTCCCAGCCCGCGGAAGTCCACCGCGTCGTAGCCGTAGGCCTTGAGCTTTTCCAGAACGGTGGACAGGGGCCAATCGGGGCAGGTCAGGGTGGAGGCTGAGAGGAGCATTCAACCTTGTTCCTTCTGTGGGATTTCCTCACCGCAGGCTGAGGTTGTTCTGGCCGTCCCAGCGGATCAGTTGCTCGTAATGGTAGACGCGCAGGCTGGACTTGGCCACGGGCACGGGGGCGATGTCGGTGACGGTCTGCTTGTCCAGGTCCACCATCACCAGCGTGCCGCCGGTGGCGCCGCCGGTGACTGGCTGGAGGGGGCGCAGGGCCGCCAGGCGGTTGCCGCGCGGGGCCCAGCCGATCGCCTCCAGCCCCACCAGGTCGGGTATCTTGCTGCCGTCGAACTGGGTCAGGCCGCAGGCGTCCACCACGACCAGTTGCCGGACGAAGGGCTTGTTCTTGGTGCAGGTGGTGGTGAAGGCGGCCAGTTGGCTGTCGGCCCGCCAGTAGCTGGCGGTGGAGGCGCCGTACACCTCGGTGTAGCAATCCATGTGATACTTCAGGTCGGTGCGCAGGTCGTAGATGGTGACGCGATAGGTGCGGCGGTCGTGGGGGTAGGCCCGGGGGAAATCGCCCTCCCTGGCATGAACGTCGGGCCGCTCATACAGCATGTGCTGGCCGTCGGGGCTGACGTTGGAGACGTTGTGGGGTTCGGCCCGCACGATCTCGACGAAGTCCACGAATTTGTCCAGGCGGTAGAGCTTGCTCACCAGGCGGTCGACCCGCTTGGCCGAACCGACGTTGAAAGGATAGAAGTCGTTGCTGTAGGGGCTCTGCAGCATCTCGTAGTTGCGCAGCTCCAGTTGCCAGGTCAAGGGTATCGCCTGCGTGTCCACCAGCATGCCGGCGGCGGGCATCTCGTTGGGGAGGGGGGTGATGGTCTGGTGCCGGCAGCCGCCCAGCAGGGCGGCCGGCAGGGCGATCCACAGCAGGCAAGCGAGAGGTTTCATAAGCGCTGGTCCTTGCGGGCGACGGGCGGAACTGCCCGGCGGCCTGTACCTGTTAAACGCACGCGGGGGGCCAAAGATGCGGAGGCGTTGGCGGTTTTGCGGCGAGCGGGTTTTTGCCTGCCCGTCCGGCAGCGGCGGCAGGCGCCGTACAACACCAGTTCGTGGTCCTCCAGGGAAAAGCCCCTGGGCACGATGGCGTTGAAGTTGCCCGGGCAGCCTTGCAGGGCGAAGACCCCCCGGCAGCGGCGGCAGCGAAAGTAGTGGCGGTGGTCCTGGCGGCGCAGCTCGTAGCGGGGAACCTCGCCGGGGATGCGCACGACGGCCAGCGTGCCCTCGCCCAGCATGTTGCGGATGGTGCGATACACGGTGGCGATGCCCAGCCGGGGGGCCGCCTGCCGGGCCGACTGGAGCATCTCCTGGGGCGCTAGCGGGCCCTCAGCCCGGTCGAGGGCCCCGGCGATGGCCTGCCGCTGACTTGTCCGCCGGCGCAGGGGCATTATTTATCCGCCTTTCCTTGTTGATAATGCATTATTGATATCATATAGTTCAGTGCCATCATAACACGAAATGGTGGCGGATAGAATCACCGGTTTGGCGCCGAAGCGGATTGTTGACGATCCCCAAGTTGATGGAAGGAGCATGAGCATGGACAAGAGAAACTGCAAAACACTTCTGGCCCGCGTGCTGACGCCGCT
>PMYM01000062.1:0-2240 GCA_003171235.1 Phycisphaerales bacterium | reverse complement strand
CCTCCCAACCCGGCCGGTTGAAGGTGTTGGCCAGCACTTTCCCCATGCTCTTGTTTACACAGGCGGTGGTCGGCGACAGCGCCCGGGCCGACGTGGACCTGATGATTCCCGCCGAGGCCGGCTGCCCGCACGATTACCAACTCACGCCGCAGGACATGTTGAAGATATCCTCGGCCGACGTCTTCGTCGCCAACGGCCTGGGGCTGGAGGAGTTCCTTGGCACCCCGCTCCGCCAAGCCAGATCTGACGTCAAGCTGATAAATGCCTCCGAGGGCTTCGGCCAGGAGATGAAATTCGCCGCCTTTGAAGAGGCCGGGAACCAAGCCCAGGAACATCAGGGCGACATCAATCCGCACATGTTCGCCAGCCCGAAGATGGCCGCCCTNNGCGCAACGCCGATGCCGCCGCCGCCCGGCTGGAAAAGCTCGCGGGCGACCTGGCCGCCGCGGTGGCGGAGTTTCCCTCGCCCAAGATCGTCACCCAGCACGCGGTTTTCGATTACCTCGCCCGCGACAGCGGCCTGGAGATCGTGGCCGTGGTGGAGGAGGCGCCCGGGCAGGAGCCTTCCCCGGCGAACATGATCCGCCTGGCGGGGGCGATTCGCCGGGCGGGCGCACGGGCGCTGTTTGTCGAGCCGCAGTACCCCGACAAGGTGGGGCGCACCCTGGCGGCCGATGCCGGCATTGCCGCCGCCACGCTGGACCCGGTGGCCACCGGCCCGGCGGGGGCGGGCTTCGACTATTATGAGCAGACCATGCGCCGCAACTTGCAGACCCTCAAGCAGGTCCTGGGAGGCCCATGACCGCCGACTCGGCAGCCTTGGTTGAGTTCCAGGAGGTGAGCGTCACCCTGGGCGGCGTGGCCGTGCTCGAACGGGCCAGCGCCACCGTGCCCGCCGGNNGGCCCAAACGGCGCCGGCAAGACCACGCTGCTGCTGGCCCTGCTGGGCCAGATACCCTACCAGGGGCGCGTGCTGGTCAACGGCCGGGAGAGGGCCAACTCGGTTCGTCTGGGCTACGTGCCTCAGCGGCTGGACTTCGACCGCGGCATGGCCCTGACGGTGATGGAATTCATGAACATGGGCAGCCAGCGTCGCCCGCTGTGGCTGGGGGTGTCGGCCCGGCGGCGGCGGGGGGCGATGGAGGCCCTGGCGCTGGTCCAAGCACAGCATCTGGCCCAGCGGTCTCTGGGGGTGCTCTCGGGGGGCGAGCAGCAGCGGGTGATGGTGGCCCTGGCCCTGACCCGCCGGCCTCAACTGCTCATCCTGGACGAACCCGCCAGCGGGGTGGACATCCGCGGCGAGATGCTGCTGTGCGAACTGCTGGAGCGGCTGCGCGGCCCGCAGGGTTTCACCCAATTGATGGTCAGCCACGACCTCTCGCTGGTGACGGCCCACGCCAGCCACGTCATCTGCCTCAACCACCGTGTGCTGGGCCAGGGCCCCCCGGACCAGGCCCTGCGCCCCGAGGTGCTCCAGGCCACCTTCGGCATCCACCTGGGCCTGCCGGACATGCAGGCCTGGAAGCCGGGGGGGTATCCCGCCCACGGCCCGCACGAAGGAACGCACGACCATGGCTGACCTGTCGGCACTCTACGACCTGCTGCGCCTGGTGCCGCTGGAGCCCCTCCAGCACCGCTTCGCCCAACGGGCCCTGGTGGCGCTGGTGCTGCTGGCGCCCATGTGCGCCTCCATGGGCGTGCACGTGATCAACTACCGCATGGCCTTCTTCTCCGACGCCATCAGCCACTCGGCCTTCGCCGGCGTGGCCATCGCCCTGCTCATCGGCGGCAACGAGTACGGCACGATGACCGCCTTCGCCCTGCTGGTGGGGCTGGGCATCGTGGCGGCGGCCAGGCGAAGCCGCCTGTCCTCCGACGCCATCATCGGCGTGTTCTTCTCGGCGGCGGTGGCCTTCGGCCTGGCGGTGGTCAGCCACTACCGCCACCTGGCGCGCAGCATGCAGATGTTCCTGTACGGCGACATCCTGACCATCGGCGCTAACGAAATCCTGTGGGAGGCGGCGCTGTTCGTCGCCCTGATGGCCTTTCAGGTGATCGGCTACAACCGGCTGTTGTACGTGGGCCTCAACCCGGTGCTGGCGTCGGCGCACCGGGTGCGGACCCGCGTCTACCAGTACGTCTACGCCGCCCTGCTGGCGCTGGTGGTGATCTTCTCGGTCTGGGCGGTGGGCGTGTTCCTGGTGACGGCCATGCTGATCGTGCCGGCCGCCACGGCCCGC
>PMYM01000195.1:221-9287 GCA_003171235.1 Phycisphaerales bacterium | reverse complement strand
CATCTAAGCGGGAAGCCCACCTCAAGATCAGGATTCCATGTTCTTCGGAATGAGAGCCCCCTGGTAGACCACCAGGTTGATAGGCCGGCGGTGTAAGGCGAGAAATCGTTTAAGCCAACCGGTACTAACGGGCGAACGCTTGATCACATTTATCATGGGTCCAACGACCCGTGATGGCCGGTCTTAAATGACCGAGCCGCTTTAAGCCGCGGTGAATCCGCGGACCTGACTACCACTAGAATTGCGTGCGGAGACTCGGCTCTCCGGTTGCATCGGCCCATGATCTATTTGAATTAAAAGGGCCGCATCAGCCTACAAGCCACGTATCCGCATTAAGGACCGGATGGCCGAGAGGTCATCCGGCCCAATGGCGGTGTCCATACGTTGTGGGTTACACCTGTTCCCATTCCGAACACAGAAGTGAAGACGCAACGGCCGATGATACTCGATAAGGGGAAAGTAGGTGAATGCCGCCTTATTACGAAAAGCCTTCCGGCTGACGCCGGGAGGCTTTTCTCTTGCGCCCAGGCTGTGCGCCCCGGGGACCAGGAAGGCGAAACCTATTTCGTAGTCTGTCTCCCGTCCCCCCAATTTCCCCCAATTTCCCACGGTTGGCGCCGGAGTGGTTTTTCCCCCGCGCCCGCGCTAAACTGATTATTGCAGGTCCGTCCACGCCCCCGTTGGGTGCGAGGGGCCTGTGTTCTGTCTTCAAGCCTGATTCTTTGAAAGGAGTCAAGATGTACAAGAAAGATGGCAAGGGAAATGTTCTGTTCAGCGTCAAGACTGACGGGCGGGTCTCCAGGGCTGCCGTCGCCGGCGACTTCACCGGCTGGAAGCTCACCCCTATGCGCAAGCAGAAGGACGGCACGTTCGCGGTCTCCCTGGCGGTTTCCGCCGGCCGGCACGAGTACAAGTTCATCCTCGACGGCAACTGGAAGCACGATCCCGACGTCCGGGACGCCGTGCACAACTCTTACGGCTCGCTCAATTCCGTGGTCACGGTTTAGCGGCTAAGCGTAATCCCGCCGCTCCTGATGGAGTGGCATTGGCCTTCTTATCATTATTGCGCGCCCGCGGCGGCCGGGAAGACCGGCGGCCACGGGCGTTTTTTACGCCCCGCCGGGCCTGCCTGTCGCCAATCCGCTCGACAGCCGCCCGATGGGTGTAGTATCTTGTCGGTCGCTAAGGGCGGAGAGGCGATCGCATGGCCGGCCGGAAAGACGGAGCAACGCGGTGCAGCATCTGTGGTTCGGCGCCGGTGCCCGGCGACTTTCCCCTGCAAGTCTGCCGCGGGTGCGCCGCGATGGCCCTGGACGACGCGGCCCGCCCCGCCCAGGTCAACCAGGACGGCACGGCCGGCGACAATCCCGTGTACATCGACGGCCGCCAGTGCTGGCGCTATTTCCAGGCGGGGGGCGGGTACGTGACCCTGCTGGACACTCAGAATTGCCGGGACTACGAGGAATTCTGCCGGCGCAACCGCCTGTACTGATTTTGTTTCAAAGCGCAGGGGAAATTGAAAGAAACCCCCGACTTGCGTCGGGGGCTACAAGAAACAACAAAGAGCCCAACCCGCAACCCGCAACCCTCAACTCGCACCACGCAACCCGGAACGAGACACTATCGCGCGGGTGGCGGTTTGCTTAAGATACCTGCTTTGCGGCTGCGATTTGTCTCAAGGAGAAGCAAGGAGACGGCCATGGCCGGAAAGAAGCAGTTCATAAACGACCTGATCAGCCGGATGACCCTGGATGAGAAGGTCGGCCAGTGCATCACGTTTGAATTCGCCGGCACGCGCGTGGACAGCCACGCATACGACAAGATCCAGCGCCACCATTGTGCCGGCCTGCGCGTCACGCCCCACATCTACACCGAAGAGGCCTACGGCACGCGGCACCTGACCACGGGCGAGCGCATCCAGCGTTTCGCCCCCTACGCCGCCCCGCGCGAGTATGCCCTCATTTTGAACCAGGTCCAGCAGATCGCCCTGGATAGCCGCCTGGGCATCCCGCTGTACTTCTCCATCGACCAGGAGGGCGACTACAGCCAGGACATGGCCCGCGGCGGCGTGAACCTTTTCCCCTCGCAGATGGGCCTGACCGCCACCGGCAGCGACGAAATGGTCCACCAGACCTACCGGGCGGTGGCCCGGCAGCTTCGGGCCATGGGCCTGCGCATGCTGCACACGCCCTGCCTGGACGTAAACGTCGAACCCCAGAACCCCGAAATCTACACCCGCAGCTTCAGCGACGACCCCGAGGCGGTCTCCCGCCTGGGCCTGGAGTACCTGCGGGCCTTGAAGCTGGAGAACATGATCGCCACCGGCAAGCACTTCCCCGGGCGCGGCAACAGCATGGTGGACGTGCACATGCAGACGGATGTCAATCCCGGCAGCCGCCAGCAGCTATGGGACATCGACCTGGCGCCCTACCGGGCGCTGATTGCCGCCGGCCTGCCGGCCATCATGACCGCCCACACCATCTACCCGGCGCTGGACGACTCGAACAAGCCGGCCTCGGTCTCGCGCCGCATCACCACCGACCTGCTGCGCAAGGAACTGGGCTTCAGGGGCGTGATCACCACCGACGCCATGGAGATGAAGGGCGTGGTGGACCTGTTCGGCAGCCTGGGCCAGGCCTGCGCCGAGGCCGTCGCCGCCGGGGCCGACCTGGTGTTGGCCAAGACCGAGGCCGTCAAGCGCGACGACGTCTTCAACTGCATCAAGCGGTACGTGGAGGAAGGCCGCATCCCCACCAAGGAGCTGGAGGCCCACAACCGCCGCGTGCTGGGCCTGAAGTGGGATTACGGCATGTTCAAGAAGCCGCTGGTCAACGCCGAGCGGGCCGCCGCCCCCACGCGCGACCCCAAGATCATCCAGCTCTGCAAGGACGTGGCCGCCCGCTGCTGCATCCTGCTGCGCGACCGGGAAAACCTGCTGCCGCTGCCTGCCGACATGCCGGTGCTGGTCAGCCAGCAGCGCTGCGACATCTACCAGAAGAAGGGCGACGACTACTGGTGGCATCCCAACATGCTGCAGGAGTTCGTCCGCCGCCACGCCAAGACCGTCTATGACTACGAGACCCAGTCCAACGTCAGCGAAGAAGACGTCAAGAACACCCTGACCCTGGCCGAGAAGGTCCAGGCCGTCATCATCCTGTGCGGCTACAACCGCAGCGTCGCTTCCAACCTGGACCTGGCGCGCAAGCTCATCGCCGCCGGCAAGAAGGTGGTGGTGGTGTCCAACACGCCCTATCCCTTGAGCTGCCCCGACGAGGCCGGGACGATCGTGCTGACCTTCTCGACCATGCCCGCCAGCCTGGAACACGCCGCCAACGTCATCTACGGCAAGGCCGCCTGCCAGGGCGTCTGGCCGCTCAAGAACTACAGGGTGGACTAGGGGCCTGATCCCTTGGGCCGTGTCTGGCGTGCTTTGTTACGTAGCCCCCGACGTAAGTCGGGGGTTCCTGTTTCCTTTTTGCTGCGTCGTCGGATGTTTGTCTCTATTGGGTTTTGCCGGGGAGGCGGACAATGGCCCTGCCATTGGCGTACTACTTGACTTGGACAACATACGGCACCTGGCTTCCAGGCGACCGGCGTGGGTGGGTGTCCAAGCATGACGCCGCTTATATCACGCCGATTAAGGAACCGGACCCGGCGACGGAAGAGGCCGCTCGGGAGAAGATGAGGTCGATCCCCGTCAGGTTTGACCGGGAGAAAAGAAGAATGGTTGATGCCGCAATCCGTGGGGTTTGTGAGCACAAAGGTTGGATTCTGCACCAATTGGAGGTTCGCTCCAACCACCTCCACGTAATTGTTTCTCCCGGCGACGTCGCCCCTGGCAGGGTCATGGCGAGTCTCAAGGCATACGCCTCGAAAGTGTTGAACCAACGCTTCTCGCCTGATAAACCGAGCCGGTGGTGGACCGAGGATGGTAGCACCAGATGGTTGTTCGATGAGTCCTCGGTGGTGGCGGCGAGAAAATACGTGTTGACCCAGGATGTGAGTTGGCTTAAGCACCTTGAATGATGTGACGTGAGGAGAAGACGCCGGAACCCCCGACTTACGTCGGGGGCTATGAAGAACAAAGACGCCAAAGAAAAGGCCAGAACCCCCCGACTTACGTCGGGGGCTACGAGAAGAACAAGACGACAAAGAAGAACCAAGGAACCCCCGACTTACGTCGGGGGCTATGAGAAGAACAAGACGACAAAGAAGAACCAAGGAACCCCCGACTTACGTCGGGGGCTAAATAAGAACTAAAGGTCGAATCCCCTATGCCCAGCAAGCATCCGATCTTCGACGTGTCGAGACTGAAGCTCCAACCGCTGGCGCGGCGGGAGCACCTGATGAGCCTGGCGGACGTGCTGCCCTTGGGGCAGGCGGCTGGGCCCTTCGAGCACCCGGCCTTGCCCGTGCTGGCAGATCGCATCCTGGCGGCCAAACAGCGGGGTTCGGCCGTGGTGCTGATGCTGGGGGCCCACGTGGTCAAGGAGGGCCTGTCGCGCTACGTCATCGACCTGATGCGTCGAAAGCTGGTGGACGTGGTGGCCGTCAACGGCGCCGTGAGCATTCACGATTTCGAGCTTTCGCTCATCGGCGCCACCAGCGAGCCGGTGGCCCGCTACATCCGCACGGGCGAGTTCGGCATGTGGCGGGAAACCGCCGCCATCTGCGACGTCATCGCCGATGGCCACCGCCAGGGCCTGGGCTACGGCGAGGCCCTTGGCCGGCACATTCTGGAAAAACACCCGCACAAGGACGTAAGCATCCTGGCGGCCGGGTACGAGCTGGGCGTGCCGGTGACTGTGCACGTTGGCATCGGCTACGACATCATCCACCAGTTGCCCAACTTCGACGGCTGCAGCTTCGGCGGCTGCAGCGCCCGCGACTTCCTGATCTACACCAAGGCGATAGAGAACCTCGAAGGCGGGGCGATGCTGTGCTTCGGCTCGGCCGTCATGGGGCCGGAGGTGTATCTCAAGGCCCTGTCAATGGCCCGCAACGTCGCCCGCCAGCAGCGCCGGCAGATCGCCCACTTCACCACCGCCGTTTTCGACCTGATCCAGCTCCCCGATGACCTGACCCAGACCCCCGGCAAGGACCAGCCCGCTTATTATTACCGACCGCTAAAGACCATCCTCATCCGCACCATCAGTGACGGCGGCGAGAGCTTCTATATCCAGGGCGGCCACCGCCACACCCTGCCGGCCCTGCACAAGCAGATCGTCTCGAAGATGAAATAGCGGTTGCCCTGGGGCGGCGGGTTTTACTCCAGCCATTCCTTCAGGTGGGCGGCGACGAAATCATCGTCAACCAACTGCGGGTATTCGCCGCGCACGCGGTCTATCTCCTGAGCTTGGCCGGGAGAGAGCGTTTCGCGCGGGTTCAGGCATCGCGTCGAGACCAGCAGGCCCTGTCCGGCCAGCACGTGCTGGATGCCGGCGATGCAGCCGGCGAAATCGTGGGCCACGTCAAACAGGGCGGCGTTGCAGTCGGTGACCTGGGCGGCCAGGGTCAGCAGTTCCTGGTAGCACAGGCGTCTGGCCTGTGGTTCAGCGCGAACATCCGCGGCTTCATGGCAGCGGGCCAGTAACTCCACCGCCTTGCTGGTCCAGACCGCCCAATGCCCCAGCAGGCCTCCGACGATCCGCTGTCGCACCTCTTGGCCATTTACGCGGAAGGCAAACTCCGTCAGCAGGTCGGCCACGATATTGTCGTCGTTGCCGGTGTAAAGGGCGACCTGCCCCGCCCGGCCGGAAAGGGCCACGCCGCGGACCACGTCCAGGGTCTGGTAGCGGTTGAAGGGGGCCATCTTGATGGCGACGACGCTTGGTATCTGGGCGAATCGCCGCCAGAACTCGACGCCCAGCCTCCGGCCCCCGACCGCAGGCTGGAGGTAGAACCCCACCAGCGGGATTTGAGCGGCCACCTTCTGGCAATGGGAGACCAGTTCGTCATCGTCGGCCTTGGCCAGGGCGGCCAGGCTCAAGAGGCCGGCGTGATAGCCCAGCGAGGCGGCCAGGGCGGCCTCACCGCAGGCCTGGGCGGTCGGGCCGCAGATTCCGGCTATGCGGACCAGGCGCTTGCCCCCGTGGCGCTGGATTTCGCCCAAGGCGTCGGCGGCGGTCCTGAGCGCCGGCTCCAGCAGGTCGATTCCCTTCTGGCGGATTTCAAACTGCGTGGTGTGCACGCCCACGGCCAGGCCTCCGGCCCCCGCGGCGGCATAGTAACGCGTCAAGGCCCGCTGGCAGCGGACATCAAACCGGCCATGCTCATCCAGGGCCAGCGGGTGCGCGGGAATGACCATCCCTGCCTGCAGGGCCTCAACCACCCATTTCTCTGCTTGCGGATAGTTCATAAGCTCTCAGTACTTACCTTCCCGCTGCTGGAAGTGCGTGGGCTTGTCCAGGCTGCGCCGGCCGGCGGCGATCCAATGGGCGGTCCAGGCGATCACGCGATCTATCGGCACTTCTGCAGGCCCCAGCAGGCGGCAGGCCTTTGCCGCGTTGGACAATAAAGCGGTGGGGGCCTCCTGGCCGACAAAACTGACGGGCTTGCCCATAAGCTCGCCCAGTCGCGCAGCGACCTGCCTTACGGACAGTTTTTCCGTGCCCGTCAGGTTGATGGCCAGGGGCGGGCAGGCCGCGTGCTCCAGCAGCCGCAGAACCATGGCGTTGGCGTCGCCCTGCCAGATGGCGTTGAAGTACCCCATGGCCAGGTCGATGGGCTCTCCGGCGGCGATTTGGCGAGCCAGGTCCGCCACCACGCCGTAGCGCAGGTCCAAGGCGTAGTTCAGCCGCACCAGCGCTATGGGCGTGGCGTGCCGGCGGGAGAAGAACTCCAGCACCCGCTCGCGGGCCACGCAAGAGGCGGCGTATTCGCCCGGGCCTGCCAGCGGCGCCGATTCGTCCGGGCCCTGCGATTGGGCCGGCCAAAGGTCGTACACGCAGCCGGTGGAATAGGCGACGATCCGCGACTGGCGGTAGTGCTCGGCCACATACGCCGGCACGACGGCGTTGACCGCCCAGGTAAGGTCGGGGCGATGGGTGGTGCCGAACTTCTGCCCGACCATGTAAATGACGTTGGGGGCTTGGGGCAAATCCCGCACGGCCTGCGGATACAGCAGATCGGCCGAGATCGTCTGGGCCCCGGCCTGCTGCAGGGCCGCCCGGGCGGATGGGTCGCTGTAGCGGGCGACGGCGAAGATCCGCTGGCCGCTGCCCGCCTGCCGCCGCGCCCGGCAGGCCATGCCCACCAGCGACGGGCCGATCTTGCCCGAACCGCCCAGGACGACCAGGTCGCCCTTCATCCGGGCGAACGTCTCCACAACGGCCGGGCTGGGACGGCTGAGCAGTTCTTCCAATTGCCGCTCGTCCTGGATGATGTCGGGCAAGTCTTGCACGGCTAGAATAATCCCAGTTTGCCCGGGCCAGTGCAAGCGGCAGGGGGCCGGCGGGTGCATTAGCGTTTTGGGGGACGAAAGGCCGGCGTTCCCGTGTCGCGGGCGTCTCGCCCGCGTCCGAGGCCACACCGCGCGGGCGAGACGCCCGCGACACGTCAGAATCCCCAAAACGCTGATGCACCCGGGCCGGCTTGCCGCTGGTTCGCCGGTCAACGCCGTTCTAAGATGACTCACCTGCCACAGGTGGATCAGGAAACGGAGTCTGGCATGAAGCGGCTTGGCCTGAGCGTCGTGTGGATGGCGATCCTGAGCGGTTCGGTGGCCCTTGCCCAGGAAGACCCCTACGAGAAGTACGTCAAGACCTCCAAGGATTTCCAACCCGTCAAGCAGGATGCGGACTGGCTGTACAAGGCCTGGCCGGGCTGGACGTACATGCCCTGGTACTACCAGTGGACCATCGGCCATGACGACGCCGCCGGGCGGTTCTGCCGGGACAACGGCTACAACGGGGCCTTCCTCGACCACGGCGATGCGTCGTACCTGGACTGGATCAACAAGTTCCAGCTCCACTTCTACATGGACCACACCGCCGGCAAGGGCGACCTGCACCTCTGGGACGGGGGCAAGGCCCAGCCCTACCTGGGCCAGATTCACGGCAACGGCGTCCGCGTCAAGCCCCTCAACGGCGAAATGAAGGCCCGCCTGCAGGGGATCATCAAGAAGAACATCGAGGCGGTGAAAAGCTCGCCCATGCGCTCGGCCTATTCGCTGGACGACGAGGCCGGGTGGGGCTTCTTCGTCCACCCCTGCATGTGGCAGGCCACCGACGACAAAGAGGCATACCCCAGGTGGCTGACGGAGGTGTACGGCCCGGATGCCCCGCGCCGCCAGGGCTGGATAACGTATAACGACATCCTGCCGCGGCTGAAGAGCTGGTCGGTCGCCCAGTTCGACGCCAGCCAACTGATGGACCAGTGGAGCTTCAACGACTCGTACTGGTGCAACTTCGTGGGCGACCTGGTGGAGTATGCCAACGGCGTCGATCCAGCCACGCCGGCCGGCATTGTCGGCTGCCAGGGACCAAGCGCTTTTGGCGGGTACGATTACGCCAAGCTGATGGGCAAGGTGCAGTTTCTAGAGGCCTACAACATCGGCTCCTCGGCCGCCATCATCCGCTCGTTCAATCCGCACAACGCCATCCCCACGGTGACCACTCACTTTCACCGCGACGTGGACGACACCGTCTGGCAGAGTTGGTATTACCTCGCCCACGGCAATCGCGGCTTCATCGGCTGGGTGGAAGGCTGGTTTGCCGGCGGCAAGCCAGCCGACTGGCAGGCCAAGGTCGCCCCCACGTACAACCAAATCGCCCAGAAGATTCACCCCGCCCTGGCCGGCGCCCAGTGGCTGGGCGACGGGGTGGCCATTTATTACAGCCATCCCTCCATCCAGCTTTCCTGGATCCTCGACGCCCAGTGCCACCGCGCGACCTGGATCAACCGCAACGACGACCACAAGCTGGGCTCCTCCCACCTGGTGCGGCTGGCGTGGGAAAACATGCTGCGCGACGAGGGCCTGCAGTACGACTTCATCAGCTACGCCGACGTGATCCGCCAGGGCGTGGCCCAGAAGTACAAGGTGCTGATCCTGCCGGCCTGCCTGGC
>PMYM01000195.1:0-185 GCA_003171235.1 Phycisphaerales bacterium | reverse complement strand
ACATGTTCGGCGTCAAGCACGAACCCTCCATGACCGCGACCGACCTCTTCGGCGGCGGCGGGCTCTGGGCGGAGGTCGACCAGGACGCCAACTACGGCTACAAGAGCTGCCAGCAGTTCATGGCCAGCACCGCCGCCTGCGTCAAGGATCCCGGCGGCTTCAACAAGGCCGTGCGGAAGATGGAT
>PMYM01000238.1:8261-45977 GCA_003171235.1 Phycisphaerales bacterium | reverse complement strand
TGTTCACATGCCCGACCTACACCACTACAGGCTACAGGGTGGAAAACGTGGTTGCTCCGCTACGCTACGCAACCCACGGCGCCGGGCAGATCGTCGGGCAAGCCTGCCCGACCTACACCACTTTTTGACAAGTGAAGAAGGCCAGGCGCCAGGCGCCAGGCAACAGGCTACCGCCATCGGCGATTCGCTAAAACCTGTGATTTTGGCCTGCGTGCCGCTCCCGGTTGGCGGCTGATACCCCCTGCGGATTTTTCGCCACTTTTCGCCATTTTTCGATTTTTTGCGTTGTTTTTCTACTAGGTAAATGACGCAAGCCTTTAAGCGGCAAGAGGTACGGGAAATATAGGTGGTACAAGAAACCATGTACACGCTTTAATGCGCACTTTAGGAGGCGCCGCCGCTGTCAAAGCCTGTAGGGCGGCTAAACATGGTCACCCGGAGGCAAACCACGGCATGGTGCATGACACCCCATTTCAGCTTTCAGCTTTCAGCTTTTCAGTTACGGCGCGGGGTAGATCGGGCCGCTTTCCAAGAGGTGCAGCCAGTCTTGCTTGCCCCACACCAGGATCATCGCCACCAGCACCACCCAGGCCAGGCCCACCGCCCAGAGCACCATGTCGCTGTAGACGGCCTGGGTCAGGTCTTCCTGGTGAGTGCTGAGGGTCAGGCAGTAATAGCGGAACATGCCGTACACCACCAGGGGAATGGTCCAGATCATGTTGGCTGAACCCAAATGGCGGATGGTGCGGTCGTCCACGCAGTACAGGCCATAGGTGATGATGGCCAGCCCGGCCGACACCGCCAGCATGTGTTCGAGGTTGGTGGGCGAATAGAAGCGGTTGACCACGCGCGTGTGGCGGCTGGTCTCGCCCAGGGCGACGATCTCGCTGCGGCGCTTGGCCAGGGCGATGAACAGGCAGAGGGTGAAGGTGCAGAAGACCAGCCAGACGCTGGGGCGGACGGAGATGGCGGCGGCCCCGCCCATCGCCCGCAGCACGAAGCCCATGGCCACGATCAGCACGTCCAGTATGGGGCGGCGCCTGAGGCCGGCGTTGTAGCCCAGATGCAGCAGCAGGTACAGCCCGGCGTAAACGAGCAGGCCCAGCCCGACAAACGGCTGGTTGATGTCGTACAGCCGCATGGACATCTGGGCCAGCAGCAACTCGGCGGCGGCCACAAGCAGCACGCCGGCCCCCAGGGCCCAGGAAACGGGCAGTCGGCCCGAGGCCACCGGGCGCGAGGCCTTGGCCGGATGCACGCGGTCGCTGTGCCGGTCGACCACGTCGTTGAAGAGGTAAACGGCGCTGGAGAGCAGGCAGAAGACGAAAAAGGCCCCCAGTGTCATCAGCCAGGCGTGCTCCCAGTCGGGGGCGTTCCACTTGCCCGAGAAGGCCAGGGCCGCCAATACGAAGACGTTCTTGACCCAGTGCGGAATGCGCAGGGCCTCGATCAAGGCCAGCCAGCGCTGGGCGGAAAACACCGAACTTTTTTCGACGCTTTGGGGCACAAGGCACCTTGCAGGATTCCGGCGCCGCAGGAACCGGCCAGGCCAGGTTTGCACCCTCTGCGGCGGGAGCCTATATTAGTTGCATGACCAGTAACGTTCAACAGCCATATCGGCTACCAGGGCCAAACTCATCACATATATGGCCCTACCTGGGGGTGCTGGCGGCCGGGCTGGCAGTGTACCTGTGCACCGCCCAGAGCAGCGTGGCCTGGCAGGACAGCGGATTCTTCCAGTGGCGGATGCGAGAGCTGGACCTCAACAGCCTGCTGGGCATCGCCCTGGCCCACCCGCTGCTGATCGTGCTGGGGCATGTCTTTGGCCTGCTGCCCTGGGGGAGCGAGTTCTGGCGGTACAACGCCGTCTCGGCCGTGGCCGGGGCGGTGACGCTGGCAAACTTGTTCCTGCTGGTGAGGCGACTGTGCCCGCGGCGGCCATGGGCGGCGGTGCTGGCCGCCGGGGCACTGGGGCTGGCCCACACCTACTGGTGGCTGGCCAGCATCGCCGAGAGTCACACCTTACTCGCCGCCGGATTGACCACCGAACTGTTGATACTGGAGGCGATGAGCCGCCGGCCGCGGCCCTGGCTGGCGGTGCTGCTGGGGCTGGTCAACGGGCTGGGGGTATCGGCGCATGACCTGGCGCTGTTGGCCCTGCCGGCATACGGCTTGACGGTGATCGTGCTGGCCTGGCGGCGGAAGCTGCCGGGCTGGGCGGTGGTGGGCTTCGCACTGGCCTGGCTGGCAGGGGCCAGTCTGTGGCTGGGGCTGATCGTCAGCAACGCCCCGGCGATGGGCCTGGGCGGGGCGATGGCCTCGGCCCTGTTTGGCCGGGGCTGGCAGGGCAGCGTATTCAGCCACGGCACGATCAAGCTGGTGGCCTTCAGCTTCCTTTATATGGGCTACAACTTTCCCAATCTCACCTGGCCGCTGGCGCTGGCGGGGCTGTGGGGGCTGAAACGGCTGGCCCCGCCGGGCATGCTCCGCCAGGTGCAGTACCTGGCGGCGGCGTATTTCCTTTTTGCCGTCCGCTACAACGTGGCCGACAATTTCATGTTCTTCGTGCCGCTGTACACGATGGGGGCGCTGCTGGCGGGGTTGGGATTGGCCAGTCTGGCGGAAAAGCGCCCGGCGCTGACGCGCCTGGCCCTGGCCGCGCTGGTCATCGGGCCGGTGCTGTATGGTTTGGCCCCGGCCCTGGCCAGGGCCTTTGACCTGCCACTGCCCGGCCGCAGCCACCAGCTCCCCTACCGCGACAACGCACGCTACTGGCTGACGCCCTGGAAGCAGGACGAGAATTCCGCCAGCCAGTTCGCTCACGCCGCCTTGGACCAGGTGCGCGACTGCCCGGGACAAGTTTACATATTTGCCGATTCCACCGCCTACTGGCCGCTGGCCTGGACGGCCCGCCTGGAGGGCGTCTCCGCGCCGGTGGTGATTGACCAGGAGTCGGACCATCCCCTGATGCGCCGGCTGGAGCAGGATCCCCTGCCGCTGCTGGAAGAACTTCGCGCCGCCGGCGCCTGTGTGTACGCCGTTGGCCGAAGTCCCGGCTACGCCCCCCAGGCCCTCCTGCCCTACATCGCCCCCCAGCGGACGGGCGTGCTGTATCCGGTGTATCTGCCGGCTGGGCAAGCCACCTCAGCGGCAAGCGGGGAGCCGCCCTGATCGCATTTCCTGCGCAGATTCGGGGGTGAGAACCTAATCGCTGGCATGTGCCAGAATTGCTCCAGCCATGCCGGGCACGTTTGCCGGGTGGTTTAATTTCGTGGCGCGAGTTTTGCATCCTGGGCGGTCTGTATCGTAGTCTGCCTATGTAAGCCGCTAGAACGGTTTAGGCTTGCGTGGTTACGGGTGGCAGGGTCTGTCCAGATTGTGCGTACAGGCCCGAAAGCCTGTGCCATCAACCGGGTGTCGCCGTGTCGCCACGCAATTAAACCGCTCTAGCGGAGCTGCTTAGAGCACAATGCGCCGCCTCAGAGGTGGCCTTGATCTTCAAGGAACCGACGAGGTAGCCGTGAGCGCCAACCAGTACAATTTCCTTCTTGAGCAGTGCGAGCCGCGTCTTCTCCTGTCAGGGTATTCGCTTAGCGAACTCTTCGCCCAGGCGGCGCCGCTGACGCTGCTGGAGACCCCCGGCCAGCAGGTGGAACTGGCCGGTTCCATCAGTTCCAACCAACCCCTGATGTACCAGTTCACCGCCCAGTCAACCTCGCAGCTCCAGGTGCTCATGAGCGCGGTGCAGCATCGCCCGGCCATCCGGCTGTACAACGTCAAGGGCCACAGCGTCCGCGCCGGCAAGGGCGTTCATGGCGCCAATCAGAGCCTGCTGTCCTACCAGCTTGAGCCGGGCCAGACGTATTACCTGAAGGCCTCCACCCACAGCCGGGCCTCCGACGGCTACAGCCTCGGCTTTCGCACCACGCCGATTGACGACTATGGCGACACCCTTGCCAGCGCCGCCACCATCCGGCTGACCAACAACAGCGCCTACATCACCGGCAAGATGGACAGCGGCAGCGATGCCGACATGTTCAAGTTCGTCTCCACCCTGACCGGGACGATGAGCATCGACACCTCCGGAATGAGGCGGCTGGGCATCGGGCCACTGCTCTGGGTGCAGGCCATCAATGCCGACGGGCAGGCGATTTCCCTGACCACCGGCAGCGACGGCAAGTTGATCCTGAACGTCACCAGCGGCCAGACATATTACCTGCGGGTTACCGGCGTGGCCGGGGGCATGGGCGCATACAGTCTGCGGCTGACGGGCAAGGCCGCCAGCCCGACGCCGACGCCGAGTCCGACTTCCGCTCCCGCCCCGGCCCCCACCGCGCCCGGTGAAAGCGCCTACGCCCCCGGCGCCGTCGTCGCCGGCCAGATCGTCTCCGTCGGCGCCGGCAGGCAACTGGTCATTACCGGCACCGATGCCAACGACAGCATCGTCGTCACCCAAGGCTCTAACGGCATCAGCATCAACGTCGCCGGCAGTGCGCAGAGCTTCAGCGGCGTCTTCGACAGCCTGGTGATCTACGGCTTCGCCGGCAACGACACCCTTCGCCTGACCAACAGCGTCAGCACCCCTGCGGTCATTTACGGCGGCGATGGCAACGACAGCGTCTTCGATGCCGGCACTGCCGCCGATAGCATCTACGGCGGAGCGGGCGACGACCTGATAGTCGCCATCGGCGGCGGCAGTGACAAGATCTACGGCGGCGCCGGCCTGGACAGCGTCTGGATGGACTCCAGCGACACTTACGCCGACGCCGAACCGGCTGAGAACGCCGTGGCCGCCGTGCACACGGTCGCGGCCTTCTACCAGCCCTTTACCGCCAGCGCCTCCAGCCCCGACTACGTGCCCCTGAGCATCGCCGGCCAGAGCCTGCGCGACCCGGCATTGTACTCCTACGCCACCGGCTATCTCAACTTCGCCAACCGCCCGCTCTTTGCCGGCCAGCCCAGCTACAGCGACATCGCCCAGGGCAGCGTGGGCGACTGCTACTACGTGGCCAGCGTGGCCAGCCTGGCTCAGAGCGACCCCGACAAGGTGGAGCAAATGATCGCCCCGCTGGGCGACGGCACCTTCGCCGTGCGCTTCTACCGCAACGGCCAGCCGGTGTACCTGCGGCTGGACGCCGACCTGCCCGTCTCAGGCCAGAGCCTCGCCTACGCCGGCCTGGGCAAGAGCGGAACGCTGTGGGTTCCGCTGATGGAAAAGGCCTACGCCTTCTTCCGCTACAACCAGAACAGCTATTCCTCCATAAACAGCGGCTGGATGAGCGACGTCTACTCCGACCTGCTGGGCGCCTCCAGCGCCGAAAAGTGGAGCAGCTCGGCGGGTGATTGGTACAGTTGGATCAAGACCCAACTGGATGCCGGGCATGCCGTCACCCTGGGCAGCAAGTACAGCGCCACCGGGCCGGTCTGGGGCAGCCACGCCTACATGGTCCAGAGCGCCTACAGCGATGCCGCCGGCCAACAATTCGTGGTGCTCTACAACCCCTGGGGTGTGGACGGCAAGAGCTGGGATTCCAACCCCTTCGACGGCCTGCTGACGGTGCCGGCTTCGCTCATCGCGGCGAATTTCTCCGGCGGATCGGCCTGCCAGGCCTGAGGCCTCATGTAAGTCTCTTCTCCCGTGTCGAGCCCCCGGTTACTTAGCCGGGGGTTCTTTTTTACCCGCCCCCGCGGGCGCCGCCCACGGGCTGCGGGGCCTGCGGCGTTTCTTGCCGCCGACATTGCCGCGACCTCGGCTGCCGCGCTAGAGTGATCGGCAGCGGCATACCGCATGGCCGCCCAAAGGAGCCGGCAATGGCAGCAGTGCGACGAATCGCCAAGGTCTGGAAGAGCGAGCCGACCATCGAGGGCGCGGGGGTGCATCTCAAGCGGGCCTTCGGCTTTCACGAACTGCCGCAGCTTGACCCGTTCCTGCTGCTGGACGACTTCCACAACAGCGAGCCGCGGAATTTCCTGCCGGGCTTTCCCTGGCACCCCCATCGCGGCATTGAAACCATCACCTACTTGCTGGAGGGCCAGGTCGATCACGCCGACAGCCTGGGCAACAGCGGCGTCATCGCCCCCGGCGACGTGCAGTGGATGACCGCCGGCGGCGGCATCATCCACCAGGAGATGCCCCGCCCCAGCCCAAGCGGCGGCAACTGGGGCTTCCAGCTCTGGGCCAATCTGCCGCGATCGCACAAGCTGATGGACCCGCGATACCGCGGGCTAACGCGAAACGATATCCCCGAGGCTACCCTCGACGAAGGGGTCAAGGCCAAGATCATCTGCGGCGCGGTCGGCGGCGTCCGCGGGCCGGTTACGGATGTCGTGACCGACCCGGAATACCTGGACGTGACCGTGCCGGCTGGGGCCAGCTTCAACCACGCCATCAAGAACGGGCACACCGCCTTCGCCTACGTGGTGGAGGGCAAGGGCTACTTCGACCCGCAGCGCGACCCCTTCGCCTACCAGGCGATCCCGCCGCGCTGGCTGGAAATGACCCGCGACTGCCAGTTCGGCCCCGAGACGCTGGTGCTGTACGAGCGGCAGGGGGAGCAGATCATCGTCGCCGCCGAGCATAACCCGGTGCGGTTCCTGCTGGTTTCAGGCCGGCCTATCGGCGAACCGGTGGCCTGGTACGGCCCCATAGTCATGAACACCCAGGAGGAACTCCGCCAGGCCTTTGAAGACTACCAGCGCGGCACCTTCATCAAGCGCGGCCTCAAGCAGACAAACGCTTAGTCGCCCATTCACCGCTTGCCCAGGACGCTCCAGGCCTGGCCGGCGGCGCCGATGACGCCGGCGTCGTTGCCCAGGCTGGCTAGTTCCAACCGGGTGCGCGGCGGGGTGAGTTGCCAGTGCTGGCGGATGAAGTGCCGGCGGGTCGGCTCCAAAAGATCCTCCCCGGCCTTTGCCAGTCCGCCGCCCAGCAGGATCACGTCGGGGTCCAGCAGCCGCGCCAGGCTGACGCAGGCGATCCCCAGGTAATAGCAGGCCTGGTCCCAGATTTCCGCCGCCAGGGCGTCGCCGGCCTGGCGGGCCTGGTTGACGTCGCGGGAATCGATCTGGCCTTTGGCGGCCAGCACCCCCGCCAGCGAGCTTTCCCGGCCCGACTCCACCGCCCGCCGCGCCCGCAGGGCCAGGAAGGCGGCCGAGGCGTAACGCTCGATGCAGCCGCGCTGCCCGCAGCCGCAGAGCTCGCCCTCCGGCGCCACGATCATGTGGCCGATCTCGGCCCCCATGCTGTGGGCGCCGTGCAGCACCTTGCCGTCGATGACGATGCCCCCGCCCAGCCCGGTGCCCAAAGTCAGCAGCACCATGACGCGGGCCGAGCGCCCGCTGCCGCAGAGGTGCTCGCCCAGGGCGGCGGCGTTGGCGTCGTTTTCCAGCGTGGCCGGCAACCCAAGTTTCCCCGACAGCCGGTCGCGCAGGGGAAAATGGTCGAAGCCCGGGATGTTGGGCATGGCGATGACCACTCCGGCGTCCAGGTCCAGCGGCCCGGGCGAGCCAATGCCCACGCCGACGACCTGCGCCGGCGAAACGTTGTTCTCCTGCATCAACTGCCGACACCCCTCCGCCATGACGCCGACGACCCCCTCGGGACCTTGGGCCGCGGGAGTGTCGAGCTGGCACTGCCCGGCGAGCCGCATCTGCTCATCCAGCAGGGCGAACTTGGTGAAGGTGCCGCCAAGGTCGATGCCTATGCACATGCGAGTCATGGTCGATTCCTTCGTCGCTCAAAGCCACCAACCACGCCACGGCGCGTATTCCGAGCAAGAGAATACCAGAATTCGTTCTTGTACGCGCGGTTGGCGAGCCAGCGGTCAGAGCAATGCACTTTCAGGATCCGTTGGTCTGGGTCTGGGGGGATTGCAGGGCGGCCTCGACCAGCCGGAGCCTCTCCTGCGGGCTGGCCTGGGAATCGTAAAGTTTCACCCGCGGGGCCAACTCGCCCAGCACGTTCAGGACGGCCTTCTCCAGGGCGAAGTCCTCGCACAACAGGGCCTGGTGGAGCTGTTCCAGCAGGGGCGATATCGCCCGCCCCTTAAGTTCCCCCAGTTCCTTGGCGGCGGCCTGGCGGGTGGCCTCGTCGTTGGAGATGAGTTTGCCCGTCAAGGCCGCGATCCGCTGGTCGTCAGCCTGCCGCTGCCGCTGGCGGGCCTGATCGAGCATGGTTTGCAGTTCCTGCCGCCCCTCGGCGGGCAGCCGGTCGGCCAGGCGGGCCTGCGTGGCCTCGCCCAGGCGGATGAAGCTGTCGGGGTCCTTCTTGTCCTTTAACTGTTGCAGGTGAGCGACCAGCAGGTCCAGCCCCTGCTGCCGCGCCTGCTCGTCACCGGCATCGGCGATGGCGGCGGCAGCGGCCGGATCGTCGGCCGAAACCAGGGCCGACACCCACTGCAGCCAAACCACGCTCGCCTGGGAATCGCCGGCCTTGACCAGGGCGGCATGCACCAGGGCCAACTCGCCGGCGGCCTCGGCTGGGCGGTTGCACGCCAGCAGCGTCTGACCCAGGCGCCGGCGAACAGGTAGGGAATCTTCGGGTGAAAGTTTATCCGCCCACAGCCGCAGCGCCGCCGCCAGTTGTTCCTTCTCCCAGCCGCCCTTGTCCAGGCGATCCACGACGCCTTTGCACGCCGCGGCGTCGGATCGCCCCAGCACGCCCAGCACCGCCTGCCAGGCCTGCTGGCGGACGGCGGCGTCGGGCTCGGTGGAGGGGTCGCTCCGCTCCAACAGGGCCGGCAGATGCTGCCCGCTGGAGAGCGTTCCCACGGCGGCAATGGCGGCCAGGCGGACGCCCCGGTCCGGGTCGCCTGTCAAACCGGCGATGGCTGGCAGTGACTGTGCCTGGCCCAGGCTGGCCAGGGCCTTGACCGCCGCCAGGCGCACGGTGGCGGCCGGATCCTTCAGGGCCGAGGAAAGAATCTCCAGGTGCCGCCGGTCGCGCAGCGCCCCCATGGCCCCCAGCAGGGCCTCGCGCAGCGGCGCCTGCTGGGGAGAGGGGCAGGCCTGGTACCGCAGCGTCAGGGCCTCCGCCGCCGAAGCGGAAAGCTGTTCCGGCAGGGGCTGCTTGCGGGCCAGTTCGGCCAGCGCCCCGGCGGCCGCCGTCGCCACCGGATCGCCTTCGCGGCTAATAGCCTCCACCAGGCGTGGCAATTGCTCAACGTCTCTCAGCATTCCCAGGCCGGTGAAAATGGCGGCGCGGACCTGCGGGCTGTCTTCATGCTCCAGCCGGGCCGCCAGCAGGCGGCTGGCGCCCGGGCCGCCCACGGCCGCCAACGCCACCGCCGCCGCCTGGCGGGTGGCGGCGTCGGGGTCGTCCAGGCAGAGCCCCACCTGCTCTCTGAGGGCCTGGGGCAGCGGGCCGGCGGCCAGCCGCTCGGCGGCCAGCTTCAGCGCCAACTGGCGGACCTCTCCCAGCGAATCCTTGAGCATTTCGGCCAGCATGGCCTCGCGGGCTGGATCCTTGGCGGACTGGTAGAGTTCGTTCCGCCCAGCCAGCAGGCGCCGGCGCAGTTCCAGGTTGTCCTTTTCCAGTTCGGCGTTGGCGCGGGTGAGTTGCTCCAGGCGATCCGCTGCCGCGGTGGCGGGCGGGCTAGCGTCGCGCGGCGAGGGAGACGTCGCCGGCATGGTTGAGGCAGCCGGGCGGGTGGACGCCGGCGAGACGGCGGGAACATCCGGCGCGATGCGCGGCGCCTGGGGCGGCGCGGGCCGGACGGCGCAGGCCAGGGCGCTGGTCAGGGCGCTCGTCAGCACCGCCCAAAGCAATGCCCGGCCAGTTCTCATGCCCGCCTTTCACTAATTAACCGTGGCCCGTGTCGGTCAGCCGGAGTGCGGCCGATCGCCTCCCGTATCCATAATTAAACTCGCCCCGCCGGCCTTGGCGGCTGGATGAAAAAACTAAATTCCATTCTGCCGCGCCGACGGCATGGCGCGAGGCCGAATAGTTGCTGTTGTGAAGTGCCCGCCGGAAGAGAAAAGGTTACACCCCGTGTTCTCATACCCAAGGCAAATGCTTGGCCCGCGGATTCATCGGCTGCCGGCCGAATTTCCTAGTTCAACTGCCTGGCCTGGCCGGCGGCGCGGAGGATCACGCCGCGCAGGTAGGTCACCAGGATGGGCAGGGCGCCCAGCACCTCGGGCGAAAGGCTGGTGCCGGCGTGGCGGGTCCTGGGTTGGACGCCGAAGATGCACATCCGGCTGCGGACCCAGGGCGGCAACAGGGCGGCCATTTCCAGGCCGGCCGGGGCGCCGCCGGAAACCCTGCACAGCATTTCTTCGGGGTCAAGCTGGTAGAGCGAGCCGGGGCTGTCGGGGCCTTCCACCGAGTCCAGCAGAATGACCTTGTCGTANNGCCAGGCACCGCATCAGGTGAACCCCTACGCCGTTGTCGCCGCTGGTTTCCCGCCCCAGGCCGATCACCAGCACGCCCTTGCCGCCGCTCGAGCGGCCCGGCACGGACTTGCAGTCCCACGCCAGCGGCAGGTTCTTCTTGCCGTCGAGGCCGGCGGACATGAACGCGGTCGTGCCCAGCCAACCGGCCAGGAAGCTGCCCGAGCCATCGGCGCCGGCCGGGCCGGCCTGCAGCGAACTGCCGCCCGACAGTGCCTGTAACTCTTTTATTGCGCGAGCGTTAGGTTTTTCTGCCATGTGTGTCTCAAGTCCAAACAGCGGCCTTAGCGCCCAATATATACATACAATTCCACAGGGAGACGGGGCGAGCAACTGGAGACCCTCCGGGTGAAAATCGCAAGTTTATGCTCCACTCTCCATCGCTCCAGGCTCCAGCGAGTGCCTGCAGTCAAGGCACTTCACTATATACGCCCCACGCCCCGATTTCCCCCCTGCCTAGGGAAAATAATTAGTCCGCGGTGAGTATTTTTGCCTATGCTCTTACGCTCGTGAAATACCTATCCTGGAGACCAAACATGACCGACACCGTGGGCGACATCTGCCGCACGCTGGAAAAAATAGCCGACCCGGCCCTGGCCGAAGCCTGGGATAACGTCGGCCTGCTGGCCGGCGACGCCCTGGCCAAGACCGATAAGCTCCTGCTGACCATCGACCTGACCGAGCCGGTGGTGCGCCAGGCCAGGCGCCTCGGCTGCGGCATGGTGATGGCCTACCACCCGCCTATCCTCAAGCCAATTACCCGCATAACGGCCAGGCAATCGCCGGCCCTCTGGCGGGCGACCAGCGCCGGGATTTCCATCTACTCCATGCACACCGCCCTGGACGCCGCGCCAGGCGGCACCAACGACGTGCTGGCCCGGGCCTGCGGCCTGCGAGATCCCCAGCCGCTGACGCCCGCGGAGCGGAGCGACTTTGCCAAGGTGGTTGTGTTCCTGCCGGAGGCCGACCTGGAGAAGGTCAGTCAGGCGGCCTTCGACGCCGGGGCCGGGCACATAGGCAACTACAGCCACTGCAGTTTCCGCGGCGCGGGGTTGGGCACCTTCCAGGGTGAAAGCGGCGCTCGCCCCACCATCGGGCGGGTGGGCAAGCTCGAGGAAGTGCCCGAATACCGCCTGGAGGTGGTGGCCTCGCGCGGCCGCCTGGCGGAGATCATCGCCGCCATCCGCCGCGCCCATTCATACGAGGTGCCGGCCATCGACATCTACCCCCTGGAGCTTTACCCCGCCTCTACCGGCATGGGCCGAATCGGGCTGCTCGACCGGCCTGTGAGCCTGCCCGCGCTGGTCGCGCGGCTTAAGAAAACCTTTGGCCTGCGCAACCTGCTGGTGGCCGATTCGGGCCGGCGGCGGCTGGCGCGCCTGGCCTGCGGGGCCGGCTCGTGCGGCTCGATGCTGTCGGCGGCGGCAGCGGCCCGTGCCGAGGCCTTCGTGACCGGCGAACTGCGCCACCACGACGCCCTGCTGGCAAAGCGGCTGGGCGTCACCGCCATCTGCCTTGGCCACTGGACCAGCGAGCGGAAGACCCTGGCCGTGCTGGCCCGGCGAATCGCCCGCGCCCAACCCGGCCTGAAGTGCATCGTCTCCACCGCCGACCGCCAGCCGCTGGCTATCGTGTAAATAGGGACGCACCCCGTTTATTTGGCCGCGAACACCGCGAACAAGCAAGAACAGAAGACTCCAAGATAAGCGGGGTGCCATGGCGGCCCGCCTCCTCCCCAATCCGCGTGCCTTGCGGGGCCAACCACGCCGCGGTAGTGCGTTGAATGCGTATACATGGTTGCCTGTAGCCGCCCTGTTTCCGCTAGTATGTGCCGCTCATAGACTTGCGGCGTTCTCACAGTAGAAACAGACGGAAAACTACGGAAAATGGCGGAAAGTGGCGAAAAATCTGGGAAGGTTTCTACCAGAGTCGGTTCCGACTTAGAACGACTCACAACCAGCCCAAACCAATCTCGCATCGCCGGGCTTGGGTGCCGTGGGCTGCGGAGCGTCAGCGGAGCAACCACGTGCCGGCCCGTAGCCTGTTGCCTGTTGCCTGGCCCTCTTCACTTGTCAAAAAGCCTTCGCCCCGGACCCAATACCGCCCGGGGCGACAACCTTCCTCCAGGCGGAAGTTATGTATATATATAACGTCTGCGCGGGGAGAAGTCAAGCGCAAAATCCGCCGGAGAACAGTTTCTTGGTTCTGCGGGTGGCATGGTCACGCTTCTTTTCGCGTGACCATGTTGGCATTCGCACGTGGGACCGTTCGCTCCGCTCACGAACCCGGGTGCATCGGAAGCCATTTTGCTAGGGTCTTGTCGCCGGAAGACTCGCCGGCGTCTTGAGACGCTTCAAGCCATCTCGTGCCGACTCGGCCAATAGGGCATTGCTGGAGCTCTTCCACTTTTGCATGGCCGGCTCGATGCCAGTTATCGGTAATTTTCCAGCCGCGTTACAGAGGGTCTCTTTGATAAACCACGGCGCCGGCCGGCGGCCCTGCCTACCGATCGCCTCGCCCAGGTCGGTTGCCTGGATCTCGGCCAGAAGCTTAATTGTTGTGCAAAGATCGTATTCGTCCGGCGGTTGTTCGAGCAACGGCCTGAGTTGCTTGCCGATATAAGGTACGTAATAGATGTAAGCGAATGAAGTCAGCAACCTCAGGTGGTAGCCCCCGTCCGTTTCAGGGTGCGAAGCGAGATATTGGTCCATGGCCTGCTCGTATTCCTTCAGGTGTTTGTCGGGCGTGGCCTTGGCCAGGGCGGCGCGAACGGTGACGGCGGCGATGGCCGCCCTGTCGGTCTTCCCCTGCTTGATCTCTCCGGGCCAATGCTTGGCCAACGTAAGCAGATCCAGCTCCAGCGATGCGTCAATCCCCAGAATCAGTTTTCCAGCCAGCAACGGTTCAAGATTCTCCAGTTCAAGCGGGTCTTGAATGGCCGCGGCAATAAAGACCTTGGCGGCGCCAGGTTGGCCACAGACCAGCAGGCAGCGTGCTGCCTCGGCCCGTATGCCCGGATCGTCTGACGCCAGGGCCGACATGACCAATTCCGCACTTGCGGGCAGGGTGCCATACGCCAGCGGGCGAAGGGCAAGACGCACCTGGGCAGTTGCGCGTTTGCCATCTTTCTCCTCGGCCAGCCACTTCCTGGCCAGGGCCTGCGAGCCCGCTTCGTCCTTGGACATGGTCTTCCAGGGCGATGTGCCTATTTCAAATTTGAAAGTCTTGTAGTCGGCCGGTGCGGTTTCGAAATCTTTCAGCAGGACCTTGCCCGCCTCGGCGGTTTCTCTTGCAGACAAGAAGTCAATGAAATCAGCGCAACTTCTGCCTTGGGCCCTGGCCTGCTGCAGAAGCTCGATCAGTTCCTTCACATCGGACTTCTCATCGCGGGGGGCTTCGTGTCCCGGCATCCGGTCCCAGAAGTACATGAGGAACCTGCTTTCCACTTCCTGGCGGTGCGTCCAATATTCCTCTCTTAATCCGGCCGGGCACGTTGCCGGCCCAAATGGTTTCGCTATGAGCCCTTCAATGCCCTTGACGATTGCCGGGTCGTTCGAACCGCCGTACAGGCGAATGAACTGCAGTCGGTAGAAGATAAAGATGTCTTTCGTGCCGGCTGTCTTCTTCAACGCCTCCGCCGGACCCAGGGTGCCCAGTTCCGCGCGGATAAGCGCTATTTCGATGTCGTCTGACAATCGCCAGATGAGACTGGCACGGGTGATGGCTTTCTTCTCGGCCGGCGTGGCCTTTTCCTCCTGCTCCTCGCTATTGAAATTCTCCTCGTCCGGCTGGGTGCTCTGCTGGGTGCTCGCCTGCCATCGCTTGTAGATCGCTTGGCGGACCTTGTCGGCTTCCTTATCCGCCTTTTCCAGCTCGGCCTGGAGGGCGGGACTGACCGTCGCGACCAGGGCGGCGGCGTGTTCGTACTTGCCCGACTGCGCGGCCTTCCATGCGATCACGTAATCGCCCGCCAGCTTGGCATCGAATTCAGCACCGGCCAAGCGGGCCTCCACGGCCTTGCGGCGGTATTCGCGGGCCAAATCATCCTCGCCAGCGTCGTCGGCCAGCCAGGCAGCGGTCATGTAGAGGCGGGTGAGTTTTGCGGAATCGGCTTTTCTGGCCAGCATGCAGGCCTCGGCCGCCTGGGCCTTCTCCAGCGGCCAGAGCTCCCCCTTGGGCAATGACTTGTTTAGTGCCTCCAGAGACTTGCGAACGGCCGGCAACTGCTCGGGCAGCGGAAGATCGTCTCCGCCGACAAACTGCCAGAAGAAACCGGCATAGCGGCATTTGGGACAGACGTGGAGTTGGTATTCCTGGATGTCCTCGCCGGCGTAAATTGGGCGCCCTTCCTCGTCGCTCCCGCCCATGGTGAAACTTTTAGGAGTCCGCGAAGGGAATTTACTCCCGCACGCCGGGCATTGGAACTCCTCTTGCCCGACGTTCGTCGCATTGGCCAAGGCACATGACACCAGCAACACAACTACGACTGTAATCTGCTTCATTGCGTCCTCTTTGCCCAAAGCCATATAGCAGCCGTATGGCACGCGGGCTCAGGCCCCGGTCAAACCGGGCCACTTTCCGCGTGCGGAACGCCAGAGTACAAATCCGTTGTTTATCCGGCAAAGCATAATCACGCCTCAATTTCATCCACGGCCGCCACGCATCCTTCTCGCACGCCAAACCGTTCGCTCCGCTCACGAACGGGCGTGCTCTACTGGCTGTCTTTGGTTTGGGAGGACTGGTCCGTCTGGTCCAGGTCGAACAGTCGGCGGAGGATGTCGGCCTGCTGGCGGGCGGATTGGGAGCCGGCCTCGTCGCGCAGGTGAATGATCGGGCGGTGGAGCACCTGGCGCAGGGCGCGGTGGATGGCCTGGCGAATGAGCTTGCCGCTGGCCTGGGGGTCCCCGTCCAGCCGGCTGATGACCTGCTGGATTTCCTTGTCGGCCGCGTCGCGCATCAATTGATACAGGTTTTCCACCACCGGGGCCACCTCGCGGACGTGCAGGCGGTGGAAATACTCCTGGACGTGGCGCTGGACGATCTGCCGGGCAGGTTCCAATCCCGCCAGCCGGGCGGTGAGGCTCTTTTCCACCACGGCCTTGAGGTCGTCGATGTTGTAGAGCGTCACCCCCGCCAGCTTCCCCACGCCCTCCTCCACGTCGCGCGGCATGGCGATGTCGATAATCAGCAGGCCCTTGCCCGGCGGCCTGCCGGCCAGGGCCTTGGCCACCTTGGCCGCCGAAAGCACCGGCTCGCTCGAACCGGTCGAGCAGATCACCAGGTCGGCCTGGGGCAGGGCCTGGCATAGATCCTGCCAGGGCAGAACCTCCCCGCCGCACTGCCCGGCCAGTTCGGCTGCCCGCTGGGGCGAGCGGTTGGCCACCAGCACCTTGCCTGCCCCCAGCCGCTTCAGGCGGCGGAGCATCAGGCTGTTCATCTTGCCGGCCCCCACGCTCAGGACCGTCTTGCCGGCCAGCTCGCCAAAGGTCGACGCCGCCAGGTCGGCCGCCACGCTGGCGATGGACACCCTGCCGACGCCCAGCGGCGTTTCCGAGCGGACGTGCTTGGCCACGTTGAAGGCAAAATCCAGTAGTTCCGTCAGGCCCGCGCCCGCCGAACCCGCTTTTTGGGCAATCGCCAGGGCGCTCTTGACCTGGGCGAGAATCTGGTCCTCGCCGGGCACCAGGCTGTCCAGCCCGGCGGCCACCGAGAATATCTGCCGCACCGCCTGCTCGTCGGCCAGGCCGTACAGCGAGCCCTCGTACAGCTCGCGCGGCAGGTGGTGGAACTTGCTCAAAAAATCCCGCAGGTCATCTTCGCGCGGGCGGGCGTGCAGGCCGCGGAGCACGTACAGCTCCATGCGGTTGCAGGTGGAGAGGATCATGGCCTCGCAGTCGCTGTAGGCCTCGTGGAGCTGCTCCAGGGCCAGGCGGCACTGGGCAGGGTCGAACACCAGCCGCTCGCGCATTTCCACCAGCGCGGTCTTGTGGCTGCAACCCAGGCACAGTAAGCGAGTGGTCATAGTATTATTCGCGCAAGCGGCTGATTTCCGCCTCCAGCAGGGCGATCAGGCGGCCTTGGACGAAGGCATTGTACCCCCGCGGCCCGGCCAGCGTCTCCAGGATGGCCTTTCGCCTGGCCGGATCGGCCTCCCGCACCTGCACCTGCCGGCGAATACTCGCCAGGGCGGCGGCAAACTCGCCCACGCGCTGGGGCAGGCGGGCGGCGAGTCTATCCCGGAGCTGGCGCGCCAGGTCGGGGCAGGCCCCGCCGGTGCCGACGGCCAGCACCACCTCGCCCTGGGCGCATGTGGCCGGCACGAAGAAATCGCAATCCTCCGGCTCGTCGGCCACGTTGACCAGGATGCCCGCCGAGCGGGCCTCTTGGGCGATGCGGGCGTTGAGGGCCGGATCGTCGGTGCAGGCAAAGGCCAGCAGGCACCCTTCCAGGTGCCCGCTCTGATATGGCTCGGCCAGCAACTCTGCGCCCGGGGGCAGCGGCCCGGCGGGCTCCTGCGGCGAGACCAGCCGCACGGCTGAACCCGCCCGCGCCAGGGCTTCCGCGCGGCGCAGGCCCACCGCTCCGGCCCCCACCACCAGGCATCTCCGGCCCGAAATCTTCAACATGAGCGGATAGGTGAACATGGCAATCGTTTCTCAATTGCGATGGCCCACCGGCCGGGCTGACCAGCCTCTCACCTGGTGCTGAGCATGGCCTTGGCCAGTTTCTGCAGGCCTGCCTCGTCAAGGGCATTGGCCTGGCGGGCGGCCTCGCGCTCGATGGGGTCGGGGCTGGATAGTTTCGCATCTATTAGACGGCGGCATTTCTTCTCGTCGCCGCGCATATTCACGTCGGTCAGTTTGATGACGCCCAGGCTCAGGATGGCCTCCACCCGCACGCCCCTGTCGGGGTGGTTCTCGGCCAGGTTGAAGACGTCGCCCGGCCAGGGGTTCCAGCCCAGCTCGCACTTTTCCTGGTACATCCAAATGATCTGGTACAGATCGTCGTAGCGGGCGCTGACCGACTCCAACGCCTCCTTGAGGGCCTTGACGGCCTCGACCCGGTCGGGCTTGTTCCACTTCTCGTACAGGGGCACCAGCCCCTCCATGCCGCCGAAACTCTTGTACGAGCAGGCGGCCTTCATGAAGCCCAGCCCGCGCTTGGAAATGTCATACCGCGCCCGCTCGGCAAAGAGATGGTTGCCCACGATCATGTAGGCAAAGAGATACTGCTCGGCCTTGGGGTATTGATTATCCTGGGCGGCCGAAATGGCCAATAGCCGCAGCACGTCGGTCAGATCCTGGAAATCGCCCTGCTCGGTGGGCTGGTAGGGCAGCTCGATCTTCTGGGGGGTCAACTTGAAGTAGTACTGCATGTTCTTCTTGCGCGTGCCGGCCAGCAGCGGGTTGACCACGCTCTTGAGCGTCTCCATGTCCGTGTCGGTGACCTTGTTGGCCCGGACGCACGCCTGCCAGAGGCTCTTGACCTCCGGCTGGGCGAAGGCGGCCAAGGCCTGGTTGTAGTCTTCGCCGGCGTTGCCCGGCTCGGAGGGCTCGGCGCCGATGACGGTGCCAATGGCGACCTTGGGAACCGGCAGGACCATGTTATCGCCCATGGAACGGAAGGTGGGCATGGTCGCCGCCGGGAACACCAGGTACATCACCAGGAACAAGCCAATCGCCAGCACGGCGATGCCGGCGATGGCCCAGCCAAGTTTGTTGCCCACGATTACTCTCCTTCGCGGCGGAAGACCTTCTCAGGAATTTCCAGCCTAGCATAAGCTCCCAGCCAATTCCAACCTGCCTGTCGTCCTCACGGGGACGGAGGCCCCGACCCAGCCGAATCGCCCCCTCCCGCTTGCGCCGCCGCTGTGGCCGCGGGGCCGCGGTAGTCCCGGCAAAGCCAGATGTGATACGTGGTGATTGGCCTGCCAAGCAAGTCGCGGCTTACAAACTCGGTCTCTTCCGCGCTGGCGAAGCTGGCCTGCACATCCTTTGGCAGGACCACCGGGTTGTCGCCGTTGCGGTAGGTGACAAAGAGGGCGTCGTAACCCAGCAGGTCCTCGTAGCCCTTCCACACGTGGTACTGGCTGTCGATTTCGCCCTTGGGGCTGCGATAGTGGTAGACCTGCGGTTGGCCGGGGATGTAGTACGCCAGGCGCGAGGTCGTCATCCGTTCTGAACCGATAACGAACCGCCGAGGGCCAAGCTCGCCCTCAAGGTCCGCCACCCGCTTGCCAAGCTGGTCCCACCCGGCGAAGAGGTGGGAGGGATCCTTTTTCTCGCACAAGAACGAGATTGTGAAGTCTCGCCCCGCCACATTCACGTGCGGAGGCTTACTGGGGAGAAACGGCAGCGGCACAACTACCACCACCATGACCGCCAGGGTGCACACCAGCGCCAGGATTACGGCGAAGTTGACCGTTCGCCGCAGATGCGTCGATTGGCCGGTGCGGTCGCCCAGGAACCTTGCGGCAAAGACGATACACCCGGTGACGTAGGCGGTAAGGGGCCAGTTCGCATATACATCGGTTTGCAGGCTGATGAGAAGGAAGAAGCCCAGCACCGGCAGGCAGAACCAGGGCGAGAAACTGTCCCGCCCGCGCAACTGCCACTGGGCCACCAGCATCATCACCAGCAGCACCGGCGTCACCACCCCAAGTTGCGAACCGACATACACCAGGGTCTTCAGCGGCGTGAGCTGCCACTCTTTCTGATGGTGCGCGTGGCCGATGTTATGCTGGAAGTTCACCCAGCCGTTCTGGGCGTTCCACTGCAACAGCGGCAGCAGAAACGCCAGGCTGATCGCCACCGCCAGGTACGGCCAGGGAGTCTTGAG
The DNA here is from genome assembly GCA_003171235.1 of Phycisphaerales bacterium. Taxonomy (GTDB): domain Bacteria; phylum Planctomycetota; class Phycisphaerae; order SM23-33; family SM23-33; genus FEN-1344. Next base: position 26,750 of record PMYM01000238.1, on the reverse strand, counting down.
CCATCCTCGGCGCTGACGGCCAAAAAGCAACCAGCCAAACGCGCACGGATAGAACAGGCCGATGGTGTACTTGCTCAACAGGCCCAGGCCCAGGGCCAGCCCCAAAAGCAGCCAGCAGAAGCGGCTATGATCGGCCACCGCCCGGTACAAGAGCAGCAGCGCCGCCACCCAGAAGAATAGGTACGGCGGGTCGATGCTCATACCCACGCCGAAGGCGGCAAAGATGGGCGTGATCTGCATCAGCAGGGCGGCGGCAAAACCCGTCCGGGCGTCGTACAGCCGCCGGCCCAAATCGTAGAGCATCAGGGACGTGCCGGCCGAAAGGATGATGGCCGGCAGCCGCACCCCCAGGGCGGTGTCTCCCAGCGCCGCCCGCCCCAGCCAGATCAGCCAGGCCACCATCGGGCCCTTGGAGAAATAACACCACTCCAGCCGGCGCGACCAGTCCCAGTACTGGGCCTCGTCGCCCGAGAGCGCCAGCCCCGACAGCGCCACGTACAGCACCCGCGCCACGGATATGGCCGCCAGCAGCACCACCAGCCGGCCAAGGTAGCTCTTGGCCCCCCCGGCGGGTTTCTCCAGCGACTTTGGCGAAACTTCAGTCATGCGCGCCATCTTAACCGCCCCCGCCGCCCGGCGCAAGCGGCAACCGATTTGGCGATTCCACGATTCCGCCATCCTGCCGACCCGGTCTTTGCGATAAGATAACCTCAGACTTTACATGAACGATAATCCACAATCTGACGCCCCAGCCGCCCGGCAGGGCGATTCGCCGGTGAGCGACCTGCAGGCCAAGAGCCAACTTCCGGGCCGCAAGCCCCCCGGCCGATTCGCCAGGGCAATCCGCCCCACCTGGCCAAAGGCCCTTACGATCCTGGGCGTCATCGCCGCCATCGGCCTGGCCGTGTATTTCTGGTTCGCCTATGCTCAGAATGCCGTTTTCGCCCCCGTGGTGGAGGGAAGAATCTACCGCTCTCCCCAGCCCACCGGGCGGCTTCTGGAACGGTACATCCGCAAATACCATTTCGGCTCGATCATCAGCCTGCGCGGCCAGGAAACCGCCGACGTCCTGGAAGAGAAGGCCATCGCCCAATCGGCCGGGGTGGACTTCTACGTCTTCCATTTCAGCGCCGGCGAACTGCCCGCGCCGGAGCAGCTCATCCGGCTGATCCAAGTCCTGGAAGATTGCCGAAAGCCCGCCCTGCTGCACTGCCGCTCAGGCGTGGACCGCGCCGGCATGGCGTCGGCCGTGGCGGTCATGGTGCTGGGCAGCGGCAACCTGGACCAGGCCATGCGGCAATTGCCGGCCTTCAAGACCAATCCCGATCCCGACCACGTCAGCGACCTGCTGCGGCAGTACGCCAAGTACTGCCGCGACCGCCAACTGGACCCCAACGGCGCGGCCCGGTTCAAGTCCTGGGCCGGCTGCCCGGGCTTCGATCTGGTTCCCCCAAGCGACATGTACACCGGCAAGAGCGACTCTCAAGTCGCCTCCCAGTGGCGGCTTTACCGCTGAGGCGGCGCCCTCTATCCCGCTGAAGGCCCACGTATGGCGGGCACATGCCCGACTTACAGCTACAGCTCCGGAAAATAAAGCGGTGGGAGAACCGCCCGTCGGGCGATTTCTCCCACCATACAGATTGCTTCCACGGCTGCACTTCAAGCCCTGCGGCACATCCGAGCGCCGGCGTCAGGCGAAGGGCGGCAACATACATTGTGGCCTCAGGCGTCTGTGCCTTCGGCGGGGAATTCCAGCGAATCGAAGTTGCCCGGCACCAGGCGGACGCGGTTGATCGGGCCGCCAAACCGCTCGCGAATGGCCGCCAGCAGGCCGTTCTTGAGCAGCAGGTCAAGCTGGTAGCGGTACGGGGCTGAATCCACGGCCAGGGTGACGCTGCCGCGGTTGTAGCCGACCAGGGCGGCGTGCTCCAGGATGAAGCCCGGCAGCACCTCGTCCAGCACGGCCGAAAGCTGGCCGACTTTCTTGACCTGCCGCGCCAGCCGCTTGTGCACTAGTTGAGCCAGGGGTTGGGCCAGGGGGAAGACGCTCTCGCGCCCTTGCCGGTTGGCCCAGGCCTGCCGCAGTTGAAACTCATCCATGATCTGTCCGTCCGCGTTGCCTATATCTATCGGCCATCTCGGCCGGCTGAGAACAGAGGGTCATTCGGATTCGGCCGTGCAAATATGGAACTGCTCTTAAGCGGTCTTTGACCTGAACGCCCCAACAATTCCAAGGACGATCATGATCAAGCCGGCGACAAACGGTACCCAACGTATCTCGGAAGTGTCAAGGTTGCCCGCGAACTGAATATTGCCAGGCGGGCTTTTCATCATCACACTCGCCGTGATATCCATGGCAATCAGACTGGTCACAAACGGCGCCAAAACCAGCAGAGTGCCGCAGGCGATGGTTACAGCCGATACGGATGATCTCATCGGGATTCTCCTGCCGGGCTTATCCCAGGTCCACCGGCATCAGCACGTACACGAATTCACTTCCGTCCTTGAGCACCGCCGGCTTGTTCCCGGCGTTAAACTCCATGGTGGCCTCGTCGCTGCGGATGACCTTCAGGGCGTCGGTCAGGAAGCCGGGGTTAAAGCCGATCTCCAGCTTGTCGCCGGTGTACTTGACGGGCATGGAGACCTCGGCCTCGCCGGTCTCGGGCGAGCGCGAGGAGAGCACCAGTTCCTCGGGGGCGAAGGCCAGCCGCACGCCGCGCGATTCCTCGTTGGTCAGCAGGGCGGCCTGGCGGAGGCGGTGGAGAAAATCGCCCGTCGCGAGTTGGGCCTTCTTGTTGGTCTCGCGCGGGATGACATCCTGGTACTTGGGGAAATTGCCCTGCACCAGGGTCGACAGCAGCGTGGCCCGGGGGCTCTTGACGAGGATCTGGCTGTCGGTGACCTTGACGGCCAGGGTCTCTTCCGAGCCGGTGGCGATGCGGGATAGCAGGTTCATCAGCTTGGCCGGCACGATGGCCGACACGTCCCGCGAGGCCGCCTTGGCCAGGGTGGTCTTGGCCAGGGCCAGGCGGTGGCCGTCGGTGGCCACCANNACGCCGCTGATGGCGTAATGGCTGTGGGCCTTGGCGGCGGCGAAGAGCGTCCGCTCGATCAGGGCGGAGAGGGCCTCGCTGGCGACCTGGAAGTCGCCGGCGTCCTCGAAATCGGCCACGGCGGGATACTCCGCCGGGTCGAAGCCCAGCAGCGTGAAGCGCGAGCCGGCGCCCTTGATGACGCACTTGTCCTTTTCCAGGCTGATGGTCAGGGCGTCCTCGCCGGCGGATTCGCGGACGATGTCGGCGAACTTCTGCACCGGCACCAGGGCTTCGCCTTCGGCCTGCACCTGCACCTGGCTGACGACGTAGCGGCAGGCGGTTTCCAGGTCGGTGGCCAACAGGGTCAGCGTCTTGCCTTTGGCCAGCAGTTTGACGCACTGCAGCACCGGCTTGGGGGTGCGAATGGCCACGATGCTGCTGGCCATGGCCAAGGCTTCTTGCAGGGCAGCGGTTTGGGCAATAACTTTCATGAAACGGCCCTCGTGTCCATGGGCGCGCCGGCGGGCATTTCCTTGCCTCCATGCGCGGCAATCTGGTATTGGGCAACCTTATACGCCCAGCCAAAGCCAATAGCAAATATTTTCCGGATCGGCGGAACAAAGCCCCGCCCCGGCAATTCATCTTCTTTACTGGATTGCCCGCCGGCGGCATACTAGCCGCCATGACCCAACTGGCAGAACGCCTGCGCGGCAAGTTCATCGTCCTGGACGGGCCCGACGGCTCGGGCAAGAGCACCCAGGCCACTCGCCTGGCGGACTTCCTGTCGGGCCAGGGTTGCCAGGTGCTCTGCCTGCGCGACCCGGGCGACACCCAACTGGGCGAGGGCATCCGCCAGGTGCTCCTCCAGGGCAGCGCCCGCATCAGCCCCATGGCCGAAACCCTGCTGTTTATGGCCAGCCGGGCGCAACTGGTCCAGGAGAAGATCCGCCCCGCCCTCCTGGCCGGCAAGACCGTAATATGCGACCGATTCGTATCATCAACCCTGGCCTACCAGGGGGCCTCGGGTGTGGACCGGCTGATAATCCTGGACCTGGCCGAGGCGGCCGTCGGGGGCATCTGGCCGGACCTGACGGTCATCCTGGACGTGCCGGCCAAACTGGGACTGGATCGCACCGGCCAGAGAAACCAGTTGCTCATGCGAAAGAAGGCCGCCCCCGGGCCGACGCTCTTTGGCGACCGCTTCGAGGCCCGCAGCCTGGAATACCATGAGGCCGTGCGGCGGATATTCCGCGAACTGGTCAAGGAGTACCCCCACCCGGCGGCGGTGGTGGACGGCAGCCAGCCAGCGGAACAGGTGACCGAGCAGATTATCGAATTGCTGCAAAGGACTTTTGAAAGATGATGTGAATCGGTTAATCGGCGGCGTGTTTTCCGATTCACCGATTAACTTAGAGTCCCTATGGATTTTAGATGCCAAAACTTTTGGACATAATCGGTCAAGGCCCTGCCCTGGCCCAACTCCAGCGGGCCTGCGCCGGGCCGCGCCGGCCTCACGCCTTTCTCTTTGCCGGGCCTGAGGGCGTGGGCAAGCAGACAACGGCTGTGGAATTCGCCCGCCTGCTGCTGTGCGCAAAGCCCCAGGCCCTGCCCAACGCCGGCCGGCTGGGCGATCTGCCGGCGGACTTCCAACTCCACCAGGCCTGCGGCGCCTGCCAGACCTGCCGGACCGTTTCCGCCGGCACCTGCCCCGATTTCGCCCTGGTGGCCAAGGAGTTGGCCCGTTTCCACGATGACCCAGGCGTGCGCGAGCGCAAGCTACAGGAGCTTGGCATAGATGTCATCCGGCAGTTCCTCATTGACCCGGCCTATCGGGCGGCCGTCGGCGGGCGGGGCAAGGTGCTGGTCGTGCTGGAGGCCGAGCTGATGAGCACCGAGGCCCAGAACGCCCTGCTCAAGACCTTGGAAGAGCCGCCCTCCGGGGTAAGCCTGATCCTGCTGACCGCCAACGCCCAGGACCTCCTGCCCACCACCCGCAGCCGCTGCCAACTGGTCCGCTTCGGCCGGCTGGACGAGCAGTTCGTGCGCCAACAGCTTCTGGCCGCCGGGGTGGAAGAGGCCCCCGCCGGCTTCTATGCCGCCCTGAGCCAGGGCAGCATCGGGCTGGCCCTGCAGGCCCACGCGGACGAAATGTACGCCGCCAAGCGGCCGCTGGTGGAGGCCCTGGCGGCCCTGACGCCGGCGACGGAGATGGCCTTCTCCGAGGCCCTGCGGAAGCAAGTGGAGCGGCTGTCAAAGCTGTACATCCAGCGCGACAATCGCCAGGCGCAGGCCGGCATGGAACTGATGGACAAAAAGGAAAAGCCCAAGGAGCTGGCGGCCACGGTGGCCTCTCGCCGGGCCGGGCAGGCGATTCTGGTCCTGCTGAGCGAGGTTTTTCGGGATGCCCTGGCGATTGTCTGCGGCCATCAGCGATTGCTGGTCAATGCCGACCAGGCCGAGTGCATCGCCGCCCTGGCCAAGCGTTTCTCGCCTGATGATCTGAGCGAGGTGCTGACCCAACTGGGGCGCTACGAGGACCTGCTCTGGCGGAACGCCAGCCCCAAGATCCTCTGGGACAACGTGGCCGTCACCTGCGGCTGTGCTTTGCCGTTGGAGATTGACTAAAAAGAGAAACAACCCCCGACTAACGTCGGGGGCTAAATGAAGAAGCAAACAAGACCTCCCGAAGCTCTTACGCTGGCTTAAATTCCCCCAAAATCTTAAAGTAGCGGAATAATGAAGAACCCCTGGCTCATGTTTAAAGAGTACCTGAGCAGCAGGCTGCCGAATTTCGTGCGGTCGCTGGGTTACCTGCGGCCATACCGCGGGCGGATAATCGTCGCCATCGTCTGCACGATCTTCATCGCCGCCTTGTGGGGCGGCGGGCTGGCCATGGTCCTGCCTGGCACCAAGGTCATGATGGAAGACGAGGGCATCCATGGCTGGGCATATGGCCTGCTGGTGAAGGACCACATCCATGTGCCCCTCGGGGAGCACGACCCCCGCAAGGCCTTCAATCCCGATGAAGTTCGTCGGATCTTCGGCCAGGACAGCTTGGAAAAGGCCTTGCGCGTAGATATTCCCGGCAAGCGGCTGGAGAAGCCGGAAAAGAAAAACCAGGATCTCCCCGGGTTGCAGGACGGGGACTGGATCGTCAAGCTTGGCGAGCAGAGTTATTCCGAATCTTTCACCTTCAAAGACATGATCCTGGCAATCGCCCGCCTTCGGCCGGGGGATCAAGTGAATCTCACGGTGGTGACGGCCCCTGTTCCAGGAGTTCCGCCTTCCCCACCGCAGGAGATAGTATTTGAGGCCGGGGAAGAAGGAGTGCCTTCCTCTATCCTTAAGGCCATAGCCGTGGAAGTTCGTTCCAACGGCGAGCCGCTGCTGCCCGAGCCGACCGACTACTCTGGCCGATTTCCGATGTTCGTCACCTTCCTGACGGTGGCGGTGATTATCACCGTGCTGCGGTCCATCTTCATGTTCTTCCAGGAGTACCTGGTCGGCCAGGCCATCTGGCTGGGCGTCATGGACCTGCGCTGCCAGAACTACAACGTGGTGCTGCACCTGCCCACCACGTTTTTCTCGGACAAGGGCGTCAGCGACGCCACCAGCCGCTTCATCCAGGACACCAACGAACTGGCCCGGGGGCAGAACACGCTTTTGGGCAAGACCATGGTCGAGCCGGCTAAGGCCATCGCCTCCATCGCGGTCGCCATGTACTACAGTTGGCCGCTGACGCTGATGGCCATGCTGGGCGGCCCGCCGGCCTATTGGCTGATCCGCAAGTTGGGCAAGGGCATGCACCGCGCCAGCCGCAAGGCCCTGGAGAGCTGGTCGCTCATGCTGGGCATGTTGGCCGAGACGCTTATCGGCATCCGCGTCGTCAAGGCCTATACCATGGAGGGCCAGGAGCGCAAGCGGTTCTTCCACGTCAACCGCCAACTCGTCAAGCAGCAGATAAAGAAGGAACGGCTGGACGCCACCACCGGGCCGGTGGTCGAATGCCTGGGCATCGTGGCCGCCATGATCGCGGCGGCCATCGCGGGCTACCTGGTCTTCAAGGGCCATCCGTGGATTAACGGCGGAGAGCCTATGGACCGCTCGGTGTTTGTCACCTGGATGGTCGCGCTGTTCGCCATGATGGACCCCACCCGCAAGTTGGCCAAGGTGTCCATGCGGTTCAATGAATCCGAGGCGGCCGCCAAGCGTGTCTTCGAGCTGCAGGACATCCCCCAGGAGAAAACCGTCCCCCTGGCCCCCACCCTGGGTCGCCACAGCCGGAGCATCGAATTCCGCCAGGTGGACTTCCGCTATCCCGGGGCCGCCGAAAGCGCCCTGCGCGGGGTTGACCTGACCATTGGCGCGGCCCAGACGGTGGCCTTCGTGGGGCCCAACGGCTCGGGCAAGACCACGCTGGTCTCGCTGGTGCCGCGGCTGCTGGACCCCCAGCAGGGCAAGGTGCTGATCGACGGGACGGACATCTCGCAGGTGTCGATGCGGTCGCTGCGCCGGCAGATCGCCCTGGTCACCCAGGAGTCGATCCTGTTTCACGCCAGCATCGCCGACAACATCGCCTACGGCAAGCCCCGCGCCACGCGGGAGGAGATCCTTTCGGCCGCCAAGAAGGCCTACGTGGACGAGTTCGTGCGCGAGATGCCCCAGGGCTACGACACCATGGTGGGCGAGCACGGCTCGACCCTCTCGGGCGGCCAGCGCCAGCGCATCGCCATCGCCCGGGCGATCCTGCGCGACCCGGCCATCCTCATCTTCGACGAGGCCTTAAGCCAGATCGACCCCGACAGCGAATCCAAGATCCACGCCGCCATGGAGCAGTTCCGCCAGGGGCGCACCTGCCTGATCATCGCCCACCGCTTCCACACCATCCTCGACGCCGATATGCTGGTGGTGCTGGACGCCGGGCGGGTGGTCGATGCCGGCACCCACGCCCAGCTCCAGGATCGCTGCCCACTTTACCGCACCCTCTACCAGCGGCAGTACGCCGCCTTCGAGGCGGAGGGGAAGTAGTCTTGGCCGAGCCCGGCGAAACCGGCGCGGGCGAAAAGGGTTTCAGTTGCTAGCGGCGCTTTTCCACACGAGAAGTGCGTTGCCGGCAATTGTTCATTTCCAGTATGCATGAATCGCTACCCTGCATAGCAGAAAGGACCAGCCGCATGAGAATCCTGCTGACCGCCCTGGTTCTGGTGAGTTTTGCCTGCCTGGCCGCGGCTCAACCCGCCGCCAGCCAACCGGCCGCCGCCGGCCAAGTGACTATCAAGGGCATCATGCTGAGCACGTGGCATTTCTACAAGCACGAGCTGCCGGGCCGCAACCAGAGCCCCAAGGCGTCCAAGGACAAGTTTTATCCTGTGATTTACGCCTTCGACGGCCCGCCGGCCGTGCAGAAGACCCTGCAGGAAGTGCTTTCCAAGTGGCCGGCCGAAGTGGTCGACGCCGACAGTGCCCTGGCAATACAGGATGAGTTCGATCGCCGCCTGCTGTATTACATCGACCTGGGCGACCAGGCCCAGAACGATAAGCTGGCCTACGAATACACCTGGGTCGTTACCGCCGCCTCCGTCACCGGCACGGTGCAGGAAAAGGACGGCAAGCGCTGGATTACCGGCGCCAAGGCGACCGTGGAGAGTCGCAAGGCCAAGGTCGGCGACACGGGCCAGGAAACCATCAGCTTCAAGTATCCGCCTGATTGCATGCTTCGCCCGGACAAGGCCCTGCCCACGGCCATGAAGCTGCCCTTCCAACTGAGCGTCGCCGAGGGCCTGAACCTCCTTTGCGTGCCGATTCCGGCGGGTAGGTTCATCATGGGCTCGCCTTTCTACCAGCATCCGCGCTACCAGGACGAATGCCCCATCGACGTGACGCTGAGCAAGCCCTTCTGGTTCTCCGAAATCCCCATCACGCAGCAGATGTTCGAGGCGGTGATGGGTAAGGACGCCAATCGCAGCAAGGACAAGGGGCCGCTGCTGGCCGTCGAGAACACGCCCTTCCCCGACATCCGCGAGTTCTGCCGAGTGCTCTCGGCCAGGAACAAGTGCGTCGTGCGCGTGCCGACGGCGGCTGAGCTGGAATATGTCGCCCGCCTGGGCAATTCCAGCCCCTGCTTCCCGACCAAGTATTTCCCGCTGCGCACCGACGTGGGGGCGCTGAAGAATCCCTGCCCGGTCAAGAGCAAGGCCGCCAACGCCTGGGGCGTTTACGATCTGCCGGCCAGCGCCATCACGGCCGTCAGCGACTGGAAGGCCCCCAACCGCCCGGGCAAGGTCACCGACCCGCGGGGCGAGCCGCTGGATTCGAGCTGGGTGTATTACGACAACGCGATTCAATCCGCGCAGAAGCCCGACAGGCCCATCGAGAACATGATTCTCAAGCCGCCGCGCAATTATCCGGCGATCCACAAGGGCGCCAGCGGCTTGGACTGGGACCGGCCAAATATGCACGATCGCTACGGCGAGGACGGGTTGGACGGCGGCAACGGCCGGTCCTGGAAGGGCGTCTTCCGCCTGGTGGTCGAGGGCCCGCCGGGCAGCGCTCCAGCTTCGGCCCCGGCGAGCAATCCGGCTAAGGGGCTCTAACAGAACCGGCCGGTTGTTAATCACTTAGCAAATTAACACAGGGCGAGCGACGCTCAGGTTGCTCGCCCTGTTCGGCGCGTGGGCCGGGCAAGTTTGCCCGGCCTACTACAAGGTGTCATACCATCGCCGAAAATTTTTTTGCCCCTGAAGTCTCAATCCTGGGGCCGGCGGCCGGTTTTGAGCGCCGCTAATAACATATTTCCAACATTTCCTTCGTTTTTGATTGACCGCTTCGCCGTTGGTGAGTATCTTTCGCGCCATCGCCACGGATGGGCGAGAAGTCAGGCCCGGAGGGTAGCAGCCCCCCACGTCACGGATGCGTCGGCCGTCGTGCTTAACGGTAGATGCGTTAGGTTTCCCGTCGGTTGCAGGTGTCGCAAAATAACAACCGCGGCTTGTGCCGCGCTATATACATAAAGGGGTTTTACGCGTGACGACGTTACAGCCCCACATCTGGCAGCAGATTATCCAGTACGTCGTAGCCAACGGCGGCCAGATTCTTCGCCCCTGGTTTTCCCAACTCCAACCCATCGCTCTGGATCACGGCCTGCTGGAGATCCAGGTGCCCGGCGCCCAGGAACAGGCCTACTGCCGCCAGCACGCCACCGGGCTGTTCACCGAGGCCGCCCAGGCCGCCACCGGCCGGCTGGTCAGCGTGTGCTTCCTGCCCCAGTCGCCCCAGCCGCCGGCGCCGGAAACCTTTGCCGCCAACCCCTTTGCCCAGGGCGAACTGCTGCTGCTCAACGACGATTACACCTTCGAGAACTTCGTCACCGGCCCCTGCAACCGCCTGGCCCACGCCGCCTGCCTGGCCATCTCCGATTCCCCGGGCAAGACCTACAACCCGCTGTTCATTTACGGCTCCGCCGGGCTGGGCAAGACCCACCTGCTGCAGGCCGTCTGCCGCAGCGTCCTGTTGCGCGGCCCGGCCCGCATCGCCTACGTCTCCTGCGAAAGCTTCATCAACATGTTGATCGAAGCCATCCAGTTGGGCCGGCTGCACGAGTTTCGCTACCGCTACCGCCAGGTTGACGTGCTGGTGATTGACGACGTGCAGTTCCTCTCCAACCACGAGCAGACGCAGGAGGAGTTCTTCCACACCTTCAACACCCTCTACCAGGCCCAAAAGCAGATCATCCTTTCCTGCGACCGCCAGCCGGGCGAGATTCCCCACCTGGAGGAGCGGCTGGTCAGCCGGTTCAACTGGGGCCTGGTGGCCGGCATCGACCGCCCGGGTTACGAGACGCGCGTGGCCATCGTGCGCAAGAAGGCCGCCGCCCGCAGCCTGAGTCTGCCCGAGGACGTCATTTGCTTCATCGCCGGCGTGATCGAGTCCAACGCTCGCGAGCTGGAGGGGGCGCTGACCCGGATCAGCATGCTTTCCCAGGTGCTGGAGAAGGAAGTGGACCTGGCCCTGGCCCAGGAAGCCCTGGGCAACACCGCCCGCCGCACCAGCGAAGTGGCCATCGAGCAGATCATCGACTCCGTCTGCCGGCGCTTCGGCGTGCGCCTGGCCGACCTGCAAAGCCGCAAACGCACCAAGAGCATATGCCTGCCTCGCCAGGTGTGCATGTACCTGGCGCGCAGCCTCACCCGCCACAGCCTGGAGGAGATCGGCGGCTACTTCGGCGGGCGCGACCACACCACCGTGCTGCACTCCCTGCGGGCAGTGGAGGGCCGGCGGCAGGAAGACGCCGCCCTGCACTCCACCCTGGAGCAACTTTCGCAGGAACTCAGCCAGTCGCGCATGGCCGGGCCCGTCGCCGGCAAGAGCATGGCCTCGCGCCGCTCGGAATCCGCGGCGATAAAGTAGAGCCCGCCCAATCGCGCCGCCCAGCTCGGTGGTGCACAACAAATGTAGAAGCACCTGAGCGACCTCTCCCTTCGATCCGGGTTTCCCTGCCATCTGGCGGTAAGCCCCGCCAGGGGCGGTCCATTCCAGACCGGGGCGGCAGAGCCGGTTTTGAGGGCATGGCGACCTGCAGAGCCATCCGCTGATCTGCTTGGTGAAAGGCTCACGCTGGCGATGGACCGATTGGCGAGCGGGTGGTTCCTGGATTGTGAAAAGACGTGATCGATCGCCCAGCCAAAGCCGACATCGCCAAAACGAACCTGTCACGTCAGCTCGCACGGGGATGGCTTTTCTTCCTGGGCGAATCTGTTTTGCCGGGGCTCCCGCCCCGGCCTGAAATGGCCGGCTTACCGTAACTTACCGCTTTTCCCCACCCGGCGTGCGGGGCGACTCTTCGCCTAGCGGAGCCTTCTGGTTGGGGTCGGCGTAGAGCCAGACGTTGTCGAAGAGGTAGCTTCCCGGCGGCCAATAGGCATAGACCTCGATGCGCAGGAACTTGACGCTAGCCGGCAGGCCGCCGCGCGGCGGGAATGGGGCGGCATAGTGCTTCCACCCGCCCTCGAAGTTGCGGCAGGAGAGGTACCAGCGGTAGGTCTCGCGGCGGTAGCGGTCGGGGTGGCTTTTGGCATCCTGGGCGATGAGTTCCTTGCGGCGGCCTTCGGGCAGGGCGGCAAAATCCGCCGGCGAAAGTTTCAGCTCCTCCAGGCTCACCTCGCCCAGGGCGTCGGCCTGGGCGGAGAAGTCGTCGAAGCCCTTGATGAATATCTTGGGGAAGAAGAAGTTGTCGGTCCCGCCGGCAAAGTCAGCCGTAAGCCAGTACCGCCGGCCGGGCGCGGCGGCGATCCAGTCGCTACGGAAATGCACGCCCTCCAGTCCGGCCACAGTGGCGTACTTGTCCTTGACCGTGCCGATGGCCGGGGGGTTCTTGGGGTCGGCCTTGCCCAGGCGGAGATCCTGCTGATACTTGAGCCACGCCTCGCGGTCCAGGTCGGTGAAGAGCCTGAGGTAGTTGCCCCGGGCAAGCGCCCCTCCGGCCGGCGCGCTGGCGGGAACCTTGATGATGAACGAGGCGACGTTGTCGCTCTCCTGCCAGCCGCCCTTGGAATCAAAGTCGCCGTTGACGTTGAGGGGCGGGCCGAACTTGGAGGGCTCCTTCTCGTCGCCGTACTCGGGCGGCTTCCATTCCGGGCTTTTTCGCAGGGCTTCGACCACGGAGGCGGCGATGATGCCCCGGGCCCGTTCGGTCTGGTCGGAGAAATCCTGCGTCCAGGTTTCCGGCTGCGGGCCGGAAAGGTCCAGGCAATGGACGGTCGCCCGCCAGCGCGAGCCGGCCTGGTCCAGCCGGCCATACAGGGCGACGTTGGCGGCCAGCTTCTCCTTGAGCAGGGCCTGGAGTTTCTCGGGCCCGAAGTCCTCGCTCAGGCCGCCGGCGGGGGTGTGCTCGGCCATGGTCAGGCGGTCGATGACGTCGTATTCCTTGTGGGCGGCCAGTTTGAGCCGGACGGCATCGGCCAGTTGCGCCCCCTGCTGCGGGGCGGTGGGGCAGACCAGGTCGAACACGGCCACGTGCCGCCCGGCCGGCGCGCTGGCGGGCGAAGTGGCCTGCATGGGTAGGAGCGCAGCCAGGATCATGACCGCGGCGTTCATACAGGTATTGTGGAGTTGGCTAATGGGCTTTGCAAGGATGCAGCAACCCCGATTGACACCGGGGGCGACATGGGAACGCATTCACCTGCCGCCTTCATTCCTGCCGGTCCAATCTGCTAGGATGTATGCATGTCCAAGACCGCTACCGGCATCCTCCTGGGGCTCGTGGTGGCCGTCGCCATCGGCGTCATTGTCGTGGCCCTGGCGCGGTTCGACCTTACCGGCAAGGGGGGCAACCGCCTGAGCGGCGATTTCAATTACGACCAGTCGCAATTCGAGAAAATCGACCCGGCCCTGATCGGCTATCGCCCCGCCGGAAGCTTTCGCGTGGAACTGCCCCGCCCTAGCGCCCTGGCCGTCGCGCCGGGGGGCATCTATGTCGCCGCCGAAAAGGCCTTGGGCGTCTATGACCGTGACGGGCGGCTGCTATTTCAACAGGTGCTTTCCGGCCGCCCGACCTGCCTGACCGTGCAGGGCCAGCGGCTGTACATAGGCATGGCCGATCACGTGGAGATCCTGCCGGCTGGCGTTCTTAACGATCTACCCGCGCCGACCGCCTGGCCCAAACTCCAGGACAACGCCCTGCTGACAAGCATCGCCGCCGACGATGACGCGGTTTTCCTGGCGGACTTTAACAACCGGCGCATCCTGCGCTGCGACCTGGAAGGCAACGTCGCCGCGGTCATCGGCAAGCGGGACGTGGAAAACGGCGTGCCCGGCTTCATCGTCCCCAGCCCGTATTTCGATCTTGCCCTGGACAGGACCGGCCGCCTTCTGGCGGCTGACACCGGGCGGCACCGGGTGGAAACCTACAGCCGGGACGGTCAACTGGTGAGCTTCTGGGGCCAGCCCGGGCCCAGCATCGAGGACTTCCTGGGCTGCTGCAACCCCTGCCATTTCGCCCTCTTGAAAGATGGGCGAATTGTCACGTCCGAAAAGGGCGTGCGGCGGGTTAAACTCTATGGAGCGGACGGGCGATTCGAGTGCGTGGTAGCCGGGCCGGCGGAGTTGGCGGCATCGGCCCCGCGGCCCATCACCGAGGAGGACTGGCCGATGCTGGCCGCCGACGGCCTGGACGTGCTGGTGCTGGATGGCCAGACCGGCACGGTCACGCGTTTCGTGCCCAAGACCGCCTCGTCCGCAAGTGAGGCCAGCAAGGACAGCGGTCATTGATGGAAATGCCAGGTGGAACAGGCTTTCCAGCCTGTTCACGCACAGCCTGGAAAGGCTGTGCTACCACGAAAAGTAGAGAATGCAGACTAGCCCGGATAACTCGCATGAACTTCCCCCCGGCGCCAGCCGGAGAGGGCTCTTTGCCGGCCTGGGGCGCTGGGCGGCGGCGTTGACGCTGGGCGGCCTGGCGATCAAGCTGCTTACCGGACGGCGGGGCGCCGGCCAGAACCACAGTTGCGACAACGAAGGCCTCTGCCGCGCCTGTGGGCGCTACGACGACTGCATCCTGCCCCAGGCGCAATCGGCCCGCCAGTTGGGCCTTGCCCCACGCACCGTGGGAGAATCGGACAGTCGTGGCTGACGAGAAAAAAAACACGGCGCTCACACGGCGCGAGGTGATCCAGGGCTCGCTCTTGGGCGCCGGCGCCGCCGCCCTGACGGCCCTGGCCGCACGCCTGGCCGTCGCCAGCGGACCCAAATCCACCGTTTGGCAGATCGACCCGGCCAAGTGCATCCGCTGCGGCAACTGCGCCACCTACTGCGTGCTGAAGCCTTCAGCCGTTAAGTGCGTCCACGCCTACGCCCTGTGCGGCTACTGCAAGATCTGCCTGGGGTATTTCGAGCAGGGGCGCGGCGACTGGTCGGCGCGGGCCGAAAACCAGCTCTGCCCCTACAACGCCATCCGTCGGCTGTACGTGGACGAGCCGTATTACGAGTATCACATCGACGAGTCGCTCTGCATCGGCTGCGGCAAGTGCGTCGAGGGGTGCGAGAAGAGCGGCAACGGGTCGCTCTTCCTGCAGATCCGCCACGACCGCTGCGTCAACTGCAACCAGTGCGCCATCGCGGTGGCCTGCCCGTCGGGGGCCATCAACCGCGTCGATGCCGATAAGCCCTACCTGCTGAAGCGCAAGGACGGCAAGCCGTGAGGCCCACGTCCTGGTTGCTGACAGCGATAGCGGTGGCGACCCTGGCGGCGATGGCCTGGGGCAGCGTGGAGCGCTTCCCCCCGCCCGAACTGCCGGCCGATCACCCCCTTCCCCAGCCCACCACCCCGGCCCCGCGCGGCGGCGACCTGGCCCTGCTGGACGTGGCCGTGCTGCTGGCGACATTGGCGTTGGCCAGCGTCTTTGCCGTGGTCCTGCGCAACCGCAAGCTCATGCTGGCCACGATGCTCTTCTCGCTGGCGTACTTCGGCTTTTACCGCCGCGGATGCGTCTGCCCCATCGGCGCCATCGGCAACGTCAGTTGGGCCCTGGCCGGCGGATACGTCCTGCCGGCGGTGGTGCTGGTGTTTTTCCTGGCCCCGCTGGCGACGGCCCTGATTACTGGCAGGACATTCTGCGCCTCGGTCTGCCCGCTGGGGGCGATGCAGGACGTGGTGGCACTAAAGCCCGTAAAGGTCCCCTTCTGGCTGGAGCAGATCCTGGGGCTGATGGCGTATCTGTACCTGGCCCTGGCGGTGCTTTTGGCCTGGACGGGCAGCGGCTTTGCCATCTGCCAGTACGACCCGTTCGTGTCGTTCTTCCGGCTGTCGGGTGCGTGGAACATGCTGGCGATAGGCGTGGCCCTGCTGGCCATCGGCGTGTTTTTCGCCCGCCCCTACTGCCGGCTGTTCTGCCCGTACGGCGTGCTGCTGCGGCTGCTGTCGCGGGTGAGCTGGAAACGGGTGCGGATCACCCCCGCCGAGTGCATCCGCTGCCGGCTGTGCGAGGACGCCTGCCCCTACGGCGCCATCCGCCCGCCCACCGACACCCGGCCCACCGACCGCCGGCGCGGCAAGCTCATACTGGCCTGCCTGCTGGCCCTGGCTCCGGTGCTGACGGCGGCGGGCGCCCTGGGCGCTCGCCGGCTTAGCGGGGTGCTCTGGCAGGCCAACCCCACCGTCCGGCTGGCCCAGCGCGTCGCGGCCGAAAGGGCCGGAGAGTTCTCCGACACCACCAAGGCCAGCGAGGCCTTCTACCGCAGCAGCGGCAACTTCGAGGCGCTCATGGCCCAGGCCCGTCAGAAGCAAGTTGACCTGGCCGACGGCGCGACTTGGCTGGGGGCATTCATGGGCCTGGTGATCGCCCTCAAACTCATCGGCCTACACACGCGGCGCCGGCGGCAGGACTTCGAGGCCGACCCGGCCGCCTGCCTGGCCTGCGGACGCTGTTACAACTATTGCCCGGTGCATCGAGCTCACCGCACCGGCGATTTCGCCACCCTGGAAAAACTCAAGGCCGCCACGAGCAAGACATGACCATCCGCCAAGACACCCAAGGCTTCCCCTGGCACAAGGCCGCCTTTGCCGCCGCCGCCGCCGCCGGCGTCGTCGCCGCCGTCATCGCCGTGCTGACGGGCATATTCTACGTCCAGGCCGGCCAGGCCGACCCGCAGACCGCCCCACACCTGGCGCAGTTGCGCCAGCAGCTCTCCCAGGCACGCCAGGACGAGGGCCTCAAGGACCAGATCCGCCAGGAGGCACTGGCCCTGAGGCTGAGGCAGGCGCACCTGCGGCAGAACATGCTGGTGGGGTTGTGGATGCTATTGGGATTTTCCGGCCTGGCCGTGGTGGCGTTACAGGTGGGTTGGACGCTGAAAAAGGAGACGCCCGCCCCCGACGCCTCGGGCGAGCCGGCAGTGCGGCAGGAGCGGTCGGCCAACCTGGCCCGCTACACCATGATCGGCTCGGCCGGCCTGCTGCTGGCCTGCGCGGTGCTGCTGACCCTGGCCATGCCTTCGTACAAGCCGCTGGAGATGCCGGGCGGAACCATCGCGACCAGCGGCCCGGCAACCCTTCCGGCGGAAAAGATCGCCACGACTACATCCACCCCCCAACCACAGCCATATCCATCGCCCCAACCCCAGCCAGCTTTGGTCAAGACCGTCGAGGGCGTCGATTACGCCACGACCGAGGAAATGCAAAAGAACTGGCCGATGTTCCGCGGCCCGGGCGGCTTGGCAGCGGCCCGCGGCGAATACCCGATCACTTTCAATGCCAAGGAAAAGCAGAGCCTGCTGTGGCAGGTCGCCGTGCCGCTGGAGGGTAAGAGTTCCCCGCTGGTCTGGCAGGGCAAGGTCTTCCTCACCGGCGCAAGCAGAACCACCCAGGAGCTCTATTGCTTCGACGCCAAGACCGGCAAGCTGCTCTGGACGGGCAAGCAGCCGCCTTCGCGCAGGGTACCCAAGCGCAGCGAGGAGGCCGCCGCGCACGAGGAAGCCAAGCTCGAAGAAGAGTCGCCCGCGCGAGAGGAAATCAAGCTCAACGACGACACCGGCCTGGCCCCCAACACCCCCGCCACCGACGGCCGGCACGTGTTCGCCGTCTATCCCACCGGCGACCTGGTCGCCTTCGACCTGGACGGCAAGAAACTCTGGTCCAAGTTGCTCGACATCGGCAACAACCCCTATGGCTACGCCAGCTCGCTGGCGGTGTGGCGCGACCTGGTGATCGTCCAACTCGATACCGACGACGAGACCAAGAGCGCCCTTTACGGCATCCAGGGCGCAACCGGCGCCCAGGCGTTCAAGACCATCCGGCCCATCAGCGGTTCCTGGGCCAGCCCCATCGTCGCCAACACGCCCACCGGCCCGCAGATCATCGCCGTGGGCGACCCGTACCTGATGGGCTACCGGGCCCAGGACGGCAAGGAGATGTGGCGGGCGGAGAAGATCTCCAACGACGTGACGCCCTCCCCGGCCTACGCCGACGGCATGGCCTTCGCCTGCCAGTCGGGCTCGGGCCTGCTGGCCATCAAGACCGACGGCAAGGGCGACGTCTCCAAGACCCACCTGGCCTGGCAGGGCGAGGAAAACCTGCCCGACATCGTATCGCCCTTGGCTGACGGCCAGTACGTTTACACCCTCACCTCGGGCGGCACGTTCACTGCATTCGCCGCCAAGGACGGCAAGAAGGCCTACGAGAAAGAACTGGATATGCAGTTCAATGCCTCGCCGGTGCTGGCCGACCAACGGCTCTACCTGCTTGGCCTGAACGGCAAAATGCTGGTGGTGGCCTCCGGCGGGGAATACCAGGAGGTCGGGCACGGCGAAGTGGAGGGCCCCTGCCACGCCACGCCGGCCCTGGCGGAGGGGCGCATCTACATCCGCGGCAAGGATTGCCTCTACTGCATCAGCGAGGAGAAATGACCCAGCCGGACCTGCAGTACGTTGACCGCTGCGTGGAGCGGATCGGCCGCGGCAAGGA
>PMYM01000238.1:0-8236 GCA_003171235.1 Phycisphaerales bacterium | reverse complement strand
ACGGCACCGCCTGCCACGTCAAGGGGGCCGCCCTGGTGCATGAGTCCCTGCTGCGTGAGCTCGAAATCTCCGGCGACGGCGACACCGACGCCGACGGACTGTTCACCGTCCAGAAGGTCGCCTGCCTGGGCTGCTGCACCCTGGCCCCGGTGCTGCAGATTGACGGGGTGACCTACGGGCACCTCAAGCCCCAGGACATCGGCGGCGTGCTGCGGGATTTCCTGGCACTGGAGAAGGCAGCCCCCGCCGCCCGGAAGGCCCCCTCGCGGCTGGCCGCCCCCCTAGGCGAAATCCGCGTGGGGCTGGGCTCCTGCTGCATCGCCAAGGGCAGCGGCAAGGTGTACGAGGCGCTGGTGGCGGCGGTGGAACATTTGGGCGCCTCGGCCACGGTTAAGCGCGTCGGCTGCGTGGGCATCTGCCACCAGACGCCGCTGGTGGAGGTGGTTGTGCCGGGTCAGCCGCCGGTGCTGTATGCCCAGGTGACCAGCCAAGACGCCGCCGCCCTGGTCAAGCGGCACTTCCGCCCGCCGGGCACGCTGCGCCGCCTGCGGCACGCGGCCGGCTCGGCCCTGGAGCACCTGCTGACCGACGAGGCCTGGGAGAGCGTGCAGCGCTACGCCATCGACGTCCGGGACGAGCCCATCGACGCCTTCCTGGGCCGGCAGGAGCACCTGGCCACCGAGCACTGCGGCCTGCTGGACCCGCTGGACCTGCAGGAGTACGTCCGCCTGGAGGGCTTCGCCGCCCTGGGGCGGGCGCTGAAGGAAATGACGCCCGAGCAGGTCATTGCCGAGGTTTCCGCCTCGGGCCTGCGCGGCCGCGGGGGGGCGGGCTTCCCCACGGGCAGGAAATGGTCGCTGGTGCGCCAGGCGAGCGGCCAGTTGAAGTATGCCGTCTGTAACGGCGACGAGGGCGACCCCGGGGCGTTCATGGACCGCATGTTGCTGGAGAGCTACCCCTTCCGCGTGATCGAGGGCATGATCATCGCCGCCTACGCCGTGGGGGCCGGCCAGGGCATTTTCTACATCCGGGCGGAATACCCCCTGGCCGTGCGGCGCATCGAGCATGCCCTGGAAATCTGCCGGCGCGAGGGCTACCTGGGCGAGAACATCCTGGGCAGCGGCTTCTCGCTGGACCTGCGGATCATGCAGGGGGCGGGGGCGTTCATCTGCGGCGAGGAGACGGCCCTGATGGAATCGATCGAGGGCCGGCGGGGCATGCCGCGCCTGCGCCCGCCGTATCCAGCCCAGAGCGGGCTGTGGGGCAAGCCCACCCTCATCAACAACGTGGAGACCTACGCCCTGGCGCCGTACATCCTGCGCGAGGGGCCCGGTGCGTTTGAGGCTTTGGGCACTCCTAAGAGCAAAGGCACCAAGGTCTTCGCCCTGGCGGGCAAGGCCGCCCGCGGCGGGCTTATCGAGGTGCCGATGGGCATCACCCTGCGCCAGATCGTCGGGGAGATCGGCGGGGGCGTGGGCCCGGGGCGGACACTCAAGGCGGTGCAGGTGGGCGGGCCATCCGGCGGCTGCGTGCCAGCCGAACTGGTCGACACCCCCGTAGATTACGAGGCCCTCACCGCCGCCGGCGCCATCATGGGCTCCGGCGGGCTGGTGGTGCTGGACGACCGCGACTGCATGGTGGACATCGCCCGCTATTTCCTGGAGTTCACCCAGGACCAGTCCTGCGGCAAGTGCACCTTCTGCCGCGTGGGCACCAAGCGCATGCTGGAGATCCTCCAGCGGCTGTGCGAGGGCAAGGGCAAGGCCGCCGACCTGGAGGAACTCCAGAGCCTGGCCGAGGTCATTCAGCAGGGCAGCCTGTGCGCCCTGGGGCGCACCGCCCCCAACCCGGTGCTCTCCACGCTTAAGTACTTCCGCGATGAATACCTGGCCCACATCGCCGGCCGGTGCCCCGCCGGGCGGTGCAAGACCCTTATCACCTATCGCGTCACCGACGACTGCATCGGCTGCACGCTCTGCGCCCAGGTCTGCCCGGCCGACGCCATCGCCCCGCGGCCTTACCAGAAGCACGAGATCGACAAGGAAAAATGCACCCGCTGCGACAGTTGCCGGGGCGTGTGCCCCGTCTCAGCCGTGGTGGTGGAGTAGGGAATGCCAGGATTTTACGCAGAGGCGCAGAGAGCGCAGAGAAAGATGCAAAAGAATATATTCTTAAGATCTTTGCCCGGTTCTTTGTGCTTGGCGCAAAGTCCTCGGAACAGTCATGAAATGGCGAAGTGAATGACAGAGAAGGAAGAGCTAAACGAAAGAGCTTTTCTCTCTGCGTTTCTCTGCGGTCTCTGCGTCTCTGCGTAGAGTCTTGGTTGTCGGAAAAACATGCCGAAGGTCGTCATAGACAATAAGGAAGTCCAGGTGAGCGACGGAGCGACGCTGCTCCAGGCCGCCGCCCAGGCGGGCATCGCCATACCCACGCTCTGCTACCTGGATGGCTGCGCCCCGCCGACATCCTGCCTGGTCTGCGTGGTGGCTGTGAAGGGGCAGGACCGCCTGTTGCCCGCCTGCGCCACGGTGGCCCAGGAGGGCATGGTGGTTGGGAGCCAGACGCCCTCGGTGCTGGCGGCGCGGCGGGCGGCGCTGGAACTGCTGCTGTCGGACCACGTGGGCGACTGCATCGCCCCCTGCCAGTCGGCCTGCCCCGCCCACATGGACATTCCGCGCATGCTGCGGGCCCTGGCCGGCGGCGACGACGCCCTGGCCGCCGCTATCGCCAAAGAGGCCATCCCCCTGCCGGCGGTGCTGGGACGCATCTGCCCCGCCCCCTGCGAAAAGGCCTGCCGCCGCGGCGCCATCGACCAGCCCGTGCCCATCTGCCTGCTCAAGCGATTCGCCGGCGACTGGGCCTTGGGTCACAAAGAAGATGAACCTTCAGCCCCCCCGCCGACAAGCGGCAAGAAGGTGGCCGTCGTCGGCGCCGGTCCGGCGGGACTGACGGCTGCGTGGTACCTGCGGTTGTCGGGGCATGCCATAACGCTTTTTGACCGCCAGGAAGCGCCCGGCGGAGCTATGCGGCAGATTCCCCCCGACCGCCTGAGGGCCGAGGTGCTATCGGCCGAAGCGGGGATGATCCTGCGGCAGGGTGTAGAGTACCGCCCCAACAGCCAGATCACCCCTGCCGACCTGGCCGACCTGGCGACGCAGTTCGACGCCGTGCTGGTGGCCACCGGCCAGGCCGGCGCCGCCGACGCCTTGATCGACCCGTCCGCTGTGGACAAATCCGCCTTGCGCCTTGCCGGGGGCAACATCTTTGCCGCCGGGGCCGTGCTGGGCGCCCATCGCCTGGCGGTGCGGGCCCTGGCCCAGGGCCGGCAGGTTGCCCGGAGCGTTGACCTATATCTGCGCGGCCAGGCCATTCTGCCCGCGCCGCGACCCTTTACCTGCCGCATGGGCCACCTGACCCAGGAGGAACTCAAAGAGCTGCTGGCCCAGGCGGAGCCCTGCGGGGCGGAAACGCCCGCCGGCGGCACGGTCCCTGGTGGCACAGGTTTTCAACCTGTGCATGGAACAGGTTACAAACCTGTTCCACCAGGAAACCTCGAAGGCTTCTCCGTTGACCAGGCCCGCCGACAGGCGCGGCGATGTTTGCACTGCGACTGCCGCAAGGCCGACAACTGCCGCCTGCGCGATCGCGCCGCCGAGCTTGAGGCGAAGCCCGGCCGGTATACCGGCCAACGCCGCCAGCTTCGCCTTTTCCGCCAGGTCGGGGGGGTGGTTTACGAGCCGGGCAAGTGCATCTCCTGCGGCCTGTGCGTGCAGATAACCCAGGAGCAGTCCGAGCGACTGGGGCTGGCGTTTGTGGGCAGGGGTTTTTCAGTGCGTGTGGCCGTGCCGTTCGAGGAGAGCATCTCCGCCGGCCTGGCCAAGACCGCCCGCCGGTGCGTCCAGGCCTGCCCCACCGGGGCCTTGGCTGAGGACAACGCTCCTAAATAGAAAGAATGGGAGCAGTTAATCTGGATGTATAATTTCCTCCGACAGGAGCATAACGATGTGGAAACAGCACCGCATCTTTACGCTGGCAGCAATCTTCTCCGTTATCCTCTTCCTGCTTCTTTTAATCATGATTCCACTTAGCACCACCCCATGGGGAGGAGAAGGCCCCGTAGGATGGAGACTGTGGGATGATGTGAGAATTGGGAATTTCGGTTTTGGTATCGCTCTGTACAACCAAGGACAGCCGTATACAAGAAGCGGCATAATTGGCCTCAAGAATGATTCCTCAGAATTCCCCAAGGTGCAAGTGTTTGAATTTCCGGGGTTGTACTACCATCACTTTCAATTTGAAACCGGCAGCGTCTGGTGGACGCTCACCCTGTCCCGAGTTTACCCGATTGTTCTAACGTCGATCTTGCCGGCAGCATGGCTTCTTCGTTGGCACCTGCATCGTCAAAGATCACGCGCCAACAAAAGCCCGAATTGACCAGGGGAGTCGGCAGAGGCGGAATCAGCATGCCCTACCTCAAGAAATAGGATGGGCCAAGATCATCGCACGAATTGATCCTGGCCCATACCCTGATCAAGACCTTCGCCCGCTTAACCCACGCCCATCGCGCTGGCGGACGCAGGCAGGGCGCTGTCGCGGCGGAGGCACTCCGGCTGGCGGTTGGACCATAAGCCGTGGACGCTGCAGCAGCAGCGAACGGCTACCGGCCCGCGGGGGAGGTCAAAAAAAGCCTTCGGCAATTCACCCGGCTGAAAGTATTGGCGGTAGCAGCGATTTCCGGCCAACACCTCGACCCATCGCAGGCAATGGGCCTGGTCCATGGGATGGGGCTGATCGCCGCCGACGCTGACGGTCAGCCCGCGGCGGTCCCATGCCAGGGCGGGCCAGTGGCGATCTGCCGGGCGGGCGAGGCGGTGCCGTAGCGGCTGCATTTGGCGCCCGCAGCAGAGCAGTTCCAGGCCGAAGTCCTCCAGCACTTCCACCACGGTGTCGCAGACGGGGCACTTGTACAGTATGGGCTGGTTCATCAGGCGACTCCTTGGACAAGATCGGCGCGTCCGCTGGCGGAGGCGCCTTGGAATTGTTCGGTGAAGGCGTGCTTGAGGATGCGGCGGCGCCTGCGCCGGCGGGGCCGGATGGCAGCGGCCGCCGGCAGGGGCGTCTCGACCACGGCCCGAACCGGCGCCGCCACCCGCACCAGGCTGTCGTAGTGGTAGGGGCCGGGGGTCACGCCGAAGGCCGCGAAGTCGGTGTACCAGGAGCCGTCGGCCAGGTAGCGGAAACGGTACTGCCCCTGGGGCAGCTCCATCTGGGCCTTCCAGTAGCCGCCTTCGCCGCGCCGCATGGGCAGGCTGTCGGCCTGCCAGCCGTTGAAGTCGCCCACCAGGAAGACCTCTTTGGCCTGGGGCCGGAAGAAGCTGAACATCACTTTGCCGTTTTCCACGTCAACCATGACTTACCTCTCCGGATCACGAATCTCAGCCCGGGGGCTGAGGGTCAATCAACTTTCAACCAATTGCTGCTCGAGAAGCTGAGGCACGGCTACATTCAGGCTGGACAGGTAGCCGCGGATGGCGTCTTCCATGAGTTGGCGTGCGCCGTCGCTGGTGGCGGCTTGCGTCCTGCAGCCCGGAAGCGCCGGGCACCAGGCCATGAACCTTCCTTTTGTCTGTTGCACCTTCACCAAGATTCTCATCTCTCGTCTCCCGCGTACCTGAAGCCGCGGCTGGGTTGGCTCAACTCGATCGCTACTGGCAATAAGGATAAGGGCGAAGTTCAATTCCGACAATTAGGCTTGAACCTTGATTTCCCCTAGTGCTTTCCGCTAAGAGGCTTCCCCTAGGGACTTCCGCCTAGACGCGGTCTGGCCGTGGACATGCCCGCGGCGGATGCCGCGGGCGGGCTGACGTATCGGGCGGGGAGGCGCGTCTTGCCCCCGAAGGGGCCGCGGGGTATCCCCAGTCAGGCGGTTTCCTGCGTCTGCACCCACTGCAGGGCCATGCGGAGCAGCTCGGGCGAAGTCCGCAATTGCAGCTTGCGCTTGATGTTGGCGCGGTGGGCCTCGATGGTCTTGATGCTGCGGTGGAGTTTCTCGGCTATCTGGGAAGTTCCCAGCCCGCGCCCGATCAACTCGAAGACTTCCAGTTCGCGGTCGCTGAGCCGCTCCACCGGGTTGCTGCCCTGCTCGGGCCGGCCGTCCACGTACTTGGAGAGCATGCGGGCGGCGACCGACTCGCTGAGATACACCTCGCCCGCCAGGACTCGGCGGATGGCGGTCATGACCTTCTCGCTGGCCTCTTCCTTCATGACGTAGCCGCGGGCGCCGGCGCGCAGGGCGCGCTCGGCGTAGAAGGACTCGTCGTGCATGGACAATACCAGCACAGGCAGCTTGGGAAAGCGGATCTTGATGTCCTTGATCAACTCGATGCCGCTGGTGTCCCGCAGGGTGATGTCGACGATGGCCAGGTCGGGTTTGAGGCTCTCCATGACGGCCAGGGCGGCGTTGGCCTCGTCGTAAGCCCCGCAGACGTTCAAATCGTGTTCCTGCTTGATCAAGTCGGCCAGCCCCTTGCGGATAATGGGGTGGTCGTCCACGATGATGATGTTCCAGCGGTGTCCGTCTTCGTGTGTCTTGCGGGTCATAACACCAGCTTAGTCAGGATTCCTCGCCGCTTCAAGTTTGCCTGTCATGCAAGCGCCGCCGGCCTGCCTGCCGAAGCCTCGGCGCAGGCAGGCAGGGCGGCTTTCGACAGTCAGGCTGGCGCCCGTCATTCTTGCGCGACAGCTCATGATATGCAAGCCCTCTCCGGACAGGTCGGCTGGGTCAGGCCCAGGCCGTCATCATTGACCATCAGCCGCAAGGCCCCATCCTCGGCCGGACTGCCAAGCCCGCCTGGTTCATTCTTGCCCTAACCTTAGGGATACTCCCAACTGCCCGAGGGATACTCCCGGCTGGCTGGGGCGGCCTGCCTGAGCAGCCCTTGGTAATAGCGGTACTCATCGGCCGCTTGTTTGGCTGACTGGCCCAGCAGTTCCAGGCGGAAATGGGCCAGCCCGGCCGACAGCATCTCCGGCAAATGCCGCTGGGCGGATTGAGGCCCCGCGGCAAAGACGGTATTGCAGCAGACCGCATCGGCCACGACCGGCATGGCCTGGCGGTTGCGGTCCACCAGCTCCAACTGCCCGCCCCGGCAGGCGCCCGAACAATCGTCGGCTTTCCCCAGGTAGCAGGCATACAGGCAGTGCTGCGTGTGGAACATGGGCAGGTGCTGGTGGAGAACGATTTCCAGGCGCCGCCCGCCTGCCCGCCCCACCAGCTCAAGCAATTGCCGGGCATTGAGATCGTTGGCCGGCGTCAACCGCTCCAGGCGATCGGCCAGCACGCCCAGCGCCAATTCGTTGGCCAGGTTCAGCGAGGCGTCCCCGATCAGCCGAAGACTCGGCGCCCATTGCCGCAGCAGCGCTATCTCCGCCAGGCTGCGAACCAGCACCGCCGGAGGCTCCAACTCCAGCAGGCGTTTGAGGGCGTCCTCCTGGCCGATCTTCAAGACGCGCGGGGCGGCGGGGGCGAAATCGATGCCCGCTTGACGGGCCTCCTTGGCCGCAGCGGCCAGGTCTTGGCCATCGGGCAGGTCCAGGTAGAGCGAGGCCGCCCCGCCCGCCAGAGCCTCCAGGGCCGCGGGCAACTGCTCGAGCCGCCGAATCAGCAGGTGGAGGCGGGGAGAAGCAGCAGGCTCTTCCGCCTGAGCGTCGCCCGCTGCCGGGTCTTTCCGAATGTCCTCTATCGAGACGGGCAAGACCGCGTGGACGGCCCGCCGGGCCTGGAGGTCCTGGAGTTGCCGGCAGGCCTGGCGGCGAAGCTGGTTGAGCAGGCTGGCTGGAACCATGACCGCCGGGTCGATGTGCGTGTCGAGTTTGCCCAGGGCAAAGGGCGTCTGCCCCAGGCGGTCCAGTTGCAGGCGGGCTTTTTCAGGAGTGAAGGCCTGGCCGCGGGCCGGGCCCAGGGCCAGGTCGGAGGCCGCCTCCACGCAGTCGCCGCTCCGGCTGCGGAGCCTGAGGCGCAGCGGCTGGCCAAGCTGGGCCTCCAGTTCCGCATCCACCTCCTGGCGATGCGGCACCTGGTCGCGCGAGAGGGCCTGCTCCAGCCGGCGGCGCAGGGCCGGATCGTCGCTCTTGTACACCACGTCCCCGACGGCTATGCCGGAGACGTCCACTTCGCGGCTGAAGGCGATTTCCAGCTCCGCCCCCGCCCGCCGCGCCTGGTAAACCCGCCCACCCC
>PMYM01000258.1:18197-20076 GCA_003171235.1 Phycisphaerales bacterium | reverse complement strand
CGCCAGCCGCAGGCGCCGATGGGTCAGGGGGGACTGGCAGATCGCCCGCTGGCTGCTGCCCCGCGTACCGGGCCCCGACAAGACGTGGCGGCGGAACCCGCTGGAGATGCTGGCCCGGTGGATGATCCTGGACAACCTNNCGGCGAACGCTGGTTCCCGCGGCCATGCTGGCGGCCCTTCTGCTGGGATGGTTCGAGGCCCCCGATGCGGCATTGCTCTGGACAGCCATGCTCGTGAGCGTGTTCCTCCTGCCGGACTTCCTGCGTTCGGTGCGAACCATGACCTTCAAACCCAGGCATCTGAACTGGTCCACTTACCTGCCGTACGCCGGGGCAAAAGAACTGCGCGGCTGGGCGATCAGCCTTCTGGAACTGCTGCTGACCCCGTTTCACGCCTCCATCTACTTGGCCGAGATCCTCCGGACTCAGTGGCGCCTGGTCAGCCATCGGCGTCTGCTGGACTGGCTGACGGCGTCCGATGCCGGCCGTCAGGCGCGGACTAGCTTGGCCAGCACGTTCCTGGCCATGTGGCCCGCACCGGTCGCGAGCGTAGTTGTTGCCGTGTTGCTGGCTTGGAACATGTTCTCAGGTAACCTGGAAACCGCGCCGGGGGCGGTCATCGCCGTGGGTCTGCTCCTGGCTGCGTGGTTTGCCTCGCCGGCCATCATGTGGTACATGGGGCGTCCGGCGTTGCCCCGACGCGGAGGCGTCGATGATCGCCAGAGGCTATTCCTGCGGAAAACCGCTCGACGAACGTGGGAGTACTTCGCGCGATTCGTGGGGCCAGAGCATCATTGGCTGCCTCCCGACAACTTCCAGCAGGATCCGCCTATCGGCGAGGCAACCCGCACGTCTCCCACCAACATGGGAATGGCTCTTCTGAGCAACCTCGCAGCGTGGGATTTCGGCTATGTCTCTGCCGGGACGCTCCTCGAGCGCACCATTGGAGCCTTCCGGACGATGGAAGAACTGCCCCGGCACCGCGGGCACTTCCTCAACTGGTATGACACGCGAACGTTGGCGCCGGCCCCTCCGCGCTACGTGTCAACGGCGGACAGCGGCAACCTTTCGGGTTCTCTGGTATCGCTCAAGGCGGGGCTGGCAGAGTTGGCCGATAGTCCCATCCTGCCGGCGAGGTGGCGGCAGGGGTTAGAGGATGCCGTCGGCATTCTGCTGGAGGAGTTGGAACGGCCGGAGAATTCCGGAACACCCGCTTCCGGGCGTGTGCGGACTGTCATGGTCGAGCAGATGGAGCTGCTGTTGTCGGCCGGAGCCACCTTGTCCGGTGCATACAAGGCGCTATCTGCGCTAGCCTCGGCGGTGGCGCAAATGGAACCGGTGGCGGAGCCGGAAAGCGAAATCGCCTACTGGCTGGGTGCGGTACGCCGCCAGAGTGAAGACCTGCGGACGGACCTGGATTGGCTGGCGCCTTGGCTGCACCAGCCGCCGCATCAGACCCAAGACGGGCACGCGCCGTCTTTGGGGGACTCGATACCGTCCCTTCGCGATCTGGCGAGTCCGGCGGACTCCGTCCTGACGTCACGGGCGCCTGGAGGCGACGTGCTTAAGCTGGCTCGGGAACGTGCCGCTGGGCGCATAGCGGCGATGGAGGATCTCGCGGAGCGGTGCGGCGAAATGTCGGAAATGGACCTGGACTTCCTCTACGACCCCCAGCGCAAGTTGCTGTCAATTGGGTACAACGTTGATGCGCACCAGAAAGATCCGGGCTACTACGACCTGCTCGCGTCGGAGTCCCGGCTGTGCAGCTTCCTGGGTATCGCCCGCGGCCAAGTTCCCCTTGAGCACTGGTTCCATCTGGGGCGACAACTCGCCCCGGGTGGCAGAGCCGCCGTGCTTATATCCTGGAGCGGCTCCATGTT
>PMYM01000258.1:15240-18160 GCA_003171235.1 Phycisphaerales bacterium | reverse complement strand
TGGGGCATCTCCGAAAGCTGCTACAGCCAACTCGATTCACAGAAGGCCTATCAGTACCGGGCCTTCGGCGTGCCAGGACTTGGGCTCAAGCAGGGGCTGCAGGATGATCTGGTCGTGGCGCCATATGCCACCGCCCTGGCCGTGATGATCGACCCGAGCGCCGCCTGCGCCAACCTGGAAGTTATGGCCGCACGAGGGCTCCTCGGGCGATACGGCTTCTACGAAGCCGCCGACTACACTCCCAGCCGAGTGCGCCCCGGCCAGGAGTTCTCTCTGGTCTGCAGCTACATGGCCCACCACAGCGGAATGAGCCTGCTGGCGCTGGACCAGTCGCTGCTGAGCCAGCCCATGCACAGGCGATTCTTGAGTGACCCGCGGATTCGTGCCTCGCTACTGCTCCTGCAAGAGCGGATTCCCCTCGCGGAGGTGCGCACGCGGCTCGACATGAGCCGCGCGGAGCCGTACCTGAAGCACGCGGCGGAGTCGGTCGATACCTCGCTGCGATCATTCACAACTGCCGACTCGCCGGTCCCCGAGGTTCATCTGCTCTCCAATGGCCGCTACCACGTCATGATCACAGCGGCTGGGAGCGGGGCCAGCCGCTGGCAGGATATGGCCCTGACACGGTGGCAGGAAGACGCCACGCGAGACCATTGGGGCACCTTCCTGTACGTGCGCGACCTGGACGCCGGAACGTTCTGGTCCGCGACGCCTCAGCCTACCGGCTGCGAATTCGACCGCTACGAAGCCCAGTTCTCCCAGGGAGTAGCTGAGTTTCGCGCTACGCGAGACGACATTCAAGTGCATATGCAGGTGGCGGTGTCATCCGAGGAAGATGTCGAGTTGCGGCGACTGATCATCTCCAACCTGTCGAATCGGGATCGCCATATCGAGATCACGTCGTATGCAGAGGTGGCGATGCTCAACGGCTTGAATGCCTCGGAACAGCCGGCATTCAATGGCCTGTTNNCATGGGATGATTGAACACCACCAGTCCATTTCCGAGGGCGTGAGCTGCCAGACCGACCGATCCGGCTTTCTGGGCCGCTGCCGAACGACAGCCAATCCAGCCGCCATGGCCGCCGAGTTGCCTGACACCTGCGGGCACACTCTCGATCCCGTGATGGTCGTCCGGCGCACGCTTCGCCTGGAGCCAGGGCAGTCCGTCACTGTCGATGCCGTCTGGGGCGTGGCGCCGGATCGGGCCGCGGCACTCTCACTGCTGGACCGGTATTACGATCCGCACTTGGCCACCCGCGTATTCGAGCTGGCACGAATGCACAGTCAGATCCTGCTTCACGAATTGCAGTCGACAGAGGCCAACGCCCAGTTATTTGGACGAATGGCCTGTTTCCTTGCCTACGCCAACCCCCGCCTGCGTGGGCGTGGCCGTCTCATCGCCCGCAATCAAAAAGGTCAATCCGCTCTCTGGGCCTACGGGATTTCCGGGGACCTGCCCATCGTCCTGCTGCGGGTTTCGGACCCGGCGGCCCTGGACCTGGTGCGTCAGATGATCCAGGCGCACGCGTACTGGCGGCAAAAGGGCTTGCAGGTCGACATGGTCATTCTATCGGAGGCGTATGCCGGCTACCGCCTCAGCCTGCTGGACGCAGTCATCGGCCTGATCAATGCGGGGCCGGAGGCCAAGGCCCTTGATCANNACCCTGTCTGAGCAGTTGGATCGGCAGGTGCTGCCCGAGTGGGAGGCGCGCCCGCTCAAGCCGACACGAGAGCCCCAGCGACCATTGCGACAGAACGACGAACTGCCGCATCGTGACCTGATGTTCTTCAACGGTTGGGGCGGCTTTACGACGGACGGCCGCGAGTACGTCGTCGTCTTGGAACCTGGCGTGGTCACGCCCGCGCCCTGGGTCAATGTCCTGGCCAATCCCCATTTCGGTTCGGTCGTCAGCGAATCCGGCTCGGCCTATACGTGGTACCAGAACGCACACGAGTTTCGACTAACGCCCTGGTACAACGATGCGGTCAGCGACGTCAGCGGCGAATGTTTTTACCTACGCGACGAGGAGAGCGGTGTGTTCTGGTCGCCGATGCCCGGGCCGGCCCGTGGGCGTACGGCATACGTTTCACGACATGGACTGGGGTACTCGGCTTTCGAGCACAGTGAAGAAGGCATCTTCACGGAAAGCTTCACCTACGTGGCGCCGGAGGCCCCCCTGAAGTTCATCGCCGTCCGCATCCGGAACCTGAGCAGCCGCAACCGTCGGCTGAGCCTGACCGGCTATATTGAATGGGTTTTAGGCGAGAGCCGCCAGCGCAGCGCCATGCATGTGGTGACCAGGCTCGATCCACAGACGGGGGCCATTTTTGCGTCGAACGCCTACGGCTCGGACTTCAGCGGCAAGGTCGCTTTTCTGCATTGCAGTCATCCCCAACGAACGATCACGAGCCGCCGGATCGAGTTCCTGGGCCGCAACGGTTCGCCCGCCGCGCCCGCAGCCATGGCTCGGAAGGAATTTTCCAACCGGGTCGGCGACGCCGTCGACCCCTGCGCGGCGATCCAGGCGTATGTTGACATCCCGCCGGGAGAGCAGGCGCAGGTCGTTTTCGTGCTCGGCGCGGCCGACAACGAGCACCAGGCGCGATCCCTGCTGACACAGCATGGCGGCGTGGACGGGGCCCGACGCGTGCTGGAAGAGGTCTGGGAATTCTGGAAACGCAATCTTGGAGGAGTTTACGTCGAGACGCCCGACGCCTCCGTGAACCTGCTGGTAAACCATTGGCTGCTGTATCAGACCCTGGCCTCTCGCCTGTGGGGGCGCAGCGGGTTCTACCAATCGGGCGGCGCCTACGGCTTCCGGGACCAGTTGCAGGACTCCCTGGCGCTGCTGTACGAGTGCCCGTGGCTCACGCGACAACACCTGATCCTGTCCTCCAGCCGCCAGTTCCAGAATGGAGA
>PMYM01000258.1:0-15220 GCA_003171235.1 Phycisphaerales bacterium | reverse complement strand
GTGACGGGCGACACCGGCATCCTGGACGAACAGACCGCATTCCTGGAGGCGCCGCCCCTGGAGCCGGGCGAGGAAAGCCGCTACAGCCTGCCGCGCGTCTCCGACCGCCGCGCCACCCTTTGGGAACATTGTGTTCGCGCGCTGGATCGCGGCATGCGGTACGGAGCCCACGGGCTCCCCCTGATGGGGTGCGGAGACTGGAACGACGGCATGAACCGCGTCGGCCGCCAGGGGTCGGGCGAGAGTGTCTGGCTGGCGTTCTTCCTGCATGACGTGCTGGAATCCTTCGCCAAGCTGGCTCGGAAGCGGGGGGACAATGCCTACGCCGAGAAATGCCATTCCGAGGCTCATGGCTTGAGCGAGCGAATCGATGCCAACGCCTGGGATGGCCGCTGGTACCTGCGGGCGTTCTTCGATGACGGCCAGCCATTGGGTTCGGCGCAGAACAGCCACTGCCGGATCGACCTGCTGCCACAGGCCTGGGCTGTCATCAGCGGGGCGGCCGATCCGCATCGGGCGCAGCAGGCACTGGAGGCTGCGCTAGAGCGGCTGGTGGATACTCAGGCGGCGATGATCCGATTGTTCGAGCCGCCGTTCGACGGCACGGAGATGGACCCTGGCTACATCCGGGGCTATGTCCCCGGCGTTCGAGAAAATGGCGGGCAATACACCCATGCCGCGATCTGGGCAGTCATGGCTATGGCCCGGCTTGGCAATGCCCAGGAGGCGTGGCGTCTGTTCTCACTGCTCAATCCCATTCGCCATGCCGATTCGCCCAAACTGGCAGCCAAGTACAAGGTCGAGCCCTACGTGGTGGCGGCGGACGTTTATAGCGCCCAGGGGCATGAAGGCCAGGGAGGCTGGACCTGGTACACCGGATCAGCCGGTTGGATGTACCAACTTCTCGTGGAGAACCTGCTGGGGCTTCGGCTTGAGGTGGATACGCTGACCTTCTTGCCGCTCTTGCCCCCGGAATGGAACGAGTACACTCTGCATTACCGCTACCGCAATACATTCTACCACATCCGCGTGGTCAAGCTGAGCCGGCAGGCGACACAGGTCCAACGCGTGCTTCTCGACGGCGTCGAGCAACAGGACAAGAGCATTCATCTGGTCGATGACGGCAACGAGCACCCAGCCGTGGTGGAGGTTGGAGATTCGCCGACGAGAACCCGCACGGCGGATGGGATGGAGTGAACAGGGCCATGCGGTAGACTTCCAGGCCCTCGACGACCTCGTTGGCCACGTCCCAGATGATGCCGACGTGGCGGGGGTCAAGCCCGTCCAGCACGGCTAAGCAGTGGTGCATGGAGGGCGTCATGGTGCCAGGGTGAACCTCGGTCATGGCCAGCACGCCGTACTTCTAGGCCAGTTTGGCCACCTGAGCGTACTGCCCCCGAACCCGTTTCAGCGTTTCCCTGTAGCCGCCCTTGGCCGGGTCGTAGTGACCCGCTCCCACGCGCAGGCCCTTGGCTCCAATGTCGGCGGCCGCTTGCATGTGCAGTTCGGCAACCCTGAGATCCTCGCAGTCAACGTAGGCGGCCAGGGTGGTGATGTCATGGTGCAGGCTCACCACCTTGATTCCGGTGATGGCAAGAACCATAGCCTCCAAAGTCGACCTGGCCGTTTCCATCAGCTGCGTCCGCACCTGATTGAGCAGTCCCCGGCCCGTTTCGGCCGGGAGAGCCTTGACCAGTTGCTGCTCGGCTGCCGCCAGGACGCCGCGGAGGCGCACCACGAGAAGATCGCCAATCGGGTGGGCGTGGATGTCCTTGGGACCCCGCCTCGTGTACTCCTGTTCGAAGCGGCTAATCCCTTCGCAGATAGCGGCTTCGATCTTGCCTTGTGTGTTTATGAGCATCTCGAACGCGCCGGAACCCGCGATCCATGTGTCCACGCGCACCACCGCTGGTCGCTGCCGGAGGAGTGCGGCATCGAAGGTCAGGTTCTCAGCAACCGAAGCATGGAAACAGAACAAGACGCCGTGAGAACCAGCCGGACCTCGTATTTCCCGGGAATCATGCCTAGGATTCTCACTGAGTCGTCTAACCCGAAAGGAACGCGTCATGTGTCAAACCTGCGGATGCTCGCCATGTGCCAAGTGCGGTCGAGAGATCAAAGACAAGGCATGTTCCGGCTGCAAGAAGCCCTCGGACCAATGCACATGCAGCCCGGTCAAGAAGCAGAAGTAGTCCTTTGTCGACGTAAGTAACCCCATGGAATTGCTGCGCGCCGTCCGAACCTACTGACGGTGGCGGTTTGACTGCGCTCACGATCTTCGTCTCTGTCGATTTGCACATGAGGCCGGCGCATGGCCGAAGGCGAATTATCTCGATCGAGTGGACCCGGGCCGAGGTGGCGTTACGCCGCCTTAGGCATCGTCGTCGTTGAGTTCATCGTGCTAGGATGGATCGCCGCCAACGCCTACTCCATCAACTCGCCCATCCCGGACAAGGTGGTCGGCCCCGCCGGCCAGGTGGTTTTCACCGGCGCGGACATCATCGCCGGCCAGCAGGTCTTCCTTCGCTATGACCTAATGGACAATGGCACACTGTGGGGGCACTACGAGGCCGGAACGAACCTCACGGCCAATCACGCCCACGGGGCGATGATGGGCGTCTTCGGGATGCTGGCCGTCGCGATGCTGGTGTTTGTCCTGCGACAGATGTCCAGCCAGGAGAACTGGGTTCGCACGCAGAAGTACGTCAAGGTCTCGTTCTGGGGCCTGAATATCGGCCTGGGGCTGATGCTGGCCTTGAGCCTGTTCCCCACCGGCGTGCTGCAACTGTGGGACGTGATCCAGAACGGCTACTGGCACGGTCGCAGCGCGGCCTTCCTGGATTCGCCCATCATGAGCGACCTGGAGTGGGCCCGGCTGCCGGCGGACGCCATCTTCATCGTGTTCGGTGTCGTGCCGCTGGTGATTGCGACGGTCCGAACCTACCTCCATTCCAAGGGAAAGCCCCTGGCAGCGGCTCCGGCCGCCCAGGACAAGGAGACTCGACATGCAGGCTAGGACAGTGAAGGCATTGGTTGTGGCCGGGGCAGTCATCGGCGTGGGGCTGCTGGCCTTGAGCCGGGCGCTGGCGCATTGCGATACGATGGAAGGTCCGGTCGTCAAGGAGGCCCAGGCGGCTCTGGACAAGGGCGATGTGACCCCGGTCCTCAAGTGGGTAGCCAAGGAGAAGGAAGAGGATATCCGCGCGGCGTTCAAGAAGACGCTGGCCGTGCGTGTCAAGGGCCCTGAGGCCAGGGAACTGGCCGACGTGTATTTCTTCGAGACGCTGGTCCGCCTGCACCGCGCCGGCGAGGGAGAACCGTACACCGGCGTCAAGCCGGCCGGCACGAAAGTCGAACCCATCGTTGAAAAGTCCGACAAGGCATTGGAAGCCGGTTCGGTTGACGACTTGGTCAAGCAGGTGACCGCCCATGTGGAGAAGGGAATCCGGGAACGTTTTGACAAGGCCGTCGAGGCCAAGAAGCGCGCCGATGAAAGCGTGGAGGCCGGCCGGAAGTACGTCGCGGCTTATGTCGAGTACGTGCACTACGTGGAAGGCATCCACGGCGCTGTCATGGGCCAGGCCGGCCATCATGAGGAAGCCGGCGAGACCCCAAAGATCGGCCACGATCATTGATCACGAGCAATGGTCTCGGTACGACAGTTAGGGTTGATCCTGATGTCTGCATTAATTGCGGCCTGTGCGCGGAGACCTGTCCGGAGGGATGGAGGAGGCCAAGGTTGCGGCAATGGACCGGCACACGTGCAAGCCGTGCTGCCACATCCACGATTCGACGGTTGGCCGGACTTGGTTGGCTACACGAAGACGGCGCCGGACGATGAGGCCGACAGCCGGCGCCCCTGGCTGGCTCACGGAGCCAGACCCGCGGGGGGCGATCAACTGGCGGCGGCCATGCTATCCTCGTAGAGCCTCTCGGCCAGATCCTCCAAACGTCTGCGGTCTTGCGGACCAATCTGGTCATCCACCTGACAAAACTTCGTCCCCAGTGCGTCAAGGTCCCCTTGTTGAAATACCTTCCGGCTCATTGGGAACAGAAGATAATCCTCTTTCCAGATGTGACCTGGATACATAGCCGCCAACTCCCGCAGGCAGCGAACAATGGCCGCTCGGGAGGCCTGGTCGGCTTGCCCAGCCATCTGCGCAGCCTGCGACAGGTCCTCCACCAGGGCATGAAGCTTCTGGTGTTCGTGGACGAGCGCCCCGATGGGACATCCCTGGGTCGGCACGCCCCTGGCCGCCAATGCGGGGAACAGATGCTGCTCCTCCTTGATGTGATGGCATCGGCCCACATACGCCTGAAGGAACTCCAGCACGCTCTCCACCGGTTTGCGCTTGTCTTGGCCTGCCTCCATGACATCCGCCAAGACCGCCATGGCTCCGACGATCTTCAGAATGACGCGGTGCTCGGCCTCCAGCATCGCGATGGGATCAAGCGAGTTCATGATCTGGTCTCTTCTTTTCGCCGCCCTATGAGGCAGCGTGCCCGTCATCCGCCAGTTCGTGGGCCACCTGATGGTATCGCTCATGCACACCGGGGCCGATTTCCTGCTCCTCGATTCGATCGAACATCCGCTCCAGTTCCTGATCCTCGCCTGCCGAAAGCAACTGGTCAGCCACAGGAAAGACCTGGCTATTCTCCTTCTCAATGTGGCTTTGGAGCAGCTTCGAGTATTCCAGCAGGTGCTGCCGGATTACCTCGATCGCCTCGCGAATCGCCGCGACGTGCTGCCGGCCCTGTTGGTGTTCAGCCAGCAGAGCAGACAGGGGTTCTTGCGTACAGGACAGGCCATGCTGGCACAGCCGTGGGAACAGGCACTTCTCTTCCTTCGCGTGGTGGCATCGATCCACAAAGGCCGAGAAGAAGTCCAGCATCTCGCCCAACCGCCGCCAGTCAGGGGCATGGCCTTCAGCCGAGGCCTCAGCCTGCCGCTGCGCCGCCCGCACTACCAGCAGGATCACGTCATGCTCGTGTTTGAGAATCTCAGTGACTTTGTGCGCCATGGTCCGGCTCCGATCGATGCTGCATTAAAGGCGTTATAGGCGGCACACTTCTTCCGGCCGGCTCGGGACGCATCATGGGCAGCAGGCGCATGGCAAGGTGGTCCTCTGGCGCAGGCCTATAATACGGCACGGGAACAAGGTGATCTTCGATACGGTGCTATCCAGACGGACCGATGGTCGGGTTGATGCGACCGACCACAGCACCCGACTGTTGGACCCGAGTCGAACGCCGGAAGGCGTAAGGGACGACTTAGGATCGTGCTTTTCCAGTTCGAGGACTGCGAGGATTCCCAGCCCGTCCGACGTCGCCTGACGGAACTGGCCATCGACTTCATTGCCGTTAACGCATCGGAGGGCTATCCGGAGAAGGATCAGGTCATGGTCAAGCTCTTCGGCAACGCCCGAACACCGGCCTTGTGGGACACTCGAACCGGCGCCCTGGTGCAGGGACGAGAAACATGCTTGGCCTACGTGGACAGGGCGATCGGCGTGCATTGTCCCTGATTGCTTCCCGGCGCCTCGACGATACCGTTCCAGAAGGCCACCTTCACCTCGATTCTCGGGCGCACGCAGTGGTGAACCTGGGCGATGTCAAGGGGTTGAGCAAGTCAATCGGGTCACGCAGAGTCTGCGTCCAGCACGATGCGGTAGCGTGCCTTGCCCGCTGCCAGACGAGCCACCGCGTCATTCACCTTGCTCATCGGGAAGTGCTCAACCTGCGGGACGATCCCGTGACGTGCGGCAAAGTCGAACATGGTCGCGATCGTGGCGGGAGCCCCGGTGGGCGAGCCGGAGACGCTCCGTTGAGCGACGATGAGATCGAAAGCCGCTATCGGGATCGGCTCCAGCACCGCGCCAACCACGTGCATGCGCCCCTTGGGTGCAAGTGTGCCGATCATCGCCGACCAGTCGAGCGGCACGTTGACAGTGACCAGGAGCAGGTCCAGAGAACTGGCGAGTTTCTTGACCGCATCCGAGTCCTTACTTGAAATGACACGGTGGGCGCCAAAACCCCTGGCCTCGTCGGTCTTTGATGTGCTTGAGGTGAACGCGGTCACCTCGCAGCCCCAGGCGGCGGCAAACTTCACGGCCATATGCCCCAGCCCGCCAATGCCGACGATGCCGACGCGGTCCGTCGGCTTGACGCCATAGTGCATGAACGGCGCGAAGACAGTGATGCCGCCGCACAGCAGCGGCCCGGCGGCGGTGTAGTCCAGCTTCTCCGGCACCGGGATTGCCCAGGCCCAGTGTGAGCGGACCCGTTGAGCGAAGGCGCCATAGTGACCGATCATCGTCGGCTGCGACTGCGCGCACAAGTTCTGGTTGCCGGAGAGGCATAGTTGACAGTGCATGCAGCTATCGGCGGTCCAGCCGATCCCGACACGCTGGCCGACCTGCAGCCCCCTGGCCTCCTCGCCGAGGGCCACCACCTTGCCGATGGCCTCGTGGCCGGGAACGAACGGGAACTTCGAGTTGCCCCAGTCGTTATTCAGAACCGACAGGTCAGAGTGGCACAGGCCGCAGTATTCGACCGCGACTTCCACCTCCTGGGGCGCCAGGAGCCCAAGATCAAACTCATAAGGGACAAGCCGTTGCTTTGCCTGATGTGCCGCCCAGCCGCGTGTGTTTGCCATGACGATTCTCCAGTAGATTCCATATGCTTTGGTTCGTAGAACACGCACGCGCCACGTCAACAAGGGACGCGACAAACCACATCACCTCGAACGACTGCCTGGCAGGCCAAGGTTTCTGAAACGCCTGAGTTGCAACCGTTGAACCGGTATTTCCCGGATGACCTCTCGCCCGCGACCGTCGCAGGCCGCGCTTCCTGATTATCCCTTCCTTGTATGATGCGGAAAGCGTCTTTCGGGTCGGTTGGTGCGGCGAAGGCTGCGGCCGGATGACAATCCAACTTTCTCGCTTACCGCGCCTCCAAAGTCCTGGCATGTTGTCCTCCGAGTCTATCACTCCTTGCCCGTGATGCCCAGCCCGCACAGGGGCACAACCCGCTGGGATTCGGGGACGGCGTAGTTGAAGATGGTGAAGCCGCCGGTACCGGCTTGGCGGGTCAGTTCGATCTGCTCGAACAGGGTGAAGATGTCGCCTTGGCTGCCCCAGACGCCCAACCCGATGCCGGGGTAGCAGGAGGTCTTGCCGGCCCATTTGACCTGGCTGGCCACCTGGCTCTTGAACTGCCCGCTGCTGGGCGTGTAGTCCATCGGGCAGACGAAATCGAGGTAGCCCTTCTCGCACCAGAGCTTCCAGTCCTGGCCGATGCCGTCGCGGTCGGCCGGCCAGTTGGAAAAGACGGCCGCGGAGATCTTCACCTTCGGCCGGCTCTTGCGCAGAACCTCGCTGACGCCGGCCACGACAGCCGTGATGTTGTCCCGACGGAAGTCCAGCCACTTGCGCTTAAGATCGTCTTTCTTTCGCACATCGCCCGGCCAGTTCTCGACCTTCGACCCGGCGGCCATCTCAAATCGCTCCCGACAGCCGGCGCAGAAGCACCCGTTAGCGTCAGGATAGCGGATGTAGTCGAAATGGACCCCATCCACCTCGTACTTGGTCGCCAGTTCGACCATCGAATCGATCTCCAGCTTCCGGTTCTCCGGATGGCTTGGGCAGAGCCATTGGTCGTCGGGCCGGCCGTCGAATCGCGTCTGCATCCGGCCTTCCTGCTTCATCCTTTGGGCAAACTCCCTGGGGGCCAGGCCGCTCATGTTCCAATTGATCTTCCAGACGTGGCAGCGGAGGCCATACTTGCGGCAGGCGGCAAGGCACAGGTCGATCTGATCGCCCCTGGCGGCCACCTCGGGCGCCACCGGCAGAACCTGGC
The DNA here is from genome assembly GCA_003171235.1 of Phycisphaerales bacterium. GTDB lineage: Bacteria > Planctomycetota > Phycisphaerae > SM23-33 > SM23-33 > FEN-1344. The sequence continues at coordinate 7,363 of PMYM01000258.1, read as the reverse complement.
TCTTGTAGTAGGCGACGCCGGCCAGGCACATGTTGGGATGGATGTCGGTGAAGCCGTTGTCGGCCAGGACCTTGATGGCCGCATCCCAGTCCAAGCCGGCTACGCCGAAGGGGTCTTGGCACCAGAATGCCCGGTGTTCGCCCGGGGTCGAGCGCTGGGCCATGCAGGCGGCCTCCAAGACCGCCTGGCTTGCTCGCTCGGCCGAGGCGATGGCCTCGACGAAGTCCTTCGCCTCGAACTGCGTTCTGCCCTTGGCCGCGAGAGATTCCGCCAAAGACAGCTTCTCCAGCGCCGCCGGGCGGAGAGTGCCGGGTTTGCCGAAGGCTTCCCGGACCTGTTGAATAGTATTGTACGGCCCGACCCGGCCGATGGAGTCAAGCCTCCCCTTGGCGGCCTGCTCCCAAAGCTGCGGGACCAGGTGTCCGGCCATGGCCAGCAGCAGGCGGCGCTTGTTGGCCAGGTCGTCGTCGAGCAGGACGTGTGTCATCTGGATGCAGTTGTCGCTGACGACGATGGCCGCCCGGCCGGTGGGCCGGCCCTTGGCGTCATACCACTCGCCCGCCACGCGGCTGCGGCCTTCCACCGCCTTAGCCTCCATGATGTTCCATGAGGCCTGGCCGGTGCTCTGGGGCATACCGGCCAGCGGTGAACCGACCGCCGGGCGGATTGAGGCGAAATCCCCTCGTTGCTTCTGCGGGATATGCTGCCCGCCAGCGATGCCGACGGCCGAGGCCAAACGTGGCGCCAGGCCGTAGAACGCCAGCACTTTGCCGCCGCCGCCCAGGAACTTCTCCAGCGCGTTGGCGGCTGAATCCGGCAGGTGCGGATTGTGCGGCAGGATAACCAGCTTCTTGCCCGCCAGGCGCTCATCCGACAGGTCCAGGTCGCCGATGAGCGCGTAGCCCAGGCCCAGTTCGTCCAGCCGGTCCGTAACGGTCTGTGTGTATTGATAGACCGAATCCAACTCGACCTTGCCCGTGGCGGCGACGGACTCGCCGCGGATAACCGCGATCAAACCGTCCAGGCCGCCCAGGCCGGTCAGCCGCAAGTTGCGGATGTGAAAGACCGTGTCTTTGTCGTCGCCGCGCCAGGCGGAAATGCGGATGGCGTCGATATTCGCCCAGCCGGCGGGCGCGTCCTCGATCCGCGTGTCGCGTTTCTCGATGGTGACGGTACACCACTGGCCGGCGCGCGAGGGACCGAAGCTAGCCGCATACCAACCGTTGCCGCTGTGCAGGAACAGGTTGAAGTTGCCGATCGGCGACAGGTCGCGGCAGAGGAACTCGAATTGCAGCCCGCGGGCGGCGGTCATGGACAGGTGGACGGCCCGGTCCCAGGAGGCCCGTTCGATGCTGGTTCCCTTAAAGTTGCAGGGCATAGCCAGTGCCGCCTGGCCGTCGATCTTGTCCAGGTTTACCTCGGCCGAACCGGTCATGGGCTTCCAGGCGGCGCGGGCGGCGGCAGTGTCGGCGTAGGCGAAGTCGTCTACCACACTCGCGGCGCCGGCCTGGGGGCCTGTCGCGGTCGGCGGCTGAGGCTCGGCCAGCAAGCCCGCCATCGGCAACGCGAGCACCAGGACCACGGCAAGGCATGCAATTGATGACAGGAAACCGCAGGATCGTTCTCTCATGACGCACCTTTGGGCTGCATGGTCAGGGATTCCCATGTGATACCAACCCACGACCGCCTTGGGCAGCCTGTGCATGATCGTAACCTGTTTTCGGGCATCAACAAGGACTTTCCTGACAAGGGAAACCCGGGCCACTTCGAGAGGTGGATGCGAATCAGAACATCGGCAGCGCAGCCACGGCGTTGTGAAGCTGCCTCCGCTGGCCGACACTCGCAAGCACGGTCAATCCAACAAGTACTTCACACACGACCTGCTGGCCGCTTGGCAGGGGCTCCTGGACGAGGGTGTGGACCCAACGTCGGCTCGACCACTTCGGAGCTTGGTTCAACAAGAGCCGCCCCCACAGCGCCTTGCAGGGACGGACACCCCAAGAGGCTTGGGAGGGCCGTATTCTTCCCGAGCCGGTTCCGATCCGCGCCCGGGACCAGCTCCAGCAGCAGATCGGCATCCAACGCCGACACTACCGTGGCGATCCGCGCCTGCCAATCATCGAGATCTCCGTGCGGCTGGCGGCCTGACGTACCACCTGGTTCGCTTGTCAAGAAACCCCCGGTAGTGGTGTGCGCCCACTTGGGCGCTCCAGTTCACGAAGGCACGCGTAAACTCCGCACTCGCCCCCTGCGACGGTTTCGGTTAACGTTCATTCAGCGCCGGGCCACCGTTCAGATGCCGAAAAATCCGGCTGGACAATTGGCTGGGCCGCAACACGGGGGACAAGGACGCCGCGCTGGGAGAGTACCAGGTCTACATCAAGGGCACCTCTGAAACCGGTGAACAAGTCTCGGCTGACTTCAATGTGAAAGTGGTCGCCCCGTAGTCTCCAATTGCATGCCGGACGTGGGGCTCGTCCCCGGCCCGGTGGAGTGGACAACGGCGGTGTGAATGGGTTTGTCAACGGCCACAGTGAGTCCGGCTCACCGCCCAGGTAAGTTCACGGGCGGGAGCGGAGCGAGATTTCCAGATCTGGCCGCTTTCGGGCGCCCGCCGCGCTACAATGATGGCGTAGAGGGGCGCATGAGACAGCGTGCGTCCCCCATCGGATGACTAGACGAAGGGCAAGCCTCTTTGGGGCAGGCCCGTTGACGAGTAAGCCGACGTGGTTCAGCATCCTTGGATGCTTAGTCACGTAGGCTTTTTTGTTTTCGGTATTGCGGGAAACCTCTAGGAAAAGGAGTCACCATTATGGGTGGCAAAACAGACGTGGCGAAAGGTCGAATCAAGGAAGCTACTGGCGTGCTGACCGGCAACGACAAGCTTCGCGCGGAAGGAAGGACCGACCAGGCGGTCGGCAAGGCCGAGCAAGCCGTCCAGAAGACCGTCAAAACGGTCAAGAAAACCGTGAAAAAGGCGATCGGGTAAAAGCGGGGTATCCCCCCGGACTGGAGTCAACATGGAAATGCTTGCCCATATCGTAATGCCTCTGGCAGCTATCGGATATTCTTTGGTCTACTTGCTTGCCGGCGGCGGGCTTGGGGGCGCCGTTGTCATTTACATCGTCGCCAAGGTGCTCCGGCATTGAATCGCCTGCTGAAATCGACCCAGACGCCTCCCCCAGGGTGGCGTCGGTGAAGACGGAAAGAAAGGCGGTGTGCGTTGCCCCGCACACGTACGGATAGAACTAGAAAAGGAGAACGGTACATGAAACGCAGCGTAACGATGGCATTGCTGGTGGTGGCGGTGGGAGTCCTGGTCACATTGTACGCGGTTGCTGCGGACGAACCGAAGGCCGCGGAGCCCATGATGAAAGGGGGCATGTGCGCGGCATGTCCGGTGATGGACAAGAAGGCCATGACTCCGGAGATGACGAAGATGCGGGAGGACATGATGAAGGAGGCGGGCATCACCGAGGACATGATGAAGATGTGCAAGGCCATGATGATGGCCCCGATGTATCCCGCCAGCCCGGGCACGCTGATGGGCATGGAGGATCTCAAGCTTACCGACAATCAGAAGGCCAAGCTCGTGGAGATCGAGAAGAAGGCGGCCGCCGATGCGGTTGCGGTGTTGACCGACGAGCAGAAGGCGATGCTGCCCAAGACGACCGATGAGGCGATGACGGCGATGGGACAGATGATGGAGATGCACAAGAAGATGATGCCCGTCATGGAAAAGCGGATGAAGGAGGGCAAGCCCATGCCCATGTGGTGCCCGATGATGCAGAAGATGATGAATGAAAAAGAAGGCAAGGAAGGCACGACAACGGGCCCCGCTCCTGACAACTCTGGGGTAAATGTCCGTGACCGTGCTCCCGATGCGAAGACGGCTGGCGCAGCGGGCCAGACCAAGAGCGATGTCCAACTGGCTGCCGACATCCGAAAGGGGATCATGGACACCAAAATGTCCATGAACGCCAAAAACTCGAAGATCGTGGTCCAGAGCGGAAAGGTGACGCTGCGTGGGCCGGTGAAGACCCAAGAGGAGAAAGATGCGATTGGCCGCATCGCCATCGACGTGGCCGGTGCAGCGAACGTCGATAACCAACTTGAAGTCGAGTCGAAGCCCTGATTGATCCAGGCCACGTGGCCGGATGCAATGTCCAACCAACCGTCACGAGAGTGACTTCTAACCAAGGATGAGAATCATGACAAAAGCAGTGTTTTGTATCGCCAAGAATAACGACCAGGCGCGGAGCATCGTCGATCAACTCCGGACGGCCGGGTTTTCTCCCAATGACATCTCTGTCCTATTCCCAGACAAGGACACCACTAAGAACTTTGCCCACGAGAAGAACACCAAGGCCCCCGAGGGCGCTGCCGCGGGGGCAGGCACCGGTGCCGCTCTCGGGGCGGCGGCGGGTTGGCTGATCGGGATCGGAGCCTTGGCGATTCCGGGCGTGGGCCCGTTCATCGCCGCCGGCCCGATCATGGCGGCACTCAGCGGGGCTGCTATGGGTGGGGCCGTGGGCGGGTTGACCGGGGCGTTGATCGGAATGGGTATCCCGGAGTTCGAGGCCAAGCGTTACGAGGGCCGCATCAAGGGTGGCAACATCCTGATCTCAGTGCACTCTGAGAACGGCAAAGAGACCAGCCGGGCCAAGAAGATCTTCGAGGACGCTGGTGCCGAGGACATTGCCTCGACCGGTGAGAGCGGCGTGAGTAAGAATGACAAGGACAAATCTGGCCGCGTTTAAGACCCGGTCCGCGAGACGGTGTCGTAAGCCCTCGGCAAGACAGAGGTGGCGAAAGGTCGAATCAAGGAAGCTGCTGGCGCGCTGACCGGCAACGACAGGCTTCGCGCGGAAGGAAAGGCCGACCAGGTGGTCGGCAAGACTAAACAAGCCATCCGGAAGACGGCCAACACGGCCAAGACAACCGTGAACAGGGTGATCGGGTAAGCCACCATCGGCGGCGCGGGCTACCCATTGGCAATCTGACCAGCCAGTGGTCGCCAACGGGTANNGCCATCAAGAATGCCGAGTTTCGCCGGGTGCTGTACACGGCAAAACACTGCCAGCTCGTCCTGATGGCGATAAAGCCCAAGGAAGAGATCGGGGCGGAAGTCCACAAGCTCGATCAGTTCTTTCGCGTGGAGGAGGGTTCCGGCGAGGCGGTTCTCGATGGTGTTCGGACGGCGATACAAGCGGGCTTCGCGGTAGTCGTCCCGGCCGGGACGAATCACAACATCATCAATACCGGCAGTGTTCCATTGAAGCTTTATACGCTCTATGCGCCCCCGAACCATCGGGATGGCGTCGTCCACCATACCCGCGAAGACGCTGAGGCCGACAACGAGCGCTTCGATGGCAAAACTACCGAATAGAGAGTCGGCTGCCCGCCGGGAGGCGCCAGTTCCGTCGCTCACCGCGACAGGGCGGCCGGCCGACCAGCAACGCGACACGGGCGATCGGGCGCGTCACATCCGCTTCGAGCTATCATTCAAGACCCTGGTGGCGCTCGTACTCGTTGTCGCTTCCCTCTGGCTGCTGGTCCGGCTCTGGACCGTCCTCCTCGTACTCGTCGTTGCTCTCCTCTTGGCCGGCACGTTGAGCCCTGCCGTCCGGTGGCTCGAGAAGAGGCGCGTGCGGCGCAGGGTGGGAATCGCGATCGTCTTCACGATCTTCTTCATCCTTGGGGTACTCGTCGTCGTCCTTACGGGCCCGACGTTGGCGTCGCAAGCGACGACGCTTCTCGAAAACGAGCCCGCACTGCGCGCTCGACTGGCGGACTATCTCGCCGGCTTTCATCTGACCGCCCCGCTCGCGACTTGGCTTCGTGGCCTCAAGGCTGACGCGCTGACGGGCGCCATCGGCGCGACGCCGTTCGACTTCCCCCTGCGTGTCTTCGGCGTTGTCGCGTACGGGTTGAGCGCACTCTTCCTCGGGCTCTACATCATCACCGACCGTGATCGGCTTCGAGGGTGGCTCTTCGCCCTCGTCCCACGCTCGCATCACATCCGGCTGTCCCGCATCACGATGAACATTGAGACGATCGTTGGTGCGTACATCCGTGGGCAGATGCTCACGTCCCTGCTGATGTCAGTCTTCACGTTCGTGCTTCTGACGGCGTGCGGCGTGGAGAACGCTCTGGCGCTCGCGGTGTTCGCCGGCCTCGCGGACGTGCTGCCCTACATCGGCCCTCTCCTCTCGGTTGGGCCTGCGGTCTTCGCGGCACTGCCGCATGGGACCGCCATTGCCGTCGTCGTTCTCGTCCTCATGGTCGCGTACGAGGAGTTCGAAAGCCGTGTGCTCATTCCTCGGATCTATGGCCGGGTTCTGCGCCTTCCCTCGTCAGTCGTCCTGTTCGCGCTCCTGGCGGGCGGCACGCTGATGGGGATCCTCGGCGCGCTCCTCGCCCTGCCCGTCGCGGCCACGGTGATGATGCTCATAGAGGAGTTGCGAGTTGAGCTGCCCGGCGAGCAGGAGCAGCTCGAGGATACGCACGTGCGTGAAGCCGACGACCGCAGCGAGGATGAATACGAACGCAGGACGGAGGGTGTGGGGGCGGAACAGGCCGCCGCCATCGCCGTCGAAATCTCGCGAGACCGGCGCGAGGAAGAGAATCATCCGCCTGATGCGGCAGTGACGACCGTTGAGCGCGGGAACGCCAACGGACATGAGGAACCGACGACCCCCGCGGACAAGAGAGGATGCAAACAATGAGCACGATTACGACGAAGGACGGTACGCAGATCTACTACAAGGACTGGGGCACAGGACAACCTGTGCTGTTCAGCCACGGCTGGCCCCTCAGCTCCGATAGCTGGGAGGCCCAGATGGTGTTCCTGGCCTCCAACGGCTATCGCTGCGTCGCCCATGACCGACGCGGCCATGGACGGTCGAGCCAGCCTTGGCGCGGCAACGACATGGACACCTATGCCGACGATCTCTCGGAGCTCATCGAAACGCTCGACCTGAAGGGCGCCGTCCTGATCGGTTTCTCCGCGGGCGGCGGCGAAGTGGCCCGTTATATCGGTCGTCACGGCACAAAACGGGTGGCCAAGGCAGCCCTAGTCTCCGCCGTCCCGCCGTTGATGCTCAAGACGGCGGCCAATCCAGGCGGCCTGCCGATAAAGGTGTTCGACGGGCTTCGCCTCAGCTCCATCGCCGACCGCTCGCAGTTCTACAAGGATCTCGCCAGCGGTCCGTTCTTCGGGGCTAACAGGCCCGGCGCCAAGGTCTCGCAGGGCGCGATTGACGCGTTCTGGCTCCAGGGGATGCAGGCCGGGCACAAGAACACCCTCGACTGCATCAAGGCGTTCTCCGAGACGGATTTCACCGAGGACCTCAAGAAGTTC
>PMYM01000095.1 GCA_003171235.1 Phycisphaerales bacterium | reverse complement strand
CTGCTTGCGCAGGCTCAAACAAGTCTGATTGAAAGGTCGCCACGGCATCGCGAGCACGATCAACTTCGCGCGCAGGTCCAGCCGTTCGCTCTCCCTTGTGCGGCGCCTTTTCCGGGGGCTGCGCTGCGGACGGCTGCGCCGTTCTTGCTTCGCCCCCGGCTAAATTCTTGCCGGCCCTTTGGGCCTGATGGCGTCCTGTTTTCCGGCCTGGTTGGAAGGGCTTAGGATTGGGGTTTGCCGGTTGCACAGGCTCAAACCCGGGCAATCCCGCGAGTTGTCAATACGCAATCCTGAATTGGTCTAGTAGTCTGTAACAGGTACTTCTCCGGGTGGCACAGCCTTTCTAGGCTGTGCGCGCACAGGCTGGAAAGCCTGTGCCACCAAAAACTCCACCCATCGTTCTTGCTGTTACAGACTACTAGCCGCGCCAGGTCGCCCCCGGATTGCGCGTGCAACCCGCACTTCGTGCTAAGTTGCACGCCCTACCGGGTCTGGGTGGCGGCGCGGGACATCTGCACGTCGGAGGGCAGGGCAGAGGGGGTTAGGGAGAGGTGGCGGACGTAGAGCACCAGGTACGGCCGGGCGTAGGTCGGCACGATGCGATTGAGCATCGGCTCATGGCCGGCGCCCGTCAGCATCGCGCGGTAGATCTGGCCGGGGGAGTAGTCGCGAACGCGCAGGCGGAAGTCGGGGGGGTTGGGGACGAAGCCAAGGCCCACCGGGCCGTCGCCGTCGCCGCCCTGGCCGTGGCAGAAAACGCAGTAATAACCGTAGTACACACGGGCGGCCTGGAGATTGGCGGGCGTTTCGTCCAGGCGGGCTAACTCCTCGGCCTGGGCAGTGGTGGGAATTCGCGGCACCACGTCTCTGACCGCCACCAAGCCGGCGGGCATGGTGGGCATGCGGGCCTGGAAGGAACGGATGTTGGCCTGCTCCTCCATGCGGGGGTTGCCCGTAAACATCAGGAAAAAGACGGCGCCCATGAATACCACCATGGCCAGACCGACGAATTTGGCCTTGCGGCTCATGGCCTGCCTCCCGGGCGGCCCGAAGCGGCGGGGGAGTTGGGCGCACTGGCCGGTTGGGTGGCCTGGCGCTGGTAGATGGGCGGGGGCTCGATCAGGCGGCGGGTGGCGGGCCCGGCCGGCGGCGGGGCAGTGGAATATGGGCTCTGGCCGGGGGCGTCGCCGAAGGCGTCGAAGTTCCAATCGCGCGGATGCGGCCCGTTGGTCCAGGGCGGCGTGCGGTCGGGTACGCTGAAGTAGATGAAGAATCCCCAGCCCAGGATGCCCGTGCAAAGGACCAGCAGGAGCATCCAGCTCCAGAAGTGGGTCGTCTGCCTGTTTTCTTCAAAGTCGGTCATGTCGTTAACTAGTAGCCAGTAGCCAGTGGTCAGTAGTCGGGAACCTGATACCTGTTGCCTGTTGCCTTTCCTCTCACCAGTTTGGCACGATGCCGGCCATGCGGAGCACGTAGGCCACCGCCCAGACCAGCGCCACCACGTACAGCCAGATCAACAGCCAGGGCATGAAGCGAATCCACCGCCGCAGCGGGGCCTGGTCGAGGGCGCCGCCCTGCCCGGCTGGCTCCCTCTGCCGCCACAGGTCCAGATACCACAGCACCACCGCGCCGATCAGGGCCAGGCCCCCCAGGAGGGCCATCATCAGCCACTGATTCTGCATGACGATCAGGCGAAACATGTTTCGAGTGCGGAGGGCGAAGTGCGGAGTGCGAAGTGGGAAAAACCGCGGGAGGCCAACTCCGCATTTCGCACTTGGCGCCTTCGATCTGCCATCTCCGCCGGTTCCTTGTTAGAGTTCGGCCGTGCATGGTGCGAGGTGTGAGGGTTTGCGTAAAATCCGCTCCGCACTCCGTACTTCGCACTTTCGCACTTACTTTTCAGTCGCCTTTCGCACCTTCTTCTCTTTTGTTCGCGTTGTTGGCGATGTTCGCGGCTAATTGTTTCTTCTGCTTTTCTTCTCCGCACTTCGCACTTTCGCACTCCCCATCTGGTCTTGCGGTATGCCGCTTTCCAGGGGCAGGTAGCGGCAGTGGTCCTGGCGGCTGAACTGGCCGCTGCGCACCGCCCAGACCAGCACGGCCGTCACCGCCAGCAGCGACAGGGCCGCCACCGCGACCCACACCACCAGCACCGCATCGTTGGGAGTCATCGCCAGCATCACTGCGGGCTCCTTGCCGGGGCGGCGGCGGGCCGGCCGGCCGGCTGCGTCGCCGGCGAGACCAGGTAAGGATTCCGCCAGGAGGGGTCCTCGTATGAAACGCCGATGCCGTAGGGGTACAAACCCGCGTCGGTGTAGCCCAGAAAACGAACCGCCACGTAGTTGGACACGTCCCAGATCTTCTCCGACTCCAACTCGCGCTTGAAGTACGGCATGGCCGTGCCGGTGATGCCGTTCATGACCTGGTAGTAGAATATGCCGCCGATGTACTTTCCCTGCCACAGCCGGCCGTCCAGCTCGGTGAAGTTCAGCGGCGGGGGATAGATGTATTTGGCGGCGGGGGTCTGGCCGTCGCCCACGCTCCCGTGACAGCCGATGCAGAACTGCTGGTAGTAAAGCTGCCCCCTGCCCAGGGCGGCTTGGTCGGCCTGGTAGGGGTTGGGCATGGCCCGCCAGGGCGCCGCCACGTTTTCGTGCAGCCACTGGATGTTCGCGTCGGGTCCGGCCTCGAAGGCGGCAGTGGCCTGGGCCTTCCAGTAGTTCTGGCCGCCGCTGCCGTCGGTTTGTTCCCCGTCCATCCTCCGCTTGGCCAGCAGCCCGCCCTGAGACTGCATCAGGGCGGTGAGTTTGTGGATGTTGTCGTGGCCCAGGAATTCCCAGGAGGGCATGAGCGACTGCGGCCGGGTATTCCGCGGGTTGACAAAGTGGGCGATGTGCCAGTCGTCGGGGTGCTCGCCGCCTTCGAGCGACAGGTCCGGGCCGGTGCGCTCGGTGCCCAGGATGGCGGGGGTCTGGTCGTACCAGTCGCCGATCTGGCTGACGCGGTTGGCGCCGTGGCCGGAGTCGAAGACGCGCACGAACTGCGAATGGCAGTACGAGCAGCCGTTGGCGACGTACAGGTCGTGGCCGGCGGACTGCTCAGCCGTCCAGGGTTGCCAGATGTCCGAGGGCGTTTCCCGCATGGTCATGGCCGGCAGGAATATGGCGATAAAGACGCTGGTCCAGAAGACCAAAAGCCCGCCCAGGATCAGCAGCGCCGGGGTCATTTTCATAGCGCCACCCCCTGCCCGGTCGGGGCGGGGCGGACAATCTCGACGGGCGGCGCGAGCCGAGGCCCGCGGGTGAAGGTCAGAATGACGTTGATCAGCCCCAGCAGCGCCCCGGCGATGATGAACAGGCCTAGCATTGCCCGCAGCGCCATGTAGGGGGCGATCTCCGGCAGGACGCGGTATTCAGTCTCGCCGTTGTACCAGGCGTGGCCCTGGATGAGCCCGGCGGTGGTCAGCACGGCGAAGAAGCCGGCCAGCCCGAACATCATCAAGCCGAACTGGATGTGCAGCAGGCGGCGGCTCCAGATTTCACGCCCGGCCACCGCCGGCAGCACGTGCCACATCGCCCCCAGGGCGATGAAGCCTGAGAAGCCCAGCACGGCGATGTGGGCGTGGCCGATGGTCCAGTTGCTAAAGTGCGTGATCTTCTGCACGCTGGGCAGCGACTGGATGGGGCCCTGGATGCAGGTCACCAGGTACCACAGCGTGCCCACCAGCACCCAGCGCCCGGCGATGTCGTTCCACAGCATGCCGAAGCGCCCGCGGGCGGTCAGCCAAAGGTTGACCAGCACCGTCAGCACCGGCACGATCATGGCCATCGAGTCCACCACCGAGAGGGTCTTGAGCCAGTTGGGTATGGGGGCCTGCAGGATGTGGTGGCCGCCGATGTGGGTGTAGATGGCCGCCAGCGCCCAGAAACCCACCAGCGAGAGCGTGTGCGAGTACAGCGGCGTCTTGCAGATTCGCGGAATGACGTAGTAGGCCGAGGCCAGGGCCGCCGGCGTCAGCAGCAGCCCCACCAGGTTGTGGCCGTAGAACCACAGGAAGACCGAATCCAAGAGGCCCGGCAATGCCCCGCTGGGCGGGTTCCACATGACGTTGCCGATGGGGTACACCCCGGCCGTCCACAATGCCATGCCCAGGATGTACCACACCGAGACGTACAGGCTCTTCTCGGTGCGGTTGGCCACGGTCATCACCAGGTTCACCAGCAAGAGCAGCAGCGTGGCCATCACGCAGCAGTCGAAGGGGAAGGTGTACTCGGCGTACTCCCGGCCCTGGGTGATGCCCAGGGAGAAACATATCGGCCCGCTGACCACCGCCGCCTGCCAGAACAGCCAACTCAGCCAGCCCAGCCGCTCCGACCAAAGCCGCGTCTTAAGCAGCGCCGGCACGTAGTGCAGCGCCGCCCCCACGCCGGCCGAAACAACAAAGCCGTAGATCACGGTGTTGACGTGGATGGGCCGCGTCCGCCCGAAGACCAGCCACGGAATGTTGTTGAACAGCTCCGGCGAGACCAGGTGTATGGCGGTCGTCAGGCCGTAGCTGGCGCCCACGAAGAACCACACCGCCCCGGCCACCAGGTAGGCGGCCGACGCGCTGTTGGTCTGCCCGATATGTTCCCACAATCGTTTCATATCAGCGATGGCAGGTCAGACAATCATGCGACGCGTTGTTGTCGCGATGGCACTGGACGCAGAAACCCATCTGGAAGCGTTCATAGTAATACACCCGGTCCATGCCCGCCACATCGCCGTGGCACTGGCTGCAGTCCTTGCCCGCCGCCAGGTGGGCCGAGTGGTCGAAGAAGACGTAATCCGGCAGGTCGTTAACCCTCTCCCAGGCTACCGGCTGGCCGGCCTCGTAGTGCCGGCGCAGGTTCTCGATCTGCGGGTGGTCGGTGATGATCTGCCGGTGGCAGGTCATGCAGGTTTCCAGGGGCGGGATGCCGGCGTGCTTGGTGTCCAGGGCGCCGGAGTGGCAGAACAGGCAGTTGACGGTCTTGTCGGTGAAGTGCAGGCGGTGGCTGAAGGCGATGGGCTGCTCGGGGCCCATCCGGCTGGGATAGTAGCAATAGAACTGCTCGGCCAGCAGCGCGATGCAGACAGCCGACAGAACCGCCACCAGCCATCCCGCCCGCCAGTAGCGGGCGACCGGCCCGGCGGGGGGCTTGGCGGGCGGCGAAGTTGTGGGCTGGGACTGGCTCATGATTGCTCGACGGCCTCAAAGTCAGTGCGGCTTTCCAGGCGGCGATGGGCCCAACTTATTCCCAGGGCCAGGGCGGCCAGGCAGGCCGCCGTCAGGCCTATCTCGGCCAGGCCCAGTTGCAGCGGCGCCTGGGGACCCAGGATGGTGGGGGTGACCAGCCACCAGCGTTCCAGCCACAGCCCCGCCAGCACCGCCAGCGACACTACGCCCAGGAACCACCTGTTCCGCTTGGCCCAGCGCGTCAGCAGCAGCACCAGCGGCCCAAGGTATACTACGCACAACAGGGCCAGGCTGTAGTACATATCCGGCGTCCTGCGCAGGCGGGCCAGCACGAAAGGCGCCTCGCGCGGCAGGTTTTCATACCAGATCACCAGGAGCTGGGAAAACATGCAATAGGTGGTCAGCAGGCTAAAAGTTACGATGAGCTTGCCCAAATCATGCATGCGGTCGGCGTCTGGGGGTTTGAGCAGGAGTGCGGCCAAAGTCCACGCGGCTACAGCAGCATACATGCCAGACACGAAAAAGTACCCGCCAAAGAGCATGCTGCTCCAGCGCGGGTCCAGCGACATCACCAGGTCCTGCGCCAGCAGCGTCCAGACCAGGCAATAGACAACTATGAGTCCGCCGGCCAGGCCGCCGGGGCGGCTGCGCGTCCGCCGCCGAACGTACAACAGGGCCAGCAGGCAGAGTATGACCAAGCAGATCAGGTCTCGCACGAACACCGCCGTGGGCGCCAGGTATGCCCCCTGGCCGAGCGGCTGGTATTGCGGGAACGTCCAACTGGCCCAGTGGGGATAGCCCGCCCACAACCCCGCCAGGGCCAGTATCGACACCGGGGCGAAGCTGATGCCCGCCAGGGCAAGGGAGTGGACCGGCCCGCTCCACCGCCCGCGCGAGGCCGTCACCACCGCCGACCAAACGACCATGCCCGTGGCCAGCGGGGCAAAGAATATGAAGTTGACCAGCAAGGCGCGAAAGGCGCGCGGCTGGTCGCCGGCCAGCGAGATCGCCCAGCAGGCCAGGCCCGCTGCCAACACCGCTGCCCAGGCCAGGGCCCTGGCTCCGCGGCGGCGGCCGGGATGTGTCTCACTCGATGACATGCACGCTCTCCGGAGCGGTGGCACTCAGGGCCGCTGCGGCGTCTGCCTGCTCGGCGCGCTGGCAGGCGATGAACAGGCCGAAGCGGTCCTTGCTGAACTGACGGTCGTAGCAGGGCGGCAGTTTCATCCGTCCCAGACGGCAGTAATATAGCAGTGCTCCCAGGTTGAACAGCGAACCCAGCAGAATCAGGCCCTCGAAGCCCAGCACGCAGTAGGGGATTATGGAAACGGGGTGCTTGGCCCCGGCGATCAGGCTGTTGACCTGGGATGACCCGATGGCCAGGCCAAAGCCGCCCGCCAGTCCCAAGACCGCCCCCAGCAGCGTCCAGTGCCGCACCGGACTGGGCTTGGCGTTCAGAAGTTCCTCCGCCTGGCTTAATCGCACCGGCGAAAATGTCTGCAACTTGCCGAACCGCCCCTCCTGGCGCACCGCCTGCAGACCCGACAACATATCCCTGGCTGATTGGTAGACCGCCAGCACGCCGGCAGTGAAGCCCGTCTTCTCGACCACGTCGCCCTTGGGCGGCGTCGCCTTCCAACCCTTGAGCTGCTCCTGGGCCAGTTCCTCCTTCACGTCGGACATTGCCACCGTCGGGACGGTCCGGGAGAAGCCAAAGAACCACCATAGGAAGAAGCAGAACCCTCCCAGGGTGATGGCCACCTCCGGCCAGCGCGGCCAGTACAACCCCCAGTTGTGGGGCATGAAGTCGTGGGCCTCGGCCGTCACGATCAGCTCGACGCGCTCCAGCCACATGCCGACGTTGACCAGCAGGGAGATGGCAAACAGCGCCTTCAGGTTAGTCCGCACCTTCTTGAAGATGATCGTCAGCGGAACCAGGATGTTCAGCACCCACAGCAGCCAATGCGCCGCCGCCGGCCAGCCGCCCATCCGCCAGAGGGTGTATTGCCACTCGAACTTGTCGCCGGAGTACCAGGCAAAGAAGGGTTCCAGCAGGTAGGTGTAGGCCAGGATGGAAGTGGTCACCAGCATGGTCAGCGCCAGCGACTCAAACTGCCGGACCGCCAGCACCTTCTCCAGGTGCAGCAGCCGCCGCATGGGGATCAGCAGCGTCAGCACCATGGCCAGGCCGGAGTGGATGGCCCCGGCCACGAAATACGGGGCGAAGATNNTGCACCGATATCACCAGCGGCGTGGCCAGGGCGGCGAAGTACAGGTAGCTCCGCCCGTAGTGGCGCCACTGGCCCGATGAGCCCTGCCAACCCAGCGCCAGCCGCCGGTACAGCCGGGAGCGGAAGTGGTCGGGCCCGTGGAGTTGGTGGTAGCGGTCGCGGGCGGCGGCCAGGTCCGGCCAGAGCCCCACGTACCAGAAGGTCGCGCTCACGATCAGGTAGGTCGTCACCGCCACCACGTCCCACACCAGAGGGCTCAGGAAGTCCGGCCAGAGCTGCCGCTCCGAGGGGTAGGGCATGATGTAGTAGAACACCCACACCCGCCCCAGGTGGATCAGGGGGAACAGACCAGCCGTCATCACGGCAAAGACGGTCATGGCCTCGGCCGAACGCGACACCGCCGTGCGCCACTTGCTCCGCACCAGGTGCAGGATGGCCGAGATCAGCGTGCCCGAATGCGCGATCCCCACCCAGAAGACGAAGTTGGCGATGTACACCGCCCAGCCCACCGGGTGGCTGATGCCGGCGATGCCCATGCCCGCCTTGACCTGATAAACCCAGACGATAAAGAAGCAGGCCACGCCCAGACTAAGCGCCCACCAGGCCTTCCAATACGCCTTGCCCGGCGGCTCCAACGGGTCCAGCACCACCCGGTTGACCTCTTTGTAGTCCAGTTGGCTCATCTCTCGATTCGCTTGAGGTATATCACCGCCGGCTTGGTGCTGAGCTCACGCAGCAGTTGGTAGCGGCGGGGGTCCTGGGCGACGAGCTGGCTGACGCGGCTGGCGGGATCTTTCAAGTCGCCGAAGGCAAAGACGCCCGTCGGGCATGACTGCAGGCAGGCCGGCTGGATTTCGCCGTCCCTCACCGGTCGGCGCTGGCGCTTGGCGGCGATCTCGGCTTCCTTGACCCGCTGGATGCAGAAGGTGCATTTCTCCATGACGCCCCTCTGGCGGACCGACACGTCGGGGTTGAGCTGCATGTCCAGGGGCTTGCGCCAGGTGTAGTTCAGCCAGTTGAACCGCCGCACCTTGTAGGGGCAGTTGTTGCTGCAGTATCGCGTGCCGATGCAGCGATTGTACACCTGGGCGTTGATGCCTTCCTCGTTGTGGACAGAGGCGTACACCGGGCAGACCGGCTCGCACGGGGCGGCGTCGCACTGCTGGCAGAGCACCGGCAGAAAGCCCAGCCGCGGTAGCACAGCCGTCCCGGCTGTGTCTTTTGTATTCACAGGCGAGACGCCTGTGCTACCTTCGCTCCGGTAGGGCACGATTTTCAGCCAGGCCATCTCGCGCCCCTGGCGATACGCCTCAGGCCCGACCACGGCGACGTTGTTCTCGGCCTGGCAGGCGACGCTACAGGCCCCGCAGCCGATGCAGCGGTGCAGGTCCACCACCATCGCCCAGCGGTGGTTCTTGTGCTCGTGGGGCGAGTAGAGGTCTTTGTCGGGGCGGTAACCTTCCGGCAGAGGCATGTCCATTTCTTCCCCCTCTCCCGGCCCAAGACGCTCCAGTTCCGAAAGCTTGACCCACTGCGCCAGGTCCCTCCCGTGCTGCTGCATGGTGAAGGAGCTGTAGGTGGGTTGATATTGCTGGCCGGTGCGGGAGAGCTTTATCGTTCCCGCGCCGCCAGCCATACCGGCGTTTGCCGACAATGCAAAACCGTTGACGCCCTTGCCGTGGGCATGGGCCAGGCCCGTGGCCCAGTGCCCCTGGCCCAAAGACAGGGCCAGGGTGTTCTCGGCCATCAGGTCGGTGACCCGCAGGGGAGACTGGAGTTTTTTGCCATCAGACAAGGACAATTCCAGAATATCCGTGTCGCTAAATCCCATGGCCGCCGCCGTGGCCGGGTGCATCTCAAACGCGCAGCCCCACACCAGAGTGGTGCTGGGCTCGGGGGCCTCCTGGAGCCAGCCGCGATTGGCCGTCCGCCCGTCATGCAGCATGATCGTCGGCCAGAGCCAGACCTGCAGGCCCCCTGGCCGCGGGGGCAGGTTCGATAAGTCAATCGTCGCCGTGGCGGTGCTTGTCGCAGACGTGGGAGAGGCGATTTCCGGTTGTGACGCGGCCGGCGGGGCCTCTTCCAGCACGAAGCCCTTGCGCATGGCCGATTGCCAGAATTCATCCGCGTTTTCGCCTCCACCGGCGCGGGCGGCAATCTCTTCCCACCGCTGATTCAACCAGTGGCGGAAATCCTCGACTTCTTGCCCGGTCCGGCGCGACAGGGCTTTGCCCGCCAGTTCCGCCAGCGTCAGCAGGATGTCGCCCGCCGGTCGCGTGTCGTGCAGCCGGCCTATGGTCGGCTGCATGGGGCAGTGCAGGCCGGCATAGGGCTCGTGGTCGCCCCAGCTCTCCAGGGGCGAGTCGATGGGGAGAACCCAATCTGCAAGTTCGGCCGTCTCGTCGGGCAGCAGACCCAGGTAAACCACCGTGCCTGCTTGTTTGATCTTCTCCGCCAGACCTGGCTGGAGATAGGCGAGGTTGAGGTTGTGAACGATCAGAACATCGTCTTTACCCAAGTCCGCCATCGCGTTTTTCACGTCTGCCGCGATGGCAGCGTTGGAAAGTGCGTGAGGACGGGCAAAATCTACCGCGCCGATCTGCCCGGCGGCCTGGTTGAGATAGGCACACGCCAGGGCGGTCTGCATCGCGCCGGGATCCTCCGCGCCGGTCGGGCCTGGCAGGGCCAAGCTGCGCGAACGCCGGAAAAGCTCCGCCAGTTCCCTTAGCTTGCCCTGCGGCAGGCCTGGGATTTCGCCCACCTCCGGCAGGTCCGCCCGGCCGGTGACTTCCTTGAGCAGTGCAAGGGCCGTGCGGGGCAGATCGGTCGGCGCGACGGGCAGGTACTCATCGGCGTTCATGGCCGTCATGCCCATGCGCGGGCCGATGTAGATCATCCTGCCCATGGTGTTTCCAAGTGTCGCGGGCATCTTGCCCGCGCCACTCGCGGGCGGGACGCCCGCGACACGAACTGACTTGCCAGCGGCGTCGTACGCCCGCATTTGGGCGAACTGCCAGGCCATCTCCACCGGAGAGAGGTAGGTCTCCAGGAAATCGGCGGCGAAGCTGACGATCAGGTCGCACTGGGACAGGTCAAACTGCGGCAGGATGGCCTGCCCGTAGGCCTGGGCATTGGCCGCTCGCATCGCCGGCAGGCCCAGGGGCTCGTGGAAAATCGCGTTGCCGGCGCCGAATGCCCGGGCGAAGGCCTGCATGATCTCGCCCAGTGCCCCGGTCTGCAGGTCGCCCACCAGCACGCAGCGCCGGGCCTTGGCCAGGGCCTCTGCCACTTTTTCCAGGGCGTTTTGCCAGTTTTTCTTCCCTGCCAACAGGCCCGAGTGGCCCCCGCGCCGGCAGAACGCCGGTTGGCGCAGGCGGTCGGGGTCGTACAGGCCCGCCACGGCGGATTGCCCGCGCGGGCAAAGCCCGCCCCGGTTTACGGGGTGGTCGGGATTGCCCTCGGCCTTGACCGGGCGGGAGTCGGCGACGCGCAAGTGCATGCCGCAGCCGGCGGGGCATTCGCGGCAGGTGGTGGCCAATAGCGTCCACTCGCCCGGCACGATCTGCTCGGGCGGGGTGACGTACGGCAGCAACTGGTGCACGGTCTTGAGGCCCACGTCCGCCGCCGCCGCCGCGCCGCCGGCGGCCGTCAACTTCAAAAGCATCCGTCGCGACATCTCCGCCATGTCGTCTCCTTATCCGCACAAACGGCTGGAGGCAACTGACCCACGTCACGAGCAGATTTCCGCGAGCTGGGCCAAAGATTCTTGAATCATATTAACGGCCCACGTGGATATCAATTAAAGAGCGGAACTGGACGGGCTTTGCCGCCGCGGGTCGGCCAGCGGGAGCAATTTCATCAGCCAGGGGGCATGCGGATTGACCATCAGGCGCGTTGCTGGTAACCTGCTGGTCTTTTATTGGAAAGGCAGGACGAGATGGCCAGGCACAAGGTATCGTTGATCACCGGCGACGGCACCGGGCCGGAGTTGGCACAGGCGGCAAGGCGTTGCGTGGACGCCGCCATCGCCAGGTTCGGCGGCAGCATCGAATGGGAAGTGTGCGAGGCGGGCGTGGACGTGATGGCGAAGGAAGGCACCCCGCTGCCGCAGCGCACGCTCGACTCGGTCCGGCGCACCGCCGCCACGCTCAAGGCCCCTATCACCACGCCCATCGGCACCGGCTTCCGCTCGGTGAACGTGCACCTGCGGCAGGAGCTGGACCTGTACGCCTGCCTGCGCCCCTGCAAGAGCTACCAGGGCGTCCGCAGCAAGTACAAGGACATCGACTTGGTCATCGTCCGCGAGAATACCGAGGACCTCTACGCCGGCATCGAATTCCAGAAGGGCACGCCCCAGGCGGCCAAGATCATCCAGGCGATAAACGAGTTGGCCACGGGCAAGAAAATAAAGACCGGCCTGGACACCACCGGCGTTTCCATCAAGCCCATCAGCGTGGAGAACAGCGACCGCATCGTGCGCTTCGCCTTCGATTACGCCCGGGCCAACCGGCGCAAGAAGGTCACGGCCGTTCATAAGGCCAACATCATGAAGTTCACCGACGGCTTGTTCAAGGAAGTGGCCGAGGCGGTGGCCAAGGACTACCCCGACATCCAGTACGAAGAGCGGCTGGTGGACAACATGTGCATGCAGTTGGTGCAGAAGCCCGAGCTGTACGACGTGCTGGTGCTGCCCAACCTGTACGGCGACATTCTCTCGGACCTGTGCGCCGGCCTGGTGGGCGGGCTGGGCGTGGCCCCGGGCGCCAACATCGGCAAGGGCGGCTGTGCCGTCTTCGAGGCCACCCACGGCTCGGCCCCCAAGTACAAGGGCCAGAACAAGGTCAACCCCACGGCCCTGATCCTCTCGGGCGTGCTCATGCTGCGCTATCTCAAGGAAACCGCCGCCGCCGCCGCCCTGGAAAGGGCCGTCGCCGCCGTCATCGCCCAGGGCAAGAGCGTCACTTACGACCTCAAGGCGGATCGCGACGACCCCACCGCCGTCGGCACCAGTCAAATGGCGGACGCGATCATCGCGAAGCTGCAGAAATAAGTTCAACGCAGAGGGCGCAGAGAAACGCAGAGGAAGGAAAGACCGACAACGGATTGAACCACAGAGACCACGAAGAACACAAAGAGAATCAATACAGAGAATTCTTTGTGATCTTTGTGTGCTTTGTGGTTCAAGGTTTCTTTTCTCTGCGTTCCTCTGCGGTGAAAGCTTCTGTTCTGTCGGTTATGATATCCGCCACATGAACCGGCGGAAGTTCATCGACATCATGAGCGGCAAGCTTCAGACGCCGTGGGCGCCTCTCTGGCGGGCGGCGGCCTGGGCGGCCAGCGGGCCTTACGCCGCCGTCATGGTCCTGCGCCGCCGGTTGTATGAGCTGGGGATATTGCCTTCGCGAAAGTCCGCCGTGCCGGTCATCTCGGTGGGCAACATCACCACCGGCGGCACGGGCAAGACGCCCATGGTCGCTCTCCTGGCAGAGCAGCTTGCGGCCCGGGGGCGGCGGCCGGCGGTCTTAACCCGGGGTTATCGTGGCCACAACGGCAGCGGCGACGAGCCCGAAATGCTCCGCTCCCTCTCTTTTGGTAGCACAGGCGTCTCGCCTGTGAACCGGGTAGAAGTGGTGGTGAACCCCGATCGCGTTGCCGGCGCTGCCCAGGCCATCGCC
Organism: Phycisphaerales bacterium; assembly: GCA_003171235.1. Lineage (GTDB taxonomy): Bacteria > Planctomycetota > Phycisphaerae > SM23-33 > SM23-33 > FEN-1344. The sequence goes on along the minus strand of PMYM01000095.1, from coordinate 1,115 downwards.
GCCGGGGCCGACGTGCTGGTCATGGACGACGGTTTTCAGCACCTGCGCCTGCGGCGCGACCTGGACATCGTCCTTATCGACGCCACCAACCCCTTCGGCTACGGGCATTGCCTGCCGCGCGGGCTGCTGCGCGAACCGGCCGGCGTGCTGAGCCGCGCCGGGCTGATCGTAATTACCCGCACCGATGAACTGCCCGCCCGGCAGCTCTCGGCCCTGCGTGGGCAGGTGGATCGCCTCTCCGGACGCCGGCCCGTGGCCCTGGCCGTCCATCGCCCACAGTGCCTCAGCGACGGCGACGGCGCCCGCCTGGACCTGGCCCAACTGCACGGGAAAAAGATCTGCGCTTTCTGCGGCATCGGCAACCCTGACAGCTTCTTTGCCACGCTGGAGCGGGCCGGGGCCAGCGTGGTCGAGAAGGTTGCCTTCGACGACCACGCCCAGTATTCCCCCGCCGAGCTGGAGCACGTCATCCGCGCCGCCCAGAACTGGCAGGCCGATGCCGTGGTCACCACCGCCAAGGACCGCGTTAAGCTCGACGGGCGGCTCTTTGCCCGCCCCCTCTGGACGCTGCAGGTGCGCATGGAACTGACGGAAGGGCAGGAACTGCTGGAGCGGGCGCTCGATAGCGCGCTGGGGAAGTAGTCTGCCAAAAAGATTCGCCGCAGAGCCGCAGAGGCGCAGAGAAGAAGAGGTTGCGAGTTGTGGGTTAAGGGATGGAAGATGCTTCAGTCAGGTAGGGCACGCTGATTCATCGGGTGTTTGAGGAATCTGCGTGCCGATCCCTCTTGGGGGTGTGGCACGGTTTGGTGGCATGGCGGCCGTTGCCTGCCGCCATGTCTGGCGCTGTTTCACCATTCCAGGCCGGGGGCGGAAGCCCCGGCAGAGCGTGCCCGGGGGAGAGCCGGAGCCATCCGCTGACCTGCCTCGTGAATCGTTCTTGCTGGCGATAGAGCGACAGGCCGGCCGAGCCGCCCGTGAATTCGGAGGCGTTGCATTCGTGCCGGCCGACATCACCATCGCCAGCGTGAACCTTTCATAACGGCTCGCGCGGGGATGGCTTTTCCAACTACTCGGGCGGACCGGGGCGCCGGGGCTGCCGCCCCGGCCTGGAATGG
>PMYM01000161.1:24874-35036 GCA_003171235.1 Phycisphaerales bacterium | reverse complement strand
ACATACCCGGCGATGTTCCCCAGTCGTTCGGCCAGTTCGTGCAACGTGGCGTCCGGCTGGCGAGCCACCTGCTGACGTAAACGCTCGGCGGCGGGACCGACGAACACCGCCGGGCGTCCCGGACTGCGTCCTGGGGCATCTCGCCCTTCGGTTCGCCAGGTGTGCCACCAACGTTGAAACGTGCGCAAAGTAACGCCGAAGAGGGCGGCAATCTCCGACTGTGCTTTCCCGCCTTGCTGGTACGCCGCCAAGGCCCGTTGTCTTGTATCCGCAGATGCGATTCCCATGAAAGGAACATCGACATCATCCCTCCGATTACGACAGCTTTTATGAAAAACGCTCTAGTCCGGGTGGCTGGTCTTTTCCTCCAGCAGTATCGCCGGCAGAGCGGTTTTGGGGCGACGGCCGAGTTTCTGCCGCAGCCGTTCCATCACCAGGTAAACCACGGGTGTGGCGTAAAGGGTCAGGGTCTGGCTGAAGACCAGTCCGCCGACGACGGCCAGGCCCAGCGGGCGGCGGCTCTCAGCGCCGGCGCCGAAGCCCAGGGCGATGGGCAGGCCGGCCATCAACGCCGCCAGAGTGGTCATGGTGATGGGGCGGAAGCGGACCAGGCAGGCCTGGTACATGGCGTCGCGCGGGCTCTTGCCTTCCCGCTGGACGGCCAGGGCGAAGTCGATCATTATGATGCCGTTCTTCTTGACCAGGCCGATGAGCATGATGATGCCCACGAAGGCGTACAGCGAGAGTTCGACGTTGAAAATCACCAGCGTCGCCACCGCCCCAAAGCCCGCGAACGGCAGGGCCGACAGGATGGTAATCGGGTGAATGAAGCTCTCGTACAGGACGCCCAGCACGATGTAGATCACCAGTATCGTGACCGCCCCCAGCATCATCATGTCCGACTGCGAGCCGGTGAACTGCTGGGCGGCGCCTTGCCGGCTGATGGTGACGCTTGCCGGGCGCTTGGCGCCCAGGTCATCGACGATCTTCAGCGACTCGCCCAGCGACATCCCCGGGGCAAGGTTATACGAAAGCGTTACCGAGGGAATTTGGCCGGTGTGGTTGACCGAGAGCGGGCCGTAGTTTTCCTTGATGTTGGCCACCGTCGGCAGCGGCACCATCTTCCCGGTGTCGGAGCGGACGTACAGCAGCGACAGGTCCGAAGTCGTGAACTGGTACTGAGGCATGGCCTCCAGGATGACCTGGTACTGGTTCTGCGGGGCCAGGATGGTGGATATCTGGCCGGAGCCGTAGGCCAACTGCAGCGTGGATTCGATCTGGGCGGCGGTGATGCCCAGCGAACGGGCCAGGTCGCGGTTGATGTCCACGCTCACCTGGGGGTTCTTGATCTGCAAGTCGCTGCTGACGCCGACGAAACCCTGCTGTTTCTTAAGCCGGTCTTCAAGTTCCTGGGCATAAGCGAACAGTTGCGTGGTATCTGAGCCCAGCAAGGTGAACTGGTACTGGCCCATGGTCGAGCGCGGGCTGGTGGGGATCACCGCGGGATTCTGCGGGAAGACCTTGATGCCCGCTATGTTACTGGCCTTCTTGTAAATCATGCTCACGATCTGGTCAGCGCTGAGCGGCCGCTGGTTGCGGGGCTTAAGCCTGAAGAACATGATGCCCTTGTTGGCGGAGCTGACACCGCCCGGGCCGCTCATTCCCGTTACTGTCAGGAAGAATTCAAAGTTCGGGTCGTCCTGCAGGGCAGTAGCCATTTCCTGCTGGTGGGCGGCCATGCTCTGGGGAGAAATGCCCTCAGCGGCCTCGATTTGGGCAAAGACGAAGCCTTGGTCCTCGCTGGGGATGAAACCCTTGGGCACGATCATGAACAGGTAGACTGTGCCCACCAGCACGCCCACCAGCACCAGCATGGTCAGGAACTTGGCCTTGAGCACGCCGCGCAGCGTCCAGCCGTAGAAGCGCACCATGCCGTCGAATACGCCCTCCACCACGCGATAGCCCGCTCCGTGGCGGACCTGCCCGGGAGCGCGCAGGAAGCGGCTGGCCAGCATGGGCGTCAGCGTCAGGCTGATGAAGCCTGAGATCAGCACCGCCACGCCGATGCACACCGAGAATTCGCGGAAGAGCCTGCCCACCAGCCCGGGCAAAAGCAGGAAGGGTATGAATACCGCCGCCAGCGANNGCGCTCTTGCCCATCTCCATGTGGCGGAAGATGTTCTCCAGCATGACGATGGCGTCGTCGACCACGAAGCCCACCGACAGCGTCAAGGCCATCAGCGAGAGGTTGTCCAGGCTGAAGCCCATGGCGTACATGGCGGCGAAGGTGCCCACCACCGACATGGGCAGCGTCAGCGAGGGAATGACCGTGGCCGAGAAGTTCCGCAGGAACAAGAATATGACCATCACCACCAGGCCCAGCGTCAGCACCAGGGTGAACTCCACGTCCTGGGTGGATTCCTTAATGTTGCTGGACTTGTCGTACATGATCTGCATGTCCACCGAGGCGGGCAGCTGGGAGCGGAAAGTGGGCAGCAGGCGCTTGACCGCGTCGGAGACCTCGACGGTGTTGGTGCCGGGTTGACGCTGAATGGCCAACACGATGGACGGGCGAGCCGACCTGGCGTCGACGAAAAAGGCGGAGACCTTGTCGTTTTCGACTGAGTCAAGAACGTTGGCGACTTCCTCCAGCCGCACCGCCCGACCCTGTCGATATGTCACCACCTGCGATCGATAATCCTCAGCCTCGTTCAACTGCCCGGTCGCCTCCACGGTGACGGCGCGGTAGGGGCCATACAAGATGCCCGTGGGCAGGTTGACGTTGGCGGCCTGGATGGCCGCAGCTACTTCCTCCAGGCCGATTCCCATCGAGGCCATTGCCAGCGGGTTGACCTGCACGCGCACCGCCTTCTTCTGCGAGCCATAGATCACCACCTGGGCCACGCCATTGATAGTGGAGATACGCTGGGCCATCAGCGTTTCGCCGTATTCGTCCAGTTCCGAGAGGCGAAGCGTCGGGCTGGTCAAGGCGACGAACAAGATGGGCTGGATCGACGGGTTGACCTTCATGTAGCTGGGCGGGCTGGGCATGTTCTGGGGCAACATCCTGGCCGACTGGGAGATGGCGGCCTGGACGTCCTGGGCGGCGGCGTCGATATTGCGGTCCAGGGTGAACTGCAAGGAAATCTGCGTGGCGCCTTGCACGCTGGTTGAGGACATAGATTCGATGCCGGCGATGGTGGAGAACTGCTTCTCCAGCGGCGTGGCAACGGCGCTGGCCATGGTCTCGGGGCTGGCGCCTGGCAGGGCGGCCGAAACCATGATAATGGGGAAGTCCACGTTGGGCAGGTCGCTGACGGGCAGCTTCAGGAAAGCCATGGCGCCGAAGACCAGCAGCGCCAGCATCAGCAGCGTGGTCATTACCGGGCGGCGGATGGACAACTCGGAAATATTCATCAGTCAGCTCCATTTTCCGTCGCCGCCGGAGAGAAATCGCTGCCGGCTTGATCGCTGGGCGCCGAGGCCCCCTGGGCGGCGGCAGAGGCGGGCTGAACAAACAGCGGCGCCGGCAGGCTGGTGGGCGCCGGGGCGGATTCTTTGACCTTGACCAGTGAATCCGGCCGCAACTGCGACTGCCCGTCGGTGATCACCGTCTCATCGCCCGTAAGCCCCTCGCTGATGACGCTGAAGCCGCTGACGGTGCGATCAACCTGCACCGGCGCGGCCGTGACCGTCTGGTCTGCTTGCAGCACGTACACGAACCGCCCCTGCTGGCCCATCTGCAGGGCCTGCAGCGGCACCACCACCGCCTGGCGCTGGAGCTTGAGCGTCAGCACCACGTCCACGTACCGACCCGGCCAGAGCTGCTCATCCTCGTTGGTGAAAGTGGCGCGCAGGCGCACGGTGCCGGTGGTCTGGTCGATGGCATTGTCGATGAAGCTCAGCTTCCCGCGCTCCGCCAGGGCCGTTTCGCCCGGCAGGGCCGCGACCACTTCCAGCGGGGCCTGGGCCTGCCAGCGCCGAATCTCGTTGAGGTGCTGCTGGGGCACGGTGAAGCTGACGTAGATGGGCTGGATCTGGTTGATGGTCAGCATTTGCGTATCATTGATCTTCACCACGTTGCCGGCGTTGACGTCCAGGCTGCCGACGATGCCCTCCAGCGGCGAAGCGATGTCGCAGTAGGCCAGCGTCAGTTTGGCCGAATGCACCGCCTCCTGGTCGGCCTTGACGGTGGCGGCCAGGCTTTCGGCCTGCGAGGCGGCCTTGTCCAACTCGTCCCGGGTGGCGTTGCCGTGCTGGTAGAGCTCCTCGATCTTGGAGCGGTCCAACTCGGCCTGGTTGGCCAGGGCCTGGTCGCGGTCCAGGTTGGCCTTGGCCAACTGCAAGGCAACGTCCAGCGGGCGGGGATCGATCTGGAAGAGCTTCTGGTTCTTATGCACCCGCTGGCCTTCGGCGAAGCACACCTGGCTGATGACGCCGCCCACCTGGGGCTTGACGTTGACCGTGGCATAAGGTTCTACGCTGCCGATGGACTGGATCCTGAGGGGCACGTCCAGCCGGGCGGCCTTGGCGGTCTTGACNNGCCGGCCCAGCCAATGCCAGCCCCATGGCACACAACCAAGCCAGGCAAATTCTCAAAGACCAACTCCCACAAGACCAGCGTTCCATAATTCTCTCCTGACATGCCCGCGCAAACCGTGGGCATGAAAGCGACGATTATAAGCTTTTCCCGCAGCGCCTTCCACTAAGGGCAGCGGCAGAAATGGCCGAGGGGTCCGTTGCAGGGCGAACTTTGTTGCACGCGCAACCCTTCCGCTCAATACGCAAGGATGATCTTCCCCAGCCGGCGGTCGGGGGGCAGGGGCAGGCGCAGGCGAATGGACTCCTCCTGCTGGAGGGGGGCGATCCGCTCGAATGCGGCGGTGATGAAGCGGCCGTCCCTGTCGAAGAGTTCGCAGTGGACATAGCCCCGGGCCAGGGCCTCCACCGCCAGTCGCTGCTCCAGCGAACCGGCCGACTGGGCGGAAAGCTTGTCCAGGTCCTGGGGGCTTTGGGGGTATTGCGGCGTGCGCTTCAGCGACAGCACCAGGCAACCTTCCTGGCTGGCCTTGCCCTCCACGGTGAAATAGGGTTCGAAGGCGGCGTTGTCCACGGCCACCGCCTGGGCGTCGAAGGGCGTCAGGCGGTCGCGCACCCGAGCGAGCAACTGGCGGTAATCGACGAAAAATGTGGACGCCGCCAGCACCACCAGCGCCACCGCCAGGCCCAGCCCGGCCAGCCGGAGCTTCTGTTTGTGCCCCATCGGCCGGAGGGGGGCTGTCGTCTGGCTTTCGACGCTTCTTTGGCGGGCCTCGATCTGGCCCTGGCTGCCCATGGCGTAGAGGGTCTGGATCTCGAGGTTTGCGCGGTATTCGACGCTGCGCAGCGTGGAAAAAACGTGCTGTCGCTCGGAAGCGGGGAAAAGCTTGACCAGTTGATTCAGGGCGTTGACGACGGTTTCGGAGGGTTCGGGCCCCAATTGTGCAGCCTCGAGCGGCTGGCGGCCGGGCAGCAGGTTAAACTGGCTGCCGTCGATTTCCAGGGAAAAGGGCAGGGCCACCGAGCCGGCGAAGCGCACCCATTCCTGCAGGCGCTTTTCGCCCTCGGGCAGGGCGCTGAGGCGGCCCTCCAGCAGCCCGTCCAGTTGCAGCATGCCTTCGATCTTTTCCATGTCACACCGTAGTCAGCAGGTTGGGGACCTGGTTGGCCGCCGTCCACTGGCCCAGGTCTTCGCACCAGACCAGGGTGGCGGGGGCGAGTTGGCGGGTCTGCAGCATGGCCTTCAATTGACGCAGGCTTGTCGGGCCGATGGTCTGGCCGTTGAGGTGGTAGTACCAGACGGCGGCCTCGCCGTCGTTCTGCGGGGTGACAAACACGTCCTGGGGCGAAGGCGAGCCGTCGACCTGGGCCCCGGGCAGGGCGGCCAGGCTGCGCGTGTCGGTCCCCAGCAGTTGGTCGTGGTTGTCGATCCGCCCCAGGGCGTAGCGGCGGAAGGTCTCGCTCTTCATGCGCTCCTGGCGAAGCTGCTCGCGCAGGCGATGCTGCTCGCTCTGCACCTGCATCTGCTGCTCGCGCTCCAGGCGGCGGTTGGGGAGCACCAGGATAATGATGATGCCTATCAGGGTTATGAAGAACCCCGCGAAGAACCACCCGACGACATTCCTGCCCTTGTGCGAGGCGATGGCGGCCGCGATGACCCCGCAGATCGCCATGATGATAAGCCGAATCATGAAGAATTCGTCCATAAACCTACCCAGGAAAAAGAACCACCACCGCCAGATTGTGCAGGAAGTGGATCAGCATCGATGGATACAGGCTTCCCGTCTTCAACCTGGCGAAACCCAGAAGCATTCCCACGGCAAACAGGTAAGGCGCACTAAGTATACTGAAATGCAGGGCCATGAAAAGGGCCGAGCTGAGGATCAGGGCCTTGTTGGGCGTGATGGCCACCGCCAGCCAGTGCAGCAGCAACCCGCGGAAGGCCAACTCCTCGACGATGGCCGGCAGCACCGCCACCAGGAAGATCATCCCCGGCAGGCCAAGCTCCTGTTGGGCTTCTGCCCAGTGGCTTGCGTGATCGTTCTTGAGCAGGTGTTCCAGGCCCTGGGTGTAGCCGTAATTGATCAGCAGCATCGGCGCCAGGGCCGCCAGGCAGAGCCAGGCCCAGCGGCTGTTGAAACCGATGCGATTCAGTTGCACCCACAGCGAACGGTAATGAATGCAGCCGAAGATGCAGGTGGTGATGAACATGCCGACTGAGCTCAGCACGATGGCGGCCGCTAGGTTCTCGCGGAAGATCAGAAAGCCGGCAATGCCGCCGCCCACGACCACCGACAGGTAGGTCCAGAACAAGGGCCAGGCGTGGGGGGCGCGGAGGCGGATCTGCTCGCCCTCGTCCGGCCGGGCGACGCGCACCGCCGGCAGCACCGTCTCGACGCTGCGATAGGGGGTGGCGCAACTCAAGCAGAAGTAGTATCCGCTGGCCAGCATGGCCCCGCAATACTGGCAGCGCAGGGGGTTATCCGCCTGCGTTGCCAGAGCCGATGTTGGCTGTTGCTCCATCCCGGACCCTATGCGGTTGGTTGTGGCCCCGGCGCCAGGCCGAGGCATCATACGTGGCGTTGCCGGCCCAATCAGCGGCGGGAGGGCCGAGGCTGCATTTTACGCCCGTGCTTGGATTTTGAAAGCCCCGAAACTCTGCCGTCGGCGATTCCCGCGCGACAACCGCAGCGGGAAGCGGCGACTGGATAAACCAGCCGCCGCCTTCGCCGCGAGTGTTCCCGCATGGTTCGCTACGGCTCGATCTCCGGAAGGGGAAGGCCGGGCCGCAGGGGCGGGCTTGCCGGCGCCGGGCCGCTGGCGGGCTGGGTGTCGGCCTTGTCCAGCCTGATCTTTACCACCTTGCCCGTGGTGGGGCGGCGGACGGAGAAGCTCAGTTCGCCCGTGGCGCCGCTAACCTGCTGCTCGAACTCCTTGACGTTGGAGATGGGCTTGTCGTTGACGTGGGTGATCAACTCGTAGGGCTTCATGCCGGCGACCGAGGCCTTCTGGCCCGGCTCGAGCTTGGCAATTATCACGCCCGGGTCGGTGTCCTTCTTCTGGAAGTACCGCCGCACTTCGAAGGTCATGTCCTGCACGGTCAGGCCCAGCGGCTTGCTCTTGAACTTGGCGGCGGTGTCGTAGTGGGTGGGGCTCTGCTGGACGGTGAGGGTCTTCTTGTCGATCTTGCCCTCGTGGAAGTACTCCAGCTCGAATTTCTTGCCGAAGCCCAGGTCGGTCAGGGTGCGGGTGAGGCTGGTTTCAGGCGATGGCCAGGGGCGTGGAATGCGGTCAAAGTAGGACTCGGGCAGTTGATCCCAGCGGTCCCAGGGGAAAGCTTCATCGGCCCAAGCATATGGATCGCGCGCGGTCACGTCGATGGGCTTGGGATAGTCCTGGGCGTAAATCCGCAGCAGGATGTCGCCCAGCTTGATGCCGGCCTTCTCCGCCGGGCTGCCGGCATAGACAAAGGAGACGATGGCCCCGGTGGCGCCGTCGCTGGTCAGGTCGCTGACCTTGTTGTCCCGGGCCAGTTCGCGGTTGAGGGCCTGCAGTTCAACCCCCAGCCAGGCCAGGCGCATCTCGTCCTCGGCCGTCAGGGGGACGTTGGAGGCGTCCACCTGGGCAGGGATGTCCTTGAAGATGCCGGCGATGGCGGTGCTGGGGAGCATGCCGCTGATACGGCCGTAGTTCTCGCGGGCCGAGAGCTTGGGGCGATGGGCCATGGGCAGGGCCGCCAGTTGGCCGGCGGCGTCGAAAATGAAATCGTTCTCGGCGCTGAAATTGAAGTAGGGCGTGACCTGCTTGCGCCACCCCAGGCTGAAGCCGCCCGTCCGGCAGTGGTCGAAATAGGTTACCACCGTTTCACCCTGCAGCCGCAGGTCCATGCCCATCAGCAGCCCGTGCCGGTAGGACAGGATGTCCTTGTCCGAAAGCTTGGCCGTGGCGGGCAGGGGCTTGTCGGTTTTTGCCACAAAGCCGCAGTAGTCCTGGAGCGTGGCCTCGAACTTGGCCGGAACCTTGCTGCCGTCGGGCAGGAAGAGGGTGATTTCCTCCAGCCGGGCGGTGACCTTGGGCTGCAGGTGGGCCAGCACCAGCACCTGCTGCGGGCCGATGACAACGCCCGGAACATTCGACTGGGTGCCGCCGGATTCGGCGCCGCCGTCCTCGCCGTAGCGGCGGGAACTGAACTCGTCGCCGCTGCCTTTCTTGGGGCTGCGGAAGTTCAACCGCACGTGCAGCACGCACTGCTTGGCCTGCTCTTCCAGGGCGGCCAGCTTCTTGTCCATCTCGGCGGCCGGGGTCATCTCCCAGGCGGTGGGGGAGACCTTCCAGGAATCGTCGGGAGGCATCTCGTCGGTGAAGGTCATGGCCACCGGGGCGCCCTTGGCATCGACGATCACCACGCCCTCGGGCCCGCAATTGGCGGAGACGAATTTCCGCCCGTCGTCGCTGCTGGCGATGCCGCTTTGCATGGGGCGGATGATGGCCAGCCACGAGGCCTCGTGCCGGGAATGCGAGAGCAGCAAATACGGTTCGGCGGCGGGGGCGAAGCTCAGCGGCTTGCCGTTCTTGAAAGGCTTGGCCAGGCTAAGCAGGCGGCAGGGCTGATTCGTTCCCAGGGCCTCCAGCTTGGCGGCGACCACCTCCTCGCCCTGGCGCACCGCCAGGCTCTTGATGAAGCGCGGGTGCAGGGCGATGTCGGCCGTCAGCACCTTGTCCGGGGCCACCAAAAAGCCCGGCAGCTCCATGGGCCGCTCTTCATCCACCAGCGAGCTGCCGCCGCTGCTGGGGGCCTCGCCCTTGTCGTACTGCAGCGTGTACTCCACCCTCACCAGCGAAGGCTGGAGAGACCCGATGATCTCAAGCTGCTGGGCGGGCGAAAGCTTCTCCACGTCGGGGGCGCTGGCGGCGGCGGAGGCGGCCGCGGGGGCCGGCTGGGCCGACCCCGTCAGCGGCAGGGCCGTCAAGGCAAGACAGGCAAGCAGGGCCAATGGCTTCATGGTTATTCCTTTTCGTAGTCCCGGAGGAAGTCCAGGATGATTTGCCGCATCAGGCCGTTGCGCAGCACGGTGAAGCGCAGGCGGTGGTTTTCCTTTACCGTTTCCAGCGACTTGGCGTGCAGGGCCTTGACGTCGTCCAGGGCGACGATGTCCTTGTCCTCGATCTTGAGGATGATGTCCTGTTCGTTCAGGCCGGCGTCGCGGGCGTTGCCGCGCGGCTTGACGCCCAGGACGTACACCCCCTTCTGGCGATGCAGGTAGAGCTCGGGGTTGTCGAACTGGTTGATGGATTTGACCGTCAGATCCCAGCGCGGGCAGTCGAGCTCTTCGCCCTCGACCTTTCCCTTTTCCCGCGGGGTGACGGTGAAGGATATTTCCGTGCCCCCCCGGTCCAGCACGATCTCCACCGGGCTTTGTTTGGGCAAGAGGCCCAGCTCGGTACGCAGCTCGGGGAGGTTTTCATCGGTCAGGGCGGTGACCTTCTTGCCGTTGATCTTGAGAATGCGGTCGCGGCTGGAGATGCCGGCGCGCTTGGCCGGACTGTCCTCGTCGGTGTCGGCCACCACCACGCCCTCCTCCGCCTGGAAGTACTGGTTGTGCTCGAAGTCGCGCAGCGGCTG
>PMYM01000161.1:0-24869 GCA_003171235.1 Phycisphaerales bacterium | reverse complement strand
TTGATGCCGATCACCTGGCCGTCGGTGTTGACCAGGGGGCCGCCGGAGTTGCCCGGGGAGATGGAGGCGTCGGTCTGCAGCCACAGGCTGTACTGGCTTTGCTGGGGCAGGAAGCGCCGGGTGCAGGAAATGATGCCGATGGAGACCGAGCGCGACAGCCCCCAGGGGGCGCCCATGGCCATGACGAAGTCCCCCTCCTTTAACTGCGAGGAGTCGCCCAACTGGGCGATGGGCAGGGCGGAGGATTTTTCGGTTTCCTGGAGTTGCACCAGGGCAAGGTCGGTGTCTTTGTCGGAGCCGACCAGCTTGGCGTCGAAGGCCCGGCCGTCGTACAGCAGGCAACGGATCTCCACCGCCTTGTCCACCACGTGCCAGTTGGTCAGCACTTCGCCCTTGGTGGAGATGATGACGCCGCTGCCGGCCACTTCGTAGGTCTGCTTCTTGCCCGATTCGTGGCTCTCGCGCAGGCACTTGATGTACACCACGGCCGGGAAGACCTTGTCCTTGGCGCTCTGGACGGTCTGGCGGAAGTCCGCCCGGGCCACGACCTCGGGCTTGGCGGCGGGTTGCACCGCGGGCACAGCCGAGTTGCCGTAGTCCTGGCCGCTGCAACCGGCCAATAGCACAAGCGTCAGGCCCAGCCAAATTGCATTTCGTGGCATGAGAGTGTTCCTGTGGGTTTGCCCCATTAAAATCTGCCCGATAAAAGAGCGTGACAACATGGCTCGACTCCTAGAGATACAGGCGGTTGCAGTCGCCTGCAATACAAAAGCGAACTGTCTGTCTTGCTTTCCTTACCGAACCAAGAGCCTTTGATAGAACTGGGAAGACATTGGGTGAAGAGTTGCCAGGCCCGGCGGGCCGGCAAGAGTTTAGCCGGGGGTGGAGCGGCGACGCTTTTTCTTTCTTGTCGCCGCGCAACCCCCGGTCAGGGGGGCGCAACGAGACTGAGCGAGTGCCGTGATCGCACATGGGTAACTGACCCGACTCGCGATGCCGTGGCCAGGCCTCGCCATTCCGGCCGATCACGCTATCGGCAGGGAAGAACTTTCCCTCTGGGCGATCAAGCCACTGCCTCTGGCCTTGTCGGCGACCTTTACCGGGGGCTGCGCTGCGCCCGGCTTCGCCGTTGCTCGCTTCGCTCCCGGCTAAGTCCTCGCCGGCCCGTTCGGGCCTTGACGTTATTTTCCCTTGGGTGTTCCGCATATGCTGGATTAGCCCTTTCACGTCCAGACTAGACTATCCATTCAGAAAGCTTCTTCCAGTTTGTTTAAAATCAGGCGATTACGCCGTTGGTACATTCAGTTCCGCCAGCATGGGCAGGACTTGGTGGAGATAGTGCTGGGGGGCCGCAGGGTCCAGGTGCGTGATGGCCGGCTCGTAGCCGCCCTCGCTGTAGGCCTGCCGTGTGGGGAAATACCCAATCCCGCCGTTGGTGCAGGTGGCCAGCAGCAGGGCCGCCGTCGCTCTGGCGGCCTTGAGCTCGAGCCCGATCTGGTGGAACATTTCGCCGGGGAAGTTGATCCAGGTGCAATCCCCGATGCGCACCGCCGTGGTGGGGGCCTCGATGGCCGTCTGGTGGAAGTCGGCCATCAGCTCGCGGTAGCAGCGGGGGAGCAGCACGGTCTTGCTCACCGAGCGAATGCCCGATGTCACCGGCTGGGGAACGACCAGGGCCCACACCCGCGACGCCTCCCGGGCGAATTCCTCGCCCAGGCGGGCGACCGTCTCCAGGCTGTCAACCTGGCCGTCCAGGCCGCCCACCACGCGCGGGTTGATGTCGCCCGAGGCGCCCTGCAGGAACATGGCCCCGCCGCCAAGCTGCTTTTCCAGCAGGCCCAGGGCATGGCCGATCCAGTCGCCGCAGATGGCGTCGTTCCGCCCGCCCAGGCAGGTGCCGTGGCAGCCGTAGTTGGCCAGCACGGCCAGGGGCGAGCCGTCGGGGCGGTCCAGCCGCAGCACCGTCACCTCCGGGTCTATCGGGCCGGCGGCGTTGGGCCCCAGGCGGATTACGCCCTCGAACTCTCGCACCGGCGCCGGCTGGTCGGTCTTCCAGCGGCCAACGGACTGGCTGGCGTGGTTTTCGTCGAAGGTGGTGAAGCTTTCGCCGCCGGCGGAGGGCTTTCGCCGGTTGATGCCGATGCGGCTCTGTCCCTTGCCCACCCCCAGCCGCACCGGCTGAAGGTCGGCCACCGCCTGCCGGGCTACCTCGACGACGGCCTGGGGAAAGCGCTTGATCCAGCGCGTGTGGTCGTTGTTCTGCCCGGGCTTTCCAGCCAGGCGGCTGATGGGGGCGGCGTGGTTGTGGACGTCGCCGGCGAAGATGTCGCCCGGTTGCAGGCCGGTGGCCTGGGCGATCTGAGCGGCCAGGCACGCCCCGTCGACGCCGATCATGTCGGCCATCATGACCAGGAACTTTCGCCGCCCGTCGTCAAAGGCCAGGGCACGGGCGTACAGCGGCCCGGCGACCTTGCTGGCCGGCGCCTCGCGCAGGTTGTAGCCGCACAGGTACACCGGCTCGTCGGGGGTGATATCAATCTTGGCGTAGCCGGCCTGGAGGGCTTGCGAATCGGCGGCGGGGCGATTGGCGTTCATGTTCCTTCCTCATGGCGCGGGCGTCTCGACCGTGGCCGGCGACAATCTAAAACTCAAGACACGCACGTCGCCTGAATATAACGCGCAGCATGCTTTTCAGTTAGCCCCCGATGAAATCTGGGTTTTTGCTTCTGTCTTTCTTGGGTCCTGTGTGGCGAGAGTATCATCCTCACATTTAGTGGAACCCAACGGCGCTAGAAGAACAAGGCCCGAATGGGCCGGAGAGAATTTAGCCGGGGGTGAAGCGAGCACGGCGCAGCCGGGCGCAGCGCAACCCCCGGACAGGGCCGCCAACCAGAACAAAGGCAGTGGCGTGATCGGCCGGGGCGGAGGTTCTCATCTGCCGAAAGTGCTGTGACCCGAGAGGCGGCTGATTCACGCCGCCGCGAGTCAGACCATTCCTCCGGTGACACCACGGCACTCGCTCTGTCTCTTTTGGTGGCCTCTATCGGGGGCTTCGCGGCGACAAAAAACTGTCGCCGCTCCACCCCCCGGCTAAACTCTTGCCGGCCCTTTGGGCCTGGCCGTTACATAATCCGAACTTCTTCCATCTTGTCATGGACATTCATGCAGGGAAGCCCCGGTCGCGCTTCTTTCTGTGTGACCGTGTTTGAACTCGAACGGGAGAACACGGTCGAGCCAGGCTTCGCCAAGGCTACGCCGCCCAAGGGGCGGCGGTGCCACGTGTCACGGCATTAAGACAACGCTAACTTTCGAATCCCGAAATTCGAAACTCCAAGGGTGAATCCGCCGCATGGCATCAGTTACAATGACGATTCGTACTTACCGCGAGAAAAGGAGATGGCTTGCTTTACCGCATGTTGGGCAGCACGGGCCTTAGGGTTTCGCAGCTTGGTTTCGGGGCCATGCGCCTGCCCATGACCGGGCCGGACAAAGACGCAAAGGTGGACATCGACAAGGCCGCCGAGCTGATGCGCCGCTCGTTCGAGCTGGGCGTCAACTACGTGGATTCGGCCGTTTTCTACTGCAACAGCGACAGTCAGCGGGCCGTCGGCCAGGCGATCAAGGGCTGGCGCGACCGGCTGGTCGTCTCCACCAAGAACGACTACAAGGGAACCGACCAGGCCGCCTGGCACAAAAACCTCCACGACAGCCTGCGCCTGCTGGACGTGCAGTGCATCGACGTTTATAGCATCCACGGGGCGAGTTGGCAGGTCTGGCAGGCGGCCATCGAGCCGGCCATCAGCAAGTGGCTGCTGCGGGCCCGCGACCAGGGGCTCATCAAGCACATCGGCTGCTCCTGCCACGACAGCCCCGAGAACACGGTCAAGCTGATGGACACGGGCTTCTTCGAGTCCTTCACCCTGCAGTACAACCTGCTGGACCGGCGGAACGAGGGGGCCATCGCCCACGCCGCCGCCAAGGGCATCGGCGTCGTGGTCATGGGCCCGCTGGCCGGCGGGCGCATCGTGACCTCGCAGGGGGCCTTCAACTCGGTGGTGCCCGGCCAGGACGACGTGACCGAGCTGGCCCTGCGCTTCGTGCTGGCCAACCCCGGCGTCTCCCTGGCCATCTCGGGCATGGAGAGCCTGCCGATCATCGAGCAGAATGCCCGCGTGGCCGGCCAGGACGTGCCCCTGACCAAAGACCAATACGCCGCCCTGGACGCCCACCTCAATCGTCTCAAGGCCGCCGCCGACCTGTACTGCAGCGGCTGCAACTATTGCCAGCCATGCCCCCAGAACGTGCGGATTCCGCAGGTCTTCAGCCTGTACAACCTGGCCCGCGTCTATGCCAACTGGCCGGCGGCCCAGAGGGATTACGAATTCATCCTGCACAGCCCCTGGGACCCCGATGGCCGCCAGGCCGACGCCTGCAACGAGTGCGGGGCCTGCGAAGACAAGTGCCCCCAGAAAATCCCCATCCGCCAGCAGCTCAAGGACGCCCACCAGGCCCTGGCGGTGAAGGTCAAGTAGGGCAGTGGGACTTCTGAATTATGTGGCATGGCCGAGACGTCGGGTGGCATGGTCACGCTTCTTTTCGCGTGACCATGTTTAGCAATCAGCAACGGAAGGTCCTTGCCTTCTTGGGCAAGCAATGGGTCGACGCAGTCTTTCATGGCCGCCGCAACCTACTTCGCCAAGGCTTCATAGGTCAGGAAAGACGCGGCTGCCATGCCACCCGAAAAAAGAACCCCCGACTTACGTCGGGGGTATAGACAGAAAGCCAAGCCTTCTTCCGCACGCCGAACCGTTCGCTCCGCTCACGAACCCGCGTGCCCTACTGAATTATCTCGAACCCCTTGATCGTGGGGGTGATGGCGAAGCTGATGGGAAAGGCCTGGTAAGTCACCACGTCGAGGCCCGCGCCACCGTCGAAGGTCACGGGGCCCTGGAAGGTGGCGACGGGGGTGGCGAGGGGGTCGAAGGGCACCTCAAGAGTCGTGTAGTCGCCGAAGGTGACCATGCCGTCGCCGTTGAAGTCGTAGTAGGTGATCACGCCTTCCCAGCCGCCGTTGCCCAGGTCGACACGGCTGCCGCCGGTCCCGCCCGTCTCGTTGGCGAAGGTGCCCGTCAGGCCGGTGGAACCGGGGGTGACAAGGGTGGGGGTGCCGCCGGAGCTGGCGACCGAGCCGGAGCTGGCGACCGAGCCGATGGTCAGACTGTCGTCGCCGCCGCCGGTGCGGAAGATGGCGCTCTTGGCGAAGGTGTCGGGTGCCGTGGCGGCGACGGTCACAACGTCGCTGCCCGCGCCGGTCTGCAGGGTGAATGCGCCGTTGAAGGTGCAGCCGTCGATGGCGGCGGTGTCGGCGCCGCGGCCCAGCCCGGCGAAGAACGCCTTCTGGAAGGTCGAGCCGCTCAGGGCGAGGCTGTCGGCCCCGCGGCCGGTGGAGATGGTGACCGCCTTGGCCAGGGTGGTATTGAGGATGTTCAGGTTGCCGTCCAGCCGCCCGGCGCCCATGATCAGTTTGCCGTTCAGCGTGCAGCCGGTAATAGTGACGTCGCTGCCGTGGAATTCCGCCCGGCCGCCGACGGTGCTGTCGGTCAGGGCGATCTGGTCGTCGCCCCAGCCGCCGCGGACGGACAGGAACGTGCCCGTCGTGAGTTGGCCGACGGTGAAGGTGTCGTTGCCGGCATGAGCGGTGAGTGTGACCGACTTGGCAACGGTCACATTGTCGAGCGTGATGGTGTTATTGCCGTTCTGGCCGGCGACGGAGAGACTGCCTCGGACGGTCAAGTTTTCCACGCTTACGGTGTCGTTCCCGCGCCCCATGTCAATGTTCACGCTCCGGAACGTGTCGTACGTTAAGACGTCCGGGCCTAGAGGGATAATGACGCTATCGATAGGGTTTCCTGTTCCAAGAAACTGAAGATGATCATCGCCGTCTCCCATGAAGATGCGTACCCCGCCCGAGTTCCCGTCAATATACGTCAGTCCCTCCGGACCGAAGAACGGGCCAGGTGGGATGGGTCCCCACTCCTCGGTATGAAAACTGTCAATTACCAGTTGAAGGGTGATCGGCCCGGCCTGGCCATTAATGGTTGTCGCGTCCGCCCCGCTGGCAATTTGCCAGCCGTGGGATCCTGCCCCATTCAATGTCACAACAATATCGTTTGCTTGTTGGTCGCCCCGGATGATGAGGTTGCCGTCCACCACCTGGGCCAGCACGTTTCCGGCCAGCAATTGCCGCGTCTCCAGCGTCTCCAGCGTCGCTGGCGCGCGAGTGCGGATTGTCGTCGTTCTGCAGGTTGCAGGTCGAGTCATCGCGGCTCCCTTTCGGAGTGGTAGGCAGCACCAGCGTCAAAAGTACTCCCGACGCCGCAATCCGTCAAGCCATAACCTGCCGGGATAGCGGCGGCAACAAGTTGCAGGGTGCAGGCGAGAGGGAACGGGGGACAGGGCGGGCGGTTTCTCCCACCCGAGGGGAATCTGGGGATTGCGCGTGCAACATAGTTGCCGGCCGCTGGACATGCCCTTCCACGCAAGACGCGTAAGGGCATGGCACCCTGCACGCCCCGCGCCCGCCTAGCGGAGTTTCATCTGGTTGGCCTGGGGGGTGAAATCCTCTTCGCTCAGGTCGGCGTCGAGCTTGATGTCTGTGAAGATATAGGAGCAGATGAGCTGGTCGGACCAGTCGTAGGCGACCAGTCCCAGCGGCACCAGCCGCTGGGGATCCAGATACCAGATGGTGGTCTTGGCGGGGTAATCGCCGCGTGCCGGCAGGTCGCGCTGGAGCACCATGGCCTTCACGCCCGCCACTTCCTGGTAGCCCTTGAAGTGGCTGGCGCCTTCTTTGCGCTGGGCGGCCAGTTCGTAGATGCTCAGCAGGCTTTCCAGCATCGGGCGCAAGCCGAACTGCGTCACCGGGCGGAGGGTGTTGGCCATGGCCTCCTGGCTTTCGGGCTGGCGCTGCACCGTGCCGACCAGCTTCAGCAGCAGGGCGTTGGCGGGGTTGACCAGCATGTTGCCGTTATACTTGCCCTCGACGTACAGGACGCGGTCGCCCAGAGGCGAGTTCTTCGTCCAGTGCATGGACACGCTGAAGGGCTTCTCCATGAACTTGACGTCGATCCACTGCTCGTTCTGCAGTTGGCCGTTGATCCGCTCGTGCTTGACCAGGGTGCAGGTGTAGGCGCGGCAATGGTCGTTGTAGTGGGCCAGCAATTCCTTCAGCAGGGCGACGTGGTCGGAGGCGGCCAGCTTTTCCAGCTCGGCCTGCTGCTGGGCCGGGGCGATGGAGGGCGACGCCCCGGAAATGTCGGCCACCAGTTGGCTGCTGCGGGTGGGGTCGCTGCTGGTGCACTGTATGCAGAAGCCGGCTGCCAACAGCACGCCGACGACCAGTCGCAGGCGGAGGTTGGTAGGGCGGAACAGCCGCTTCAACATGATGATGCCGAGCCTTTCACGAGCCAGCCGGACTAAGGTGCGCGAGCGACTCACGTGCCGCTGCCAATTCACATCGGCAAAGGGCACAAGGCGGCTTGAGGGGATTCGGCCTGCATACCGCTGTCTTGGCGTCAAGCGCCTGCCGGCTGACTTCAGGGAGAGTATAGGTGCTGGACGCTTGGAGACAGGCATGAAAAATCCATATATTTCCAGGACTTGCGGCTAATCCGGCCGGCGTGGGCCGGCCTCGCCCCCGGCCAAACTTGACAAGCCGTCGCCCCGGCCATAGTGTAGTGACCGCCGCGCGGCTCAAGATAGAGGCGGCGCAAGAGGCGTTCTGGCGGGATTTCGGCAAGTCGAAAGGCTCAGGTAGCGTTATGAATCTTGTAACCGGCGGCACGGGCCTGTTGGGCAGCCACATCGTCGAGAAGCTCTGCCAGTCCGGCCAGAAGGTGCGGGCCCTGGTGCGGCGGGGATCCGACGCGTCGTTTTTGGACAGTCTGGGGGTGGAGAAGGCCTACGGCGACGTGACCGACGCGGCCTCGGTGCTTGCGGCCATGCGGGGCGTGCGCGTGGTGTATCACGCCGCCGCCCGGGTGGGCGACTGGGGGCCCTGGCAGGAGTTCGAGGACATCACCATTCGCGGCACCGGCAACATGGTGCAGGCGGCCATCGAGGCCAAGGTCCAGCGCTTCCTGCACATCTCCTCCATCAGCGCCTACGGGCACGTGGACGGGGCGGGCCTGGTGCTGGATGAGACCGCCCCGCTGGGCGTGAATCTCTCCCGCTGGAGCTACTACAGCCGGGCCAAGGTGGCGGCCGAGCAGGTGGTCTGGACGGCCCACAAGCGCGGGCTGCTGCCGCTGACGGTCATCCGCCCAAGCTGGCTTTACGGCGAGCGCGACCGGGCGAGCATGCCCCGGCTTATCCGGGCCATCCGCCGGCGCAAGACCCGCCTGCTGGGCGACGGCGCCAACCGCCTGAACCTCACCTACGCCGGCAACGAGGCCGACGGCTGCATCCTGGCCGCCAATGCGCCCAAGGCCGTCGGCCAGGCCTACAACCTCTGCAACGACGGCCAGATCACCCAGGCCCAGTACTTCAACCGCATCGCCCAGGAAATCTCCTGCCCGCCGGTGACGCGCACGGTGCCCTACAAGCTGGCCCACCGCGCCGCCTTCATGATGGAATGCATGGGCCACCTGTTTGGCCGCAAGACCCCGCCGCTGGTGACGCGCTACTCGGTCTGGCTGATCGGGCGGCAGGTGTTCTTCAGCACCGACAAGATCCGGCGCGAGTTGGGCTACGTGCCGGCGGTCGGCTACGACGAGGGCATCCGCCGCTCGGTGGCCTGGGCCCTGGCCAACTCCCAGTGCTGAGAATCGCAGGGAAGGCTGAACCGATTGCAGAATCAAGTCCCGCAGGGGCGGAAAGAATCCAGCCGGGGATGAAGCGAGCACGGCGTTACTGGCGCATAAAAAACCGGCCCAGAAGAAGGCGGCTTCTTCGGGCCGGTTACATGCAGAAGCGTAAGTCGCGTATCACCGGCCGCGGCGGCGGGCGATGAGCAGCGTAGAACCGATGCCCAGCAGCGTCAGGGTAAGCGGCTCAGGCACATAGACGGACGAGCCGTCGTAGATGACGAAGTCGGACATCATCACGTTGCCCGGCCCGACCCAGGGCCCGCCGTTTACCTTCTTGAGCAGATTGAACTGCCCCGGACCGGTGTGGGCCCACAGTTGGCCGACTTCGCCGCTGTAGGCGCCGCTGGCAAGGAGCACCGGGGCGTCCCAGTTGACTCCGTTCCAGGAAGTGCCGGCTTGCTGGCCGACGTTCTGGATGACCAGGGCGTCTTTGGCTGGATCGTTGGCCGAGGAATAATCAGGAGCCGGCCCCGCGTAAATCGTGTACCGCTGTCGGGCGTGAATGTCGTAGCCGTTGGTGCCGTTGCTGTACATGCCCACCGGGGTGTCTGCCGGATTGTAGCCGACTATTTGCCCATCCGCGGCTGTGTAGTAAGGCGCCATATTTAGCGAACTGGTGACGGCCAGTTGTTCGGTGCCTTCCACGGTCAGGCTCCAACTGGCCAGGCCGTTACAGTTGCCCAAGACAGTGGCATAGGCGTCCCAGGTGTGAGTGCTGGTGTGTATGGCAACGCTCAAGTGCACTGCCGGCGCCACGTCGGCCAAGGCCGGCGAAAAAGCCACAAAGCAGATTACGCTTGCGCCCACGAGGAATCCCGTCTTCATGCTTCACCCTTTCAAATGAGAACACGTGACCGTTATGGGAACATGGTTCTTGAGAACCTGGGGCAGGCACGCATCGAGCGAGATCGGCCTGATCCCCCGCGTGGGCTGCCATTCCCCTGGCATCCAGCGGAAGCGCCACAAGTATAAGCCGATTCGGCCGGGCGTCAAGTGCAAAAACAAGAAAGCCCGGCTATCCCAGGGCCTTGAGGGATCGCTCCACCGATTCCAGTTCGGCCTGCATGGCGGCTAGTCGCTCGCGCTCGGCGGCGACGATGTCGGGCTTGGCGCGCTCGACGAACTTGGGGTTGTTGAGCTTGCCCTGGGCGCCGGAAATGCCCTTGGCAAGTTCCCCCTGCCGCTTGGTCAGGCGGAGGGACTCGGCCTGGGGGTCCACCACGTCTTGCACGAAGGCGCTGACCGCGCCGGCCAGCACCGTGGCGTCTTTCTTGCCGGCCTTGCCCGCCGGGTCGATCCGCAGCGACTCCACGCCGGCCAGCGATTCGACCAGACTACGGTTGGCTTGAATGACCGCCGCGGCGTCGCCCTCGGCGACGATCACCACGGAGAGCTTTTGCACGGGGGGAATGTTGTGGCCGTTGCGCACCTCGCGCAGGCCGCTGATGAGAGCCTGAAGCATTTCGAAGCGGCTCTCGGTGGCGTCCTGGATGGTGGCGGCGTCGGCGGCCGGCCAGGCGGCCTGGACGAGCAACGGTTCGGCGTGGCGGTTGCCCGGCCCGCGGACGGGCGTGAGGGCGTTTAGCTGCCCCCAGATCTGCTCGGTAATGAACGGAATCATCGGGTGCAGCAGCCGCAGCAGCATGTCCAGGGCGTGGGCCAGCACGGCCTTGGGCGAAGCCTCGCCGGCGTTGATGCGGACCTTGGCGATCTCCAGGTACCAGTCGCAGAAATCGTTCCACATGCAGCGGTAGAGGGCCTCGGCCGCCTCGTGGAACTGGTAGGCCGAGAGGGCCTCGGTCACGTCGCGGGCGGTGCGGTTCAGGCGCGAGAGAATCCAGGCATCGGAGAGGTTGTCGGCGGCGTGGACCTGTTCCCAGGCGGGCGTGCCCTTAAGGTTCATCATGGCAAAGCGGGCGGCGTTCCAGAGCTTGTTGCAGAAGTTNNGCCACCGGCATGCGCACGTCCTGGGTCTGGGTGGTCATGAAGGCCAGGGTGAAGCGCATGGCGTCGGCCCCGTGGCTTTCGATGATGTCCAAGGGGTCGATGCCGTTGCCCAGGCTCTTGGACATCTTGCGCCCCTCGCCGTCCTGGATCATGGCGTGGATGTACACCTCGCGGAAGGGGATGTCGGAGCGGAAATACTGGCCGAACATCACCATGCGGCTCACCCACAGGGTGATGATCTCGCGGGCGGTGCACAGCATGCTGGTGGGATAGAAGGTCTTTAAGAGGTCATTCTCCTCCGGCCAGCCCATGGTCGAAATCGGCCACAGAGCCGAGGAGAACCAGGTGTCAAGGACGTCGGTGTCTTGAGAAACGCCATCCAGGAAGGTGCTAAGTTCGTTCGCCTCGGCCTGGGAAGTTACAAATTTATCCGGCCAAGGTTCTCCTCGATGGATACTCTGAATCGCTAACAACAAGTCGTCACCAAGCTTACCTTGCGGACAGACCATCAGAGACCACTCGGCTTCCGTCTGATACAGCCGTACTTTAATTGCCTCCTGCAATCCATGCTTCGATGCAATTCGTTCTAGTAATTCCGCCGCTGATTTGGCAACCGAGTCATCAGGCCGATTTGGGTCAGCATCAAGAAGGTAGATACTCCACACTGGTATCTGGTGTCCCCACCAGAGTTGGCGGGAGATGGGCCAGTCGCGGAGGTTCTCCAGCCAGGTGCGGTAGTTGTTGGCGTAGCGATCGGGGACGAACTTCAACCGGCCGTCCAGCAGCGGGAGCAACGCCAGCCCGGCCAGGGAGTTCACCGGCACGTCCGTTCCAGCAAGGTAGGTAATTCCGTCTTTTGTTTCTGTCTGTTCCTTCTTCAATTGACAATTGTCAATTGACAATTGTAAATCGGCAATCGACTTCTTCACCGCGATGTACCACTGGTCCGACAGGTATGGTTCGATGGGCACGTGGCTGCGGTAGGAGTGGCCGACCTCGTGGGCGTAGGGTTTGACGTCTTCCAGCAGGCCCTCGGTGCGGAACCACTCGACGATGGCCTCGCGGGCCTCGAAGCGGTCCATGCCGACCAACTGCTGGGCGTCGGTGCCGGCGGCGTCGGTCCAGCCGTGCTTGTCGCTGATGGTGCCGTCGGGGGCCAGCACGTTGACCAGGGGCAGGTTGTGCCGCTGGCCGATCTCGTAGTCGTCCACGTCGTGGGCGGGGGTGACCTTGAGGAATCCGGTGCCGTAGCGGGCCTTCTCGTCGTCGCTGCTGGGGTCGGGGAGCACCACGTGGTCGTCGGCGATGATTGGAATCAGCCGGCCGACCAGCGGCAGGCGGACGCGCTTTCCCACCAGGAATTTGGCGCGCGGGTCGGCGGGGTTCATGGCCACGGCCGTGTCGCCCAGCATGGTCTCCGGCCGCGTGGTGGCGACGGTGACGTGTGTTATCGTGCCGCGGGCATCTTGCCCGCGTTGGTCGGTTGCCGTGTCGCGGGCATCTTGCCCGCGCATCTGCCCGGCGTCCCGCTCGTCTTCCACATCGCTGATGTGTCCGACCCACTTCCAGTTACTCAATCCCGCATTGTCGGGGTTTGAAAGCACATAGTTGACCTGATTATTAAGATCCTGCTCGTCTCGGACAAGATGGTCATAGTACTCATCCATCCACAACTGCCCTTGGCGGCCCAGAACCTTGTTGATCTCATTGGCGGTAAATGACTTCCACGAGTGGATGATCTTGTCCAGCAGATGTTCTCCCAGTGGGCGAAAAACTACATGGACATGATTGGGCATGACCGCCCATGAGATCACCTTGTACCGATCACCGTGGAAGTGTTGTAGTGCGGCCTGAACAATCTCTGCGGCGCGATTGTCTCTAAGCAAACATGATCCGTGCCCGGCATTCAAGAATGCCTCGATCTTGACCGATTGTAGTTCGTGCAGATGCTCTCGTTCTTCGTCTGTCAATGCACGGCCGCTCTTATTTGCCCGAGCCTTTATCTCCTCACGCTCCATCCGCCATTCTTCCGCTATGTTGGGTGGCACCGAATCTGCCAAACGGAACGTGACCGCATAGGTAGCGCCACTTTGAGTCCAGTGCGGCAAGAATCTGCCTTGCCGTGTGTGCAATTCCTGCTCACCCGCGGGCAGGATGCCCGCGACACCAGCGGCCGGGGCGGCCATGCCACCCGCGGGCAGGATGCCCGCGACACTGGGAATGGTCACCGGCTCTTCCAGCGGATAGCGCAGATACCAGAACGACCCGTTGACGGTTTCGTGCTCGACCTCGTCGTCGGCCAGCACGGTCTGGGTGGCGGGGTCCCAGTTGACCAGGCGCTTGCCGCGGTAGATCAGCCCCTGGGCGAAGAGCTTGAAGAACGCCTCGCGCACGGCCCGGGCGCAGGTCTCGTCCATGGTGAAGCGCGTCCGCTCCCAGTCGCAGGAGCAGCCCATGGCCTTGAGTTGGCCCAGGATGCGGGCCTCGTACTCGTCCTTCCACTGCTGGACCTTGGCGACGAACTGAGACCGCCCATCCTGGCCAGCCTCGTCGATCTTGCGATATGCGGCCAGGTCAGGCTTTCCCTCGGCCGTCAGTCGCTTGTCCACCACTGTCTGGGTGGCGATGCCGGCGTGGTCGGTGCCGGGCATCCAGAGGGTGTTGAAGCCCTCCATACGTTTCCAGCGCGTTAGGATGTCCTGCAAGGTGTTGTTGAGGGCGTGTCCCAAATGCAGGGCGGCGGTCACGTTGGGCGGGGGGATGACGATGCTGAAGGCCTTGCTTCCGGGGGCCGGGAGGGCATGGAAGGCCCCGGCCTGCAGCCACCGCTGGTATATCTCTTCCTGCACGTTGCGCGGGTCGTATATTTTGGCCAGTTCAGTTGTCATGACGAACTTTCAAAAACTCAAATATCGAAGTAGAAACCGGAGAAGAATCTACACAGAGACACTGAGGCACAGAGAAGAGAGAAAAAGGAAGAGAACGTCTGTTTTGGTCGTTCCCGTGCAACGGCATTTCTCGTGCTTTCAAAAGACAACCGGCAAGAAAGTCTGCCGTTCTTTGAAAACTCTGTCTCTGCTTCTTTGCTCTCTCTCTGAGTCTCTGAGTCTCTGAGTCGCATACTGCGGCTTTTATTACGTAGTTTCTTTTTCCGCGTCGTTGAGCAGTTTGAACTCGATGGCTTCCACCAGCGCCTGCCAGGAGGCGTGGATGATGTTCTCGTCCACGCCCACGGTGCCGAAGTAGCCCTCGACGGCGTCGTGGAACTCGATGACCACGCGGACCTTGGCCGCCGTGCCCGCCCGCGGGTTGATTATCCGCACCTTGAAGTCCTTGAGCTTCAGGGCGGCGATGGCCGGATACTTCTCCACCAGGGCCTTGCGCAGGGCGGCGTCCAGGGCGTTGACCGGGCCGTCGCCCTCGGCCACGGTGTGGAAGTACTCCTGGCCGATGCACAGTTTGACGATGGCCTCGGCGGTGGGCCGCTTGCTGTTGGCCTGGAGGATGGTGCAGCGATAGTGGTCCAGCTCCCAGAACTTGCGGTACCAGTTGCCCCCCAGCGTCCTGCGCACCACCAGCTCGAAACTGGCGTCGGCGGCCTCAAACTGGTAGCCGGCGTTTTCCAGCTCCTGCACCTTGGTGAGCACCTTGCGCTGCAGCTCCTTGTCGTCGGCCAGGTTGAACTTGGCCTTGGTCTTGACGGCCACGTTGGAGGCCCCGGCCAGTTCGCTGATGAGGATGCGCCGGGCGTTGCCCACGGCGGCCGGGTCGATGTGCTCGTAGGTGCGGCTGTCGCGGCGGACGGCGTGAACGTGCATGCCGCCCTTGTGCGTGAAGGCCGCCTGGCCCACGAAAGGCTGGTTTTCGCGCAGCGAGAGGTTGGCTATTTCATAAACGAAGCGGCTGACCTCGGTCAGCTTGGGCAGGCTGTCGCCGGCCAGGCAGGCGTAGCCGCACTTGAGGGCGAGGTTGGGGATGATGCTGGTCAGGTCGGCGTTGCCGCAGCGCTCCCCGATGCCGTTGATGGTGCCCTGCACCTGGCGGGCGCCTTGCCGCACCGCCGCCAGGCTGTTGGCCGCGGCCAGGTCCGAATCGTTGTGGCAGTGGATGCCCAGCCGCACTTTGGGGAAGCGGGCGCGGACGGTCGAGACCGCCTCGGCAATGAACTCGGGCAAACTGCCGCCGTTGGTGTCGCACAGGGCCAGGCAGGAGGCCCCGGCCTGGGCGGCGGCCGAAAGCGTCTCCAGGGCGAACTCGGGGTTGGCCTTGTAGCCGTCGAAGAAGTGCTCGGCGTCATACACGGTTTCCAGCCCGCGACCGGCGAACAGCCCCACCGAATCGGCGATCATGTCGCAGTTCTCTTTCCGGCTGACGCGCAGCACCTCCTTGACGTGGAAGTCCCAGCTCTTGCCCACGATGGTGATCACCGGGGCCTCGCTGGCCAGCATGGCCTGCATGCCCTCGTCGTCAACGGCCTTGATGCCCTTGCGCCGGGTCATGCCGAAGGCGGCGATCTTGGCGTGCTTGATGCCGCGCCGGCGGATCTCCTTGAAGAAGGCCTTGTCCTTGGGATTGGAGAGGGGGTAGCCGCCCTCGATGTAATCCACGCCCAGCTGGTCCAGCCGCTCGGCCACCATGAGCTTGTCCTCCAGGGAGAGGCTTACGCCCTCGGCCTGGGTGCCGTCCCGCAGCGTCGTGTCGTAGATGTAAACCCTGTCCGTCTGATTCATAGGTCACCTGGGTCTAGCCAAAAGAAAAGCCCTGAGTCGGTAAAACGCCTCAGGGCCTGGATGTCGGGAGGCGATCCAAGTCCTAAGGCACGCGGGATACAGGGACGGCAATAATGCCTGCGCGGACGCTGCCCGGCCCCAGACCGTGGGATCCCAGGTCAGCCAGGTTGCCCTGCAGCGTCCGCAAGATGCCTGCCTTCCGCATGCCAGGAAACTATGCGCAGAACTATTATACTGCCGAGCCGGGGAAGGTCAATTAACAAGTGCCCAGTGCGAAGGGCGAAAGTGCGGAGAGAATTCGTGCCACCCTCAAGCTAGGCGCCATGCCACCTGCGCTGGGTGCCATGCCTTTACGCGTTTTTTGCGGAAAGGCATGCCGCTTTTCTTCCGAGTGAGGAATACCCACAAACATGCCCTTCCACACAAGACGTGTAAGGGCATGGCACCCGGCGCGGGATTTAATCCTTTTCTGCGGCGCGGTAGCAGCCGATGTCGGCCGAGGCCCGCGGCCTGTGGTCCAGGTCCGCCGGCGGCAATTGGGCCCGGTCGCCCGTGCCGCTGAGCAGTTGCGAATTGCCGCGCGGGTGGAAATCCGGGCGGTCGGGGTTGAGCCGCCACGAGCCGTTTTCAATGATGATCCAGGAGTTTGTGCTGTACCGCACCACCTGCCGACCGAAGGCCCCCAGGTCGATATCCAGGGCGGAATGGTTGTCCTTGTCCAGGTGCGTGGCCAGAGCGGCGATGTCGGCGGGCATGGCCGGCGTGTTGGACGAGTAGGGCACGGTGGACCACATCGAGTAGCGGTTCAGCAGCACGCTGTGCAGGACGTTGTAGCCCGAATCGAGCTTGTAAACCGAATTGCCGGTGACCTCCAGCGACGGTCCGCCATCGTTGACGGCGACGTTATTCCGCAGGGTGCAGCCGTAGCTGCCGTTGATGGCCCCCAGGGCGTAGCGCTCGGGCACGTTCATCAGCACCGTGTTGTTGCGGATGAGGTTGTTGCGGCAGCCAAACAGCGGCAGGCCGTCGGGACCGGTGATCTCGGCGGCCGATGCCGGGCCGGGCTTCATCGCCGTTCGCTCAAAGACGTTGTTGTTGTCCCACATGGCGAATCCGTGGGCGTAGTTGTCGTAGATGAGGTTGTTCTGGATGAGCGAATCGGTCAGGGCCGCCAGGTTCAACCCCGCGCCGCCGGTGAACCTGCCGTTGCCGTTGATCACATTCTCTTCGATGATGAAATTCTCCCCGATGCCGTCGGGGAAGTTGTATTTCCCGAACTTCCGCGTGGCCAGCTTGAGCATCGATTCGGCCCACTGGCGGTTGCCCTGGAGGGGGGCCAGTTCGGCAAACTCCTCCATGCCGGACATTTTCCGCAGGCAGGTGTCGGGGTCGATGTTGCACTGCAGGCCGCAGCCGCCCGAACCGAAGAAAATGTTCCGCCGGATGACGTAATCGTCCGAGCCGTCGGAAACATAGGCCGAATGCTCCTTGCAGGAGAGGGCAAAACAACTGTCCTGCATGAGCACGGTGTAGGAATCGGTCGAATGCATGCCCCAGGTGCGATGGTTGTGCGAGAAGATCTCCGTCAGCACGATGTGATGGGTCATCTTCCGGGTGTGGATGAAGGAGGCCCCGATCATTATGCCGCTGGTGGGGCCGGCCTGGGGCAGGCCCGGACCCGTCTGGCCCACCAGGTGCAGGCCTTGCAGGATTACGTGGTGGCTGGCAAAAAGGTGAATCATGTGCCTGGAGAGGGGGTTGCCTTGGGCGTCCGCGGACCAGTTATTAATGATGACCTGGCCGGGCGGGCCCATGGCCTTGAAATGGATGTACTTGCCGTCGCCGCAACTGGCCTTCTCCCTCAGGAACATGCCGGCGTAGGTCCCGGGCATGATGGCCACCAGGTCGCCGCCTTCGGCGGCATCGCCGGCCGCCTGCAGGGTGGAGAATACCTGGTCTACCTTGTAGCGCGTGGGGGCGGGTCGGGCCGTCGGGTTGTTCAGGTCCAGCGGGGCAACCTCCACGGTGGCGGGGGCGGTCGAGGCGGTCACCACCAGCACGCGGGAGTACTTCTGCTGTACCTGGATGCTGCGGTCCACCCAGTCGTTGCTGTTCTGCGTGGTGCAAAACCGGGGAGACGGCGCCGGCTGGGCATGGGACATGGCGAAGGTGGACATGATTAACAAGCTCGCAATTTTATGCATGGGTTTCCTGTGTCCAAAAAAGCATTCTCGCCACGCCGGCGGGCAAATTCAACCGGAATAGCATCCGTGCTTGAGGCGCGTGCGATGACTTAAGTTGCCGCGGCAAGGAGAAGACCTGGCCGGGTTCGTAGCAGACAATCCTGTCGGCTTGGTCACCAGTTATCTTCCGCAGCCGCTGTATCGGCTCAAAGAGGGGCTGTTGGCCAGGGGGGGATAAACGTTCGCCAGTGCATCGCCAGGAGGCGCCGCCTCCTGTTTGCCTCCCTCTTTGCTTGCCCAGGTGCTTGAATCCGCGCCGCCGCGCCTCTTGTGCAAGTTCCTTCCCGCCGGCATCATACCGGCTGTTGGATCACTGGAGAGAGACCATGAAGATCGTCTGTCTGGACGGCTACACGCTCAACCCCGGCGACAACCCCTGGACGCCCGTCGAGCGGCTGGGCGACCTGACGGTCCACGACCGCACGCCGGCCGACCAGATCATCACCCGCGCGGCCGGGGCGGAGGTCATTCTGACCAACAAGACGCCGCTGTCGGCCAACACGCTGGCCAAGCTGCCGGCCCTGCGATTCATCTCAGTGCTGGCGACGGGTTACAACATTGTCGACGTGCAAGCCGCCGGGAAGCGAGGCGTGAGCGTGTCCAACGTGCCGGTGTATGGGACCGACAACGTGGCCCAGTTCACGTTCGCCCTGCTGCTGGAGTTGTGTCACCACGTCGGCGGCCACGCAGAGCTGGTGCGGGCGGGCAAGTGGGCGGCCAACCCCGATTTCTGCTTCTGGAACTGGCCGCTGGTGGAATTGGCGGGCAAGAAGATGGGGCTGGTGGGTCTCGGCCGCATCGGCCGGCGGACCGGCGAGATCGCCCACGCCTTCGGCATGGAGGTGCTGGCCACAGACGTGGTGCGCGGGGCTCAGCCGGCGTACCGGCCCTTCCGCCAGGTGGAACTGGACGAGTTGTTCTCGACGGCCGACGTGGTCTCGCTGCACTGCCCGCAGACAGGCGACAATGCCGGCTTCGTCAACCGCCGGCTGCTGGGGCGGATGAAACCGACGGCCTTCTTGATCAACACCTCGCGCGGCGGGCTGGTCAATGAGCCCGACCTGGCCGAGGCGCTCAACGCCGGGCGGATGGCGGGGGCGGCCGTCGATGTCGTGTCGGCCGAGCCCATCCAGCCCGATAACCCGCTCCTGAAGGCGGCCAACTGCATCATCACCCCGCACATCGCCTGGGCCACGCTGGAGGCCCGCCGCCGGCTCATGCAGGCCACGGCCCAGAACATCGCCGCCTTCCAGGCCGGCAAGCCAATTCGTGTGGTAAATGCGTAGGGAGGATGCCCTCTTTTCTTCCTGGGTCGTACGTCACCCTTCCGCGTGAAGGGCCTGGCTGCTACAATTCTTGGCCGATGATCTGGAAGCCCTGGCACCTTCTCCCAGCGGCCAGTGCCGGCTGGATGAATCGGCGGCAGCAGCGCGCAAGCGGAGCTCGCCCTCTGAGACGCTGTGTTGCGCTGGCGGCTGCAGGCATACTGTTACTGGTCATCCCCGCTCGTGCGGCTGACACCGCCTTCTGGAAACCCTACGATCCTGACGACAATACCTACGCTTTACTTCACTTTGACGGCAAGGACCTGGCCAAGTCGGAAGTGAAGACGGCCTCGGCCGAGGTGATCGGGGAGGCGAAGCTTGAGCCTGTTGGCAAGTTCGGCGGCTGCTTGAGCCTGGATGGCAAGAGCGCGGTCAAAGTCATGCCGGCGAACGTCCTGCCCGGCGGATTCATCGCCATCGAGGCGTGGATCAAGGTCAGCAAGTACCCCGAAAAGGAGGCGTACGTCGTCCACCGGCCGGCGGTCGTGGGGAGCAATCCCTCGAAGTACGATCCAAAGGTAAACAGGACCAAAGGCTTCGCCCTGCTCCTGGATTCCAAGGGCCGACTGCACCTGGAGACGACCAACTGCTTCTACGGCCAGCAGACTCGGACCTCCAGCCCCGAGGGGGTTGTTCCGCTTGACCGGTGGACCCATGTCGCGGGTGTCAGTGACGCGTCCCCGACGAATATGCGGCGGCTCTACGTGAACGGACAGGAGGTGCAGGCCCAACCCCTGGAGTGGGGTCAGGGCCTGGTAGTCGGCGGCGACGAGGAATCCGAACCTGGCCCGTTCTATGTCGGCAACAGCGCCAAGGGCGATGCCGGCCTGGTGGGCCTGATCGACGAAGTGCGGATCCACCGGCGGATCGTGAAGTTCTGGCCGCGGGAAGAACCCGCCTGGGCGAAGCCCCCGGACTCGCTGCCAGCCAGCCAACCGCATGTGGGCTTGGACCGTGTGCCGCGGGTGTGCCTGCCGCTGGATGGCGATCTCAAGCCCGCCTCGGCGGCCGTCAAGGACTTGACGATCTCCGGCGACGACAAGGCGTTTGTCCCCGGCGGGGGGGGAAAGGTCTACGCCGGCAAGCTGGACATCTCCGCCCCCCGGCTATTGGACATGCGCGAAGGCAGTGTGGAGTTCTGGGCGCATCCGGCGGGCGTCGACAACTACGTCGATTTCAACCGCAGCCTGCTCAGCTTCGGCGGGACGACGTTCTACATCTACAACAGCGGGGTGTTCGGTTCCCTGTTGCCGTTATCGCTCTACTTCACCGACAACGACGGCCAGTTGACCTTCGTGTCCGCCGAGAACATCGAGTTCCATTCCGGCCGGTGGTATCACGTCGCGATCACCTGGAACCCTCACCAGGTGGCGATCTACTTCGACGGCAAGCTGGCCGTCGAGAGCCTGACCTGTTTGGCCACGAAGCACAACCAGGGGGTGGCCAATACGATCACGTTCAACCCGAGTGGAAAAGTGGCCGAGTTCGCCCACATTCGTCTCTATGATCGGCGGCTCCTTCCCCAGGAGGTCGCTAACTGTCGGGCCATCGCCCTCGACGGCTACAAGCCGCTGCCCGTCCCGTTGACGCCGGTCGAAATCCGCGGCGAATACCTGCCCAGCCACAACAGGATCTACTATCAGCTCACGGAGAATGTCCCTGCCGCAACGATCCGCCAGTGCACGCTGGCCCTCCGCGACGGCGCCGGCCAGGATCTTGCAACCAGACACGAAGCCTTCGCCGACACCGAGCAGGCGATGGATATCCCGTCGCTGCCCGACGGGGTGTACAGCCTGGAGGTCTCCGCGCGGCTGGCGGACGGCCAGGACGTGCCCAGCGACCGGTTTGTGTTCAAGCGGAGGCACTTCCCGTGGGAAGGCAACCGGCTCGGCGTCGCCGACGAGGTCACCCCGCCCTTCGAGCCTATCCAAGCCAAGGACAACCAGGTGAGGGTCGTCCTGCGAACCTGCCAGATGAACGGATTTGGCCTGTGGGACAAGGTTGTGGCTCTCGACAAGGACATTCTGGCTGCGCCCATGACACTTCGCTACGAGACCGCCCAGGGCGAAGGCAAATGGGCGTCAACCGGCGGCAAGTTCACCACGGCCAAGCCGACGGCGGCGGTTTACGAGGCCCGGGCGGTCGCGCCGCCGGTGATCGTGGAGACGAAGTCCTCCGTCGAGATCGATGGCTGCATGAAGGTCCAGATGAGCCTGCGGCCCGGCGACCAGCCGGACGAGATCAGGAGACTCTGGCTGGAGATTCCGCTGAATGAAAAGGACGCACCGCTGATGCACACGGTTGATGCGGGGGTCAGGGAGAACTACTCCGGCCCTGTTCCAGCGGGTAGCGGGATCGTCTGGGACGGTTCCAAGGCGCATCACTATATCCGCTGGCTCAACGCCTTCGTGCCGTACATCTGGTTGGGGGCCGAAGAACGCGGCCTGGCGTGGTTCGCTGAGAACGACAAGGGGTGGGTCACGGCCAAGTCAATGGACGTGCCCGTGCAGCAGTTGGTGCGGGAGGGCAACAGGCTGGTCCTGCGCATCCACCTGATCAACGTGCCGACGACCCTCCGCCAGCAGCACGATCTTGTGTTCGGCCTGCAAGCCTCGCCGACCAAGCCGATGCCCGAAAACTGGAGAAAGAAGCTGCCATCCATTCCCGCCGGGCTTGCCGTCGTGCCCTGGGGCGGCCTGGACTGTCCCTATCAGGGGCCCTACCGCGATGACTGGCAGATCGTGGACAAGCTCGTCGAGGCCCGGCTGACCGGCAAGTGGGACGAAAAGTGGTTTGCCCAGTACGAACAGAAGAACAGG
Organism: Phycisphaerales bacterium; assembly: GCA_003171235.1. Lineage (GTDB taxonomy): Bacteria > Planctomycetota > Phycisphaerae > SM23-33 > SM23-33 > FEN-1344. The sequence goes on along the minus strand of PMYM01000161.1, from coordinate 2,938 downwards.
CCTCCGCCGGTGTACGGCAATTGGGGCTGGCTGTCGTCCATTTCGCACTTCGCCGGCCGGTGCATCGAGGCCGGGCCCGATAAGCCCATCGCGGTCTACCAGGAAGAGATGATGGCCGGCAAGCTCCGCCCGGAATGGGAGGTTTTCAACGGCGAGTGGACGCCGACGGCGACCTTTCATCGCTCGCACGCGCCCTTGTGCGGGCTGAACGACTGGCCCGATGATTCCATGCTGCGAGGCGGCGGCGGGGCGTCGCAGAGCACCAGGATCATCTTTCCGGGCAGCTACCGGGACTTCGGGGTGTATTTCGCTGACCAGTGGCTTGGGCGCGGCGTGAGCCTGTACTGGGACAACACGTACCCCAACTTCTCGCTGAACCCGCGGATCAGCGACGCCTACCGCACCGATGGCGGCATCCAGCCGGCCATGATCATCTGGAACCAGCGTGAATACCACAAGCGCGTCTGGAACTGCCTGGCTCAGTGGCGCATGAAACGCAAGGAGCCGCTGGAATGGACGCTGCACATGACCAACACGCTTCTGTTGCCCATCCACACCTGGGGCACGGTCAACCTGGATAACGAGCTGAACACCAAGACGCCGTTTTCACCAGATTGGCTGAGGACGGAGACGATCGGCCGACAGGTGGGCAACATGTCCCTGTCCCTGTATCCCGTCTCAGGGACCGGCGAGGCGCTCAAGAACCTGCCGGCCTCGGAGGCGGCCTTGGTCGAATGGGGTATGCGGGCAGTGCACGAGATCCAGCGATCCGGCGACATGGAGAAGATCCTGGCCGATTACGGGTATGGCACTTCGGCAACTGCCGTCCACAACTATTGGGACCCCAAGCCCGCGCTGAAGGTCGCCTCGGACAAGGTCAAATGGATCGTGGTCTCCAAGACCCAGGAGAATAGCTACCTGATCGTCCTGGCCTCCTGGTCGGACAAGCCCCAACGCGTCGAGGTCGTGGTGGACTCATCGGCGCTCGGCTTTTCGGCTGACGGAAGTATTCAGGACATCGCCGGCAAAGCCGGCTTGGGAGAGGTCAAGGGCGGTAGCTTTGCACTGGACCTCAAGTACCCTTATCAGGTGAAATTCCTTAAGGTGACTGCCAAACGCCCCGGGCCATCCTCACTTCCAGGCGTTGTGCAGGCCACGCCTGGGTTGCGCCCGGAGTAGCCGGCAGGCGATGCCGAGCTTGTCTTCCGCAAGAAGAAGCTTGACGCCAGCGAGCTGATCGGGACAATCATCTCTATCTGATTACCAGGAGACGCAAATGCCAAAGTGTTCAGTGTGCGACAGAGAGTTCAAGAACGACCTGGCGATGAAGATCCATTTCGGCAAGCAGCATCGGCGCAAGCGCAGGGCCAAGGCGGGCGGCAAGGCCGGTCGCCGCAAGGGAGCTTTCACCTGCCCGACCTGCGGGCGGAAGTTCAAGTTCGCCATGCACCTGGCCCGCCATGCCGGCGCTGCCCACGGCAAAGGCGTAACGGCTCGGAAGGCCGGCAGGGCCGCTGGCCGGATCGGCCGCCCCCCGACCGCCGCAGCTACGCTGGACGTTCGTTCTATGGCGATTGAGCAACTCATCGAACTGAAGCATGAGGTCGATGCTCGGCTACGGCATATCGCTAAGCGGCTGCGCCGGGCGAGAGTGCGAGCCTAGTCAACCTTGAAGATGATTCGCCGAAGTCGGCCTTGTCGTCTGTTTCCAGCGGACGCGAGGCACGGCATTTGATCATTCCGCTCAGCTCGTCCGCATGATGAACCACGTGCCTAGGAAGGGCGGGGTTGATCTGCCTGGATCGGCCGAGAGGTTTTGGATGTAGTAGTAACGGACCGGATTGCGCGAGCAATCCAACAGTTGCTGGCTCTACTTCCTTAAGCGGCAAAGCGGCGTCTCCATTCCGGTACTCGCCAAGGGCTTAGGGCTTGTCCTCGGTGTGACGTTCCTGTTGGGGACTCGGCTTGGAATCGCTGGGGAGTTTACAGCTTTTGTGCCCTCGCCCGGAGAGCAAGTCAAGGAAAGGTCAGCCACAACTGCCAGGGCTGTTTTTGCCCCAACGAGCCAGCACCAGCGCCGCCAACGCCACGACCAGCAACAAGGACAGCCATACCCATTTTGTGGACATATTCTTGCCTTTCTTGCCTAAGCCGAGATTTCTTCCGTGCCTTGCGATGGCAGCGGCGGTTCGTCCGCCGGTCCAACCTAATCAATCCTCAACAGCACCATATCCCAAACCTTCCGTGCAGGAAACCACTGCGAAGATTCCGTCTTGACAGGTCATCGGTTCTCATGGAAAGTCGCGGGGGTCGTCGCCGCCGTCTTGTGCCCCAGGTCCTGCATCTTGTCCACCACTTTGTTCTTGTCCACCTCGATCTTGTCCTTGTCCACCGATAAAGTGACGTTGGGCTTGCTTGTGTCGTTGCTCGACGAAAAGTGGAATCAACCCAGGCCCACGCCAACGACCACGAGCACAACGAGAAGAAGCACGAGTTTCATCCCTATCTCCTCAAGAAAAAGTCCTGAAAAACGTTTGTCCCAGTCGCGATCCGGCTGCTCGGAAGCCGGGGTATCCCGCTCGTCTCGGCTGTCCCATGCCGCCGGGAACGAAAAAGCCGACGCGGTTGAACACCCAGAAGGTGCCCAAGCACGTCGGCTTACTCGTCAACAGGCCTCCCGGCACAGCCGGGCTGCCCTTTATCTAGTCATCCGATTTGGGGCTCATGCTTTCGCATGCGCTCCTCTACGCCCTCATTGTAGCGCGGCGGGCGCCTGTCCCCCCGAAAAACCCCATCGGCATCTTGGATGAGACGAACAGTGCGTTTCGGGCGAGTCTTGACAAGCAAAGCCGGGCTAGGCTGGTTTAAGATTGGATAGCGACACTCGGCTGGCGGCACAGGCTTTCTAGACCAATTCAGGATTGCGTATTGACAACGT
>PMYM01000099.1:10356-15436 GCA_003171235.1 Phycisphaerales bacterium | reverse complement strand
GACTTCTAACCGGACAGTACTGACTACAGAATCAAAGTTGAAGGACTGCAGAGCAGGCGAGCAGTGGAACAGGTGAACAGGCGAAGACAAAAACGGCCAGCTCGCCTGCGGTCTCCTGCTCAACTGCTCACCTGCTCCGACCAAAGGCGGTATTTCAGTTGCCTGCCGGCGCGCTGGCCGGCGCGGCGCCGCCGGCCGGCGCAGCCGCTCGCAATCGGGCGGCGATGCTCTTGCCGTCCAGGCCGGCGGGAATCTTGGCCCCTCGCCCGATCAGTTCCATCATGGTGGGCATGGTATCCACGGTCCAGCCGCCATCCAGGCAGGCGCCGGCCGGCAGGCCCGGGCCGGCCCAGATGAAGGGCACAAACATCTCCTGCCGGGTCAGGCCCCCGTGGCCGCCGGCGTTGGCCCGCCCGAAGTCCCAGCCCTCGGCGGCGAACATGGCCACGTCGCCGCAGCGGGGCGAGTCGTTCAGTTCCATCAGGCTGGGCACCGCCCCGGGCCGATACGTATCCATCGTCCCCTGCCGCCAGGCATCCTGGGAATGGCAAAGCCCGTCGCACAGGGCGGCGGCCTGGGGGAAACGGTCATAGCCCAACGGATCGCCGCCGGAGGCGACCTGGTAGCTGTAGGTCTTGCCGTCGGGGTTGCACTGGCGGCCAATGATCGCCCGGCCGGTGCGGGAGGCGACCTCGACTTCGTTGTCGCCGTGACGAATGGTCAGCAGGTCGGTGCAGGGCATGGCCAGCAGCATCTGGCTTAAAGTGGGCACGCCGTCGCCGCCGCTCAGGTGGGGCAGGCGGCGCTGGGCAAAGCGGGAAACGAAGCTCTCTATTTCCTGGGCGCTTGGCCGCTCGAACCAGTGCGGCCCGGTGCGCAGGTGAAGATCGCACCGCCGGTCGCCGTTGACCACCACCACCGCCCGGCTGGAGCCGAAGTGGGCCACGCGATCTTCCAACGGATTGTCTCGGCCGTAGATGTGTTCGCGCGATTCGATGCCCAGCTCGTTCTGGAAAAACGCCCGCATATCCCGGTGGTTGGGCGTGTTGGTGAAACCGTGATCGCTGACCAGGCAGACGACGGTTTTCTCCAGCAGCCCCGCCTGCCGGAGCGACTGGCAGATGTTGCCGACCTGGCGATCGACGTCCACGAGTATGTCTATGTAGCCCTCGTCGTCGATGCCGCGGCGGTGGCCCACGGTGTCGGGCGTGGCGAAATAGGCCAGGGTGAATCTTGGCCAGCGCCCGGAGAGATTGGCCAGCCGGCTGATCAACTCGAACCGGTTGGCGACCTGGTGGTTTACCGCCGGCTGGTCGCCAAGGAACCAGGCGATGCCGGCCGAGGCCCAATTGTCGATGTTCCGCGTGGCCCCGCGCCGCACCGGCAGCAGCACCGTGGCGGTAAAGTCCTCGTGCAGGCATTCGAAAATGGTCTGGGGTGAGAAATCCTCGTCCACCCGGCGGTAGGCCCGCAGTTCGGTGTAGTCCTGGAGGGTGAGGCTGTAGCGGTCGAACCACTTGTTGCCCATGATGCCGTGCCGCCCGGGCAGCGTGCCGGTGACCATGCTTACGTTATTGGGGTAGGTGATGGTGGGCAGGCTGTCGGCGGCCCGGCGGACGGTCACCCCGCGGTCAATCAGGTAGCGGGTGATGTTGGGCAGGCGGCCCTGTCGCTGGAGGCTCTCGAAGGTGTCGGCCCCCAGTCCGTCAACCACGATGAGCAGCCCGACGGTCTCGCCCACCAGGGTGTCGCCCTCCAGTTGGACGACCGGTGGCCGGTCAGGGGCGCAGGAAAGGCCCGCCAGCAGCAATGCCGCCGCGGCGGCCAGGCAGGACAGGCGCACGGTAACTCCTTTTGATCAGCTATGCCGGGCAGGCTTTTTCCGTTCCGGCGTAATATTCAGTTTTTTGAGCGGTTTATTATAGATAGGATAACCGGCGAAGAAAGTCTCATCTCTATAGGCCCGACGGGAGCAATTGCCATGGCGAAAGATGACGAAGCCCCGCTGCCGCTGGAACCCGAAGATCTCGAGTTGCCCCTGGAGGAGGAGGCCACGGCGTCCGCAGCCGCACCGGTCAGCTCATCCATCAAGGCCTTCGGCGCCCACCAGGCTGGGCATGTCGGCGAAATCAAGTACCGCCGCGGCCTCAACGCCAACGGCGCCGGCGCCACCCGCTGCCGCATCTTCCATTCTAAACTGACCGTGGCCGCCCTGCAGCACATGACCGTGCAGATCAACGAGTGGATCGACGCCGGCGACGTCGAAATCAAATACGTCAGCGAGGTCGTGGGCGTCATGGAGGGCAAGACCCTCGAGCCCAACGTCATCGTGATGGTCTGGTACTAGCCTGCGGCAGGCCTGTTCCATCAAGAATAGCCGCGAACAGCGCGAACCACGCGAACGGAAAAGAAGTTCATAAATGGATTCTCTTGTTCGCGATGTTCGCCTTGTTCGTGGCAAATCTGTTTCCCTACTTCCCGATTAACCGATTCACCGATTAACCTTCTACCCAATTAACCTTCGTCTCCCGCCTCGCTATGATGTTTCGGCCAGCCGCTTTGACGGCTGGGAACCCGACGCATTACAGCAAAGGCAGGACCATGGCCACGACCCCGCAGGCGGCAAGGTTGCCCGAAGCCATTTCCATTCCCTGTGCAGGCGGAGATTGCGAGTCGCTGCTGAATCGCGAGTTCCTGTTGGCTAATTCCCTGGGAGCCTACGCCTCCTCCAGCGTCCTGGGCGCCAACACGCGCCGATACCACGGGCTCCTGATCGCCTCTTCCACTCCGCCCGCCGGGCGCATCGCCACCTTGAGCACGCTGCTGGACCAGGTAATAGTCGACCTTCCGGGCGGGCAAAGCGAAACCTACGACCTGGCCACCTTCGAATTCCTGGGCAAGCTCTTGCCCGAGGGCCTGCGCAACCTGGTGGAGTTCCGCAACGACCTGGCCGCCACCTTCGTCTTCCGCTGCGGCAAGATCGAACTGGTCAAGGAGGTGCTGCTGGCTGAGGACGCCAACGCCGTGGCCGTCCGCTACCGCCTGACGCGAGGGGCCCGGGCCACGCTGCGCATCCGCCCCTTCCTGGCCATGCGCGATTACCACGGCCTGCGCCAGGCCTGCGAGGGCCACCAGATGCGCTGCTGGCAGGGCGCCGAAGGCTTCGTGGTGGAAGACCGTAGCTTCTCGCCCCACACCCTGTGCGTGGGCCTGCGCCAGGGCGGGGCCGGCCCGGCCCCCACGCAACTCCAAGAGCAGTGGTGGAACCGCTTCCGCTACCGAACCGACCTGGCCAGGGGCATGGACGGCTTCGAGGACCTCTACAGCCCCGGCTGGATGGAATGCCCCCTGGCGCCGGACCGCCCGGCCCAACTCAACGCCAGCCTGGACCAGCCGCACAACCTCGATTTCGAAATGACCCTCGACCGCAAGCGCCGCCGCCTGGGGCAGATCGTCTCGTCCCTGGGCGAATCGGCCGATCTGACCGCCCGCCGCCTGGGCGTCGCCAGCAACGCCTTCATCGTCCGCCGCCAGGTCAAGGGCCGCCCCTATACCAGCATCGTGGCCGGATACCACTGGTTTGCCGACTGGGGCCGCGACGCCATGATTAGTCTGCCGGGCCTGCTGCTTTGCACCGGCCGGCACGAGGAGGCCCTGTCGGTTCTCCGCATGTTCGGCCAGGCGGTCGACCAGGGCATGGCGCCCAACTATTTCGACGAGTACGGCAACCCGCCCCACTTCAACAGCATCGACGCCTCGCTGTGGTACCCAATAGTCGCCCGCCGCTACCTGCAGGCCAGCGGCAACCGCCAGGCGTGGGAGCAGGAGCTGCTGCCGGTGGTGCTGGACATCCTGCGGCACTACCGCGACGGCACGCGCTTCGGCATCCACGCCGACGCCGACGGGCTGGTCACCGGCGGCGACGTCCAGACCCAGCTTACCTGGATGGACGCCAAGTTCGCCGGCGTCTCCGTCACCCCGCGCTACGGCAAGTGCTGCGAGATCAACGGCCTGTGGCACCAAGCCCTGAAGATCGCCCAGGCCGCCGGCGTGAGCGAGTTTGACGAGCTGATCGGGCGCATCGAGCAGGCCTACGGGCCGACCTTCTGGAACGAGCAGTCGCGCTGCCTGTACGACTGCGTCAACGCCGAGGGCAAGGACGGGGCCGTCCGCCCCAACCAGCTCATCGCCGTGGCCATGCCCGATTGCCCCCTGCCCATCCGGCAGCAGCGCTCGATCGTCCAGGTCTGCCAGAGCGACCTGCTGACGCCCTACGGCCTGCGGACGCTCTCGCCCATGGATTCCCGCTATCGCGGGCGCTACGGCATCAGTTGGGAGTCGCGCGACAAGGCCTATCACCAGGGCACGGTCTGGCCGTGGCTGCTGGGGCCGCTGGTGGAGGCCTACCTCAAGGTCAACGCCAACTCCCCCGCCGCCCGCCGGCAGGCCCGCCAGTGGCTCTCGGCCTTCGACGAGCACCTCGAACAGGCCGGCGTGGGCTACGTCTCGGAGATATTCGACGGCGACCGCCCCCACCACCCCGTCGGCTGCATCGCCCAGGCCTGGTCGGTGGCCCAGCTGCTGCGGGTCAAGCTGCTGCTGGGACAGGAGTAGGGCACGCGGGTTCGTCAGCGAAGCCAGCGGTTGGGCGTGCGGGACACGAACGTAGAAGCTTCGCGCACCTACACGGCTCTTCTGGCCCGAAGGGCTGCGGAAGGGCAGCCGGGGGTGGAGCGGCCGTTGTGGCACAGCTTTTTAAGCTGTGCAGCACAGGTTGAAAACCTGTGCCACCGGAGGGACGCGCAGCCCCCGGTAACGGCCTGGGCAATGGGCCAGAGGCAGTGGCCTGACCGGCNNTCTTCCTGCCGATGCTGTGATTACCCTGGAGGGATCGGATGCAACAAAGTTACACGCCCGACATTTGGCTCAATTCCCAGAAGCTTATCACACCATCGCGAGCAGGCTCAACTTCGCGTGCAGGTCCAGCCGTTCGCTCTCCTTTGTGCGGCGCCCTTTTCCGGGGGCTGCGCTGCGCACGGCCTTGCCGTGCTCGCTTGGCCCCCGGCTAAATTCTCGCCGG
>PMYM01000099.1:0-10305 GCA_003171235.1 Phycisphaerales bacterium | reverse complement strand
TACGCAATCCTAAATTGGGCTAAGAGTCCCTAACAAAATGCCGCGTGAGCCGCGTTGCGGCCAAAACCGCTCAGATGCAAGGAAGGCCGCCGAAGCCATATCCAAGTGGTATGGCGAGGAGGCCTGACGCCGCAGATGGNNTCGCCGCAACCCGCAGGGACGCCGCATCCTTTGCCGCATGCCGGCGTTGCTCGGACTCGACGACCCGTCTTAGGGTCGTCCTCGCCCTCGCGCCTTGGTCTGCGTCAGAATTTGCGGCGTCGCGGCCACGCGGCATTTTGTTAGGGACTCTAAGTCTGGGAATTTCAAATTCGAGAATTGAGCAAGGGCCCTGCCGATGCCTTCGCCTCCGACAATCCGCAAATTCAGGATTGTCTGCCAGGCTATTCTTCCACGTCTTGCTTGAGGTCGAGGGCCTGGTTTACCAGCCGGTCGGCCATTTCGTTTTCTTCGCGGGGGACGTGGTCGATGGTGAATTGGGCGAACTGCCGGGCGAGCTGGCGGGCCTGCTCGTACAGCGGGCGCAGGCCTTGGTTCTTGACGCGGTAGAGGCCGTTCATCTGGAAGACCATCAGTTGGGAATCGCTGCGGACGGCGACGTTGCGGGCCTGCAACTGGGCCGCCTTGGCCAGGCCGCGAATCAGGCCGGCGTACTCGGCGACGTTGTTGGTGGCTCGCCCGATGTAAAACCCGCCGGCAAAGAGAACCTGCCCGTCGGCGGCGTCCTTGATCACCACGCCGGCCGCCGCCGGCCCGGGATTGCCCCGCGACCCGCCGTCAATCTCGATCAGAACCGATAGCTCGCTCATAGGAAAAGCATGTTAATCAGTGAATCGGTTAATCGGTCAGTTATCCATCCCGAGGCAACTCTCCGTTTCTGATTAACTGATCAACCGATCAACCTTGTTACGGTTGCTGTTTCTCTTCTTCCAGGTAGAGAATGCGGCCGCAGTTGTCGCAGAAGCGCAGTTCGTCGCGGGTGCGCAGGGCGTTGGCGTGCTCGGCCGTCAGCGACATGTAGCAGCCGCCGCAGACGTACTCGTAGGGGGGCTTCTTGCCGTGGAATTCGATCTTGGCCATGGCGTCGCCCTCGCGGGTGGAACCGACGCGGTTGAAGACGCCCAGTTGGTCCCTGGGCACGTCGGCGGCGGCCTGGTCGCGCTTGGCCTGCAGGTCGTCGAGGATGCCTTGCAGCCGGGCGATCTCGGCGGAGGAGGTCCGCTGGATTTCCTCCAGGTTGGCCTGGGCCTGCTCCAGCTTGGCCTTGATCTCCTGGGCCTGGAGCTTGACCGCGTCCACCGCCTGCATCACCTTGAGGGCCTCGTCCTCCAGCTTGGAGTTGTCGGCCTTGATGGTATTGATATGGGTGAGAATGGTGGCGTATTCCTTGTTGCTCTTGGCGATGTTGAGGGCGGTGCGGTACTTGGTGACCTCGGTCTCGCGGCTTTTGAGCTCCAACTCGACGGAGGCGGCCTGTTTCTGCCTGGCCAGCGTGGTCTGGTGAAGGGCTTCCTGATCGGCCTGGAGGGCGGCAATGCGGGCCTGCTGGCTTTCAACCGCGGCGCTGCGGCTCTTGAGCCGTCGCCGAACCTCAGCCAACTGGTTCTCGATTGTCTGCAGTTTCTGCAACGCCTCCAGCAGTTTGCCCATTCATTGCTCCATGTTGACTTTTGAGACGAGCGGGAAATTATCCCGCCTTGCCGGGGGCAAAGCAAGCAATCTCTAAAGTAGGGAGCCAGTAGCCAGTAGTCAGGAGCCGGGGAGCCAGGGGGGGCAATTTTCGATGTTCGATTTACGATTTGCGATTTGGCGGAGCCAAGGCAGATCCTTGGCCTGTCTCTCGATTCCTGAATTTGAAATCCGCTGTTCGCGTAGTTCGCGATGTTCGTGGCTAATCTTTTTGGGCCAGGAGCTCCCGCGCCAGGGCGAGGCTGTCCTTCAGGCCGTTGACGATATCCAGGCCGAAGGGGCAGCGTTTCTCGCAGGTGCGGCAGGCGGTGCATTTTTCGATGTCTTTGAGGTAATCGGGCAAGCCCTTGCCCAGCACGCGATCGACCCCCATCTGCTGGATGTACACCGGGAAGTACATGCCCTTGAAGATGGTGATTTTCCGCGGGCAGGGCTCGCAGTAGCGGCAGGCCCGGCAGAAGCGTTTGCCCACGGTGCGGCGCAGTCGGGCGATGGCGGCTTGGTCGGCGGTTTTCAGGGCCGGCGGCCGGCGAGCGATGGCGGCAAGCTCTCGCACCTGCTGGGGCGTCTCCACGCCCACCACCGGCACGACGTTGCGGAAGCGGTAAACGTACCCCAGGGCCAGGCGGGGGTCTCCCAGCCGGCCGCCGCCCAGGGGCTTCATGGCGATCAGGCCCACGCCGTTGCGGGCGGCCTTGCCCAGCAGGCCCGAGCCCCGCACCTCGGTGTTGACCAGGCTGATGGGGTATTGGATCGATTCGAAGATGTCCATGCCTGCGGCCGCCAGCGCGATGTCCAGGGAGTGGGTGGTCAGGCCCAGGGAGCGGATCTTGCCTGCCTGGCGGGCCCGCATCGCCACCTCCACCGGCCCGCCGGGTTTCAGGCAGGCGTCCATGTCGGCCTGGCTGTCCACGCCGTGGAGCTGGTAGAGGTCGATGCAGTCTGTGCCCAGCCGGCGCAGGCTGGTCTCCATGTGCTGAGCGAAGGTCGCCCCGTCGCGGATCCAGGTCTTGGAGGCCAGCACCAGCCCGTCGCGCCGCCCGCGCAAGGCCGGACCCATCTTCTCTTCGCTGTCGAAGTAGCCGTAGGCGGTCTCCAGGAAGTTGATGCCCTCCTCCAGGGCGGCGCCGATGACGCGCTTGACCTGCGCAGCCGATACCTTGGAAAACTGCACCCCGCCCAATCCGATTGCCGAGACCTTCAACCCGCTGCGGCCAAGCTCCACGGTGCGCATGGACGCTCCTTTCAAGTGCGATTATACAGGGAGGGCGGGGGAATCCTGGGAGCGCGAATAAAATGTCCCCGGATTACACCGGCGGAGCGAATCAGGCGAAGGAAAGCGGTTGTTCACGTCCTGGCGTCAGCCAGGCCCCTTTCAAACCGGAGTCCTTTCCGTCTTCGCGTGTTTCATCTCGCGGGTGTAATCCGTGGGCCTGGTGCAGCGGGCAACTTACCGGCCGCGGTGCTGGTCCATGCGGTCGGCGCGGTCGGATGAATCGCTCGAAGGCGCGGCGCCGACGGGGCCGTCGCGTCCGGCCGTCGGGCCGGCGGAGCTATCCGACCGGCTGGCACGGGGTGAAACGTCCACGTCAACCGAGCGGGAGGGCGCCCGGGGCGCCGGGCTGGCGTAGCTATCCGACCGGCTGGCACGGGGTGAAACGTCCACGTCGGCCGAGCGGGAGGGCGCCCGGGGCGCCGGGCTGGCCGGAGCGGGGGCGTCGATGACCGGGCGCGACACGCGCATTGGCGGAGCCGACGGGGTTGACGGCATCACCCTATCGGGCGCTGGCGGGGAATAGATCGGCACGTTTCGGACCGAAGGCATCGGCTGGGGCGCGGTGGGACGGACTGCCGGGGGCGGCGTATCGACATAAGGCGTTATGACGGTGGCCGGCGGAGCAGGCTGGCGGACCGAAGGGGCAGCCGGGGCGGGCTGGGCGCCGGGCCGGGCCCAGTCGGGAATCTCAACCCGCGTGCGCGTGCGGGTTCTGTCGGTCGAGGCCACATCCGTCGGCGGGAGTTGAATCTGTGGCCGGGCCGCCGGGGCATTGGGATTGACCACTGTGGTGACGGGGGGTGAAGGTCTGTCGGCAATGCCCGTCGGGCGGTCAGTCGCGGTCCTGGTCCTTGGGGTGTCGTTCGATCGGCCCACAGAGGTATCGCTTCGCGGGCCGGGGATGATGGTGACATCGGGGGTCTCCGGCCGGGCGGTGACTGCCGGCGCCGGCGTGGCCAGAGCGATATCGCTCCTGCCGCCGGAAGACGGTGTGCGGACGGCGACGGGGGCGTCGCTGCGGACCGGGCCGGCGGCAGGCAGGATGCTGGTCGCTCGCGGTCGGTCCGTAAGGGCTGTCCGTGTGCCGTCGGCGGCATCGCGGCGGGTGCGCGTGATAGGCTGGGGCTGACCAACCGTGATGCGGCTATCCGGCTTGGTCGGGGTGGCAAGCACGGGCGTGCGGGTGTCAACGGCCTCTCGCCGGTTACGAATGTCGGTAGGGGCAGGATTGACGGCGGTAGTACGGGTCGGAGTTCTTCCAGTCGCGTCAGTGCCAAGCGGTTGAGGCCGGACAGGGCCGCTGAGGGTGGCGGTCCTGTTGGAAATGGTCTGCCGCGGGGTCTGGCCGAGGCTGCGGTCCTGTTGGGCCAGCCGGTCGCTGCGGTCGTGGGTTGGGCGGGCCAGCAGGTCATTGATTCGCGGAGTGCGGTCAACCACGCGCCCGCCGGCGATTTCCAGCCGTTGCGGGCGGGCATCGGCCACGCGCCGCCCGTCATCGCCGCGGTGGACGCGGTGGGCGTCTTCGATGATCACGTTGCGATTCCGGCCGACATACTCGGTGCGGGTATGGCCGACATAGATGTCCCGGCCGCGGTCAACGATCACTTCATGATGGCCGCAATGGCCGATGTACACCCCGCCGTGATGGAAGTGCCCCACGAAGACCACCAGGCCCGGCGTCCAATAATCGCCGTAGCCATATCCGTAGCCCGACGACCAGCCGCCCCCGCCATAGAACATTCCCCAGCCGAAGATGTCGTAGGCGGGGAGAGCATAGCCGTAGGCCGGGGCGGCCGGCAACATCATGCAGGAGCTGTACCATTGCGGCAGGTAGTAATTCTGATAAACAGTGTCATAGACGTAGGTGTCATTGACGACGGTGACGGGGGGCGTGCTATAGTCCACCGGGGCCGGGGCGACCGGGGCCGGGGCGGCCTGGTCATAGGCGCCGGCGACGGGGGCCGTTTGCGCCTGGGCGGCGGCCAATTCCTTGTATGCCGTTTGAGCCTCGGTGTAGGCATCGGCGAAGGTCTTCTGGCCGGCCAGTTTCTGGCGCATCTCGTCAAAGGCCTCGACCACCGCGTCGTGAATCTGGACGCCGGCGGGCCTCTGGTCCAGCCAGGCGGCAAGCTGGGCGGCGGTGCGGACCACGAACTCATCGTCAGGCAAGCTTCTGGCGGCCAGGGTAATGCCGGCGACGGCCTCGGCCATGTTGCCCAGGCGGGCGTCGTTGAAGGCGATGACGGCAGAAGCCAGGCCGTCAGCCGGCGATGCGGCAAGGACGATCTTGGCCTGGTCCAGGGCCTTCTCGGGCATTCCCAGCTCCACCAACCTTTGCACGAAGGCCTGGTTGAGTTCCAGGTCGGTCTTGTCCGGGGCGGATTGGTAGGCGGCAATGGCCTGCTGGTCGTCCTGGGCGTTGTAGATGCCGTCGACGGGGTCGGCCCACTGGGCAGGGGGGACGGCGGCCAACTGGCTGTCGGGGGGAACCTGGCCCCAGGCCCCCTGGCCGGCCAGCACCAGCACCGCCGCAAGTATCGCGCTCTTCATCGTTTGTCTCATGGCTCTTCTCCCAGCGGGCCGGCTGGCAAGCCAGTCCTGCCAGCATAGTGAGCCCTCAGGGCCTGGCGGTTACAGATAAATGCATTTAACCGGCATGGCCGGAAAGCCGAAGTCTCTTTGTCGTCAGCCCCAGATTCGTCTACAATGCCCGGCCGTTGAACCCGAAAAACCAGGAGAACCCATGGCACAGTATTCAGTCGATCCCTCCGGCGAGAAATTCGCCATCCCCGAAAAGGGCGAGTACGCCGCCGAATTCTCCCGCGTCCAGGCCCTCTCCGACGCCGCCCGCAAGCAAGGCAAGGAGGTGGTGGTGGTCATGGGCGTAGGGTTCGTCGGGGCGGTGATGGCCGCCATCATCGCCGACACCACCGACAAGAAGACCGGCAAACCCGCCAAGTTCGTCATCGGCTGCCAGCGACCCAGTTCGCGGAGCTACTGGAAGATACCCCTGCTCAACCGCGGCCAGTCGCCCGTCAAGGCCGAGGACCCCGAGGTCGATCCCATGATCGCCCGCTGCGTCAAGGACAAGAAAACCCTCATCGCCACCTACAACCCCGACGCCCTGAAACTGGCCGACTGCGTCGTGGTCGACGTCCAGTGCGACTACACCAAGCACGCCCTGGGCAACATGAAGGACGGCGAGGCCGACATGGCCGCCCTGGAAGCGACCATGAAGACCATCGGCGAGAAGATCCAGCCCAACTGCCTGGTGCTGATCGAGACCACCGTGGCCCCCGGCACCACCGAGTTCGTGGCCTACCCCATCATGAAGAAGGCCTTCGCCGCCCGCGGCATCAAGTCGGCGCCGCTCTTGGCCCATTCCTTCGAGCGCGTCATGCCCGGCAGGCAGTACGTCTCCAGTATCCGCGACTTCTGGCGCGTCTGCTCGGGCTGCAGCCCCAAGGCTCGCCAGCGGGTGGTCAAGTTCCTCACCCAGGTGCTCAACACCGAGCAGTTCCCGCTGACGGTGATGGACCGGCCCATCGAGAGCGAGACCACCAAGATCGTCGAGAACAGCTACCGGGCCACCATCCTGGCCTTCATGAACGAGTGGAGCCTCTTCGCCGAGCGCAACGGCGTGGACATCATCAAGGTGGTCAACGCCATCAAGATGCGGCCCACGCACAGCAACATGATCTTCCCCGGCCCGGGCATCGGCGGCTACTGCCTGCCCAAGGACGGCGGGCTGGGCTACTGGGCGTACAAGCACATACTGGGCTTTGAGGACCAGGACAGCGTCTTCAAGCTCACGCCCACGGCCATCGACATCAACGACACGCGCGGGCTGCACGCGGCCGAGCTGGCGCGCGACGCCCTGCGCAACATGGGCAAGTACATCGCCGGCAGCAAGGTGCTTTTGGCCGGCGCGAGCTACCGCGAGGACGTGGGCGACACGCGCTACTCCGGCAGCGAGATGGTCGTCCGCAAGCTTACCGAGATGGGGGCCGAGCTGGGCGTGCACGACCCGTACGTGGACCACTGGTACGAACTGGAGCAGCAGGATACCTACCCCGCCCCCGGCCACTCCTGGGCGCGATTCTTCCGCAACCAGGATGACCTGGTCAACATTCGCGTGCAGAAGGACCTGGCCGCGGCCCTGAAGGGCGTTGACGCCCTGGTGCTGGCCGTTCGCCACGCCCCCTACCTGCAGCTCTCGCCCGACGAGGTGGTCAAGTGGGCCGGCGGCCCCATCGCCGTGATCGACTGCTTCGGCGTGCTCGCCGACGACAAGATTCGCCGCTACTTCGAGCTGGGCTGCGAGGTCAAGGCCCTTGGCCGCGGGCACATCCAGCGCATCAAGGAAGAGGTGCGGTCCAAGAAGAAGTAATGCGAAAGTGCGAAGTGTGGAGTTATAAAGCCCACGGCAGGCCTGCCGTGGGCTTTTTGCTGGTCGAGGTGCGTTTCTTTGTCAAGGGCGCCTGCCCCGTTTCAATCCGCCCTTACGCAGCGGTCGGCGGCCCAGGCACGGAGGGTGCTTACCTTCTCGGCCATGACCACCGACAGCGGGCGGGTGGCCTGCAACTCCTCCAGTAGGTCTTTGCTGGTCAGGTCGCGTTTTTCGGCGAAGGCGGTATACAGGGCCGAGACCACCGCCTGCTCGATCTCCGCCCCGCTGAAGCCCTCCGAGGAGGCCACCAGCCCGTCCAGGTCGAACTTCTTGGGGTCGCGCTGGCGCTTGGTAAGGTGGATTATGAAGATGTCCTGGCGGGCCGGGCCGTCGGGCAGGTCCACGAAGAATATCTCGTCGAACCGCCCCTTGCGCATCAGTTCGGGCGGCAGGGCGGAAACGTCGTTGGCCGTGGCCACGATGAAGACCGGCTCCTTGTGGTCCTGCATCCAGGTCAGCAGCATGCCGAACATCCGCTGCGAGAGCCCGCCGTCAGTGCGGGCGCCGTCGGGCCCCGCCCCGGCGCCGGCGAAGGCCTTCTCGATCTCGTCGATCCACAGCACGCACGGGGCCATGGCCGAGGCCACGGCAAAGGCCGTCCGCAGGTGGCGCTCGGTCTCGCCCACGTACTTGTCGTACAGGGCGCCCACGTCCAGCCGCAGGAGGGGCATTTTCCACTCGGCGGCCACGAAGCGGGCCATGAGGCTCTTGCCGCAGCCCTGCACGCCCAGCATGAGCATGCCCTTGGGCAGGTCCAGGCCAAAGGTTTTGGCCTGTGAACTCCAGGCGTCGGCCCGGCGGGAGAGCCACTTCCGCAGGTTGTCCATGCCGCCGATGGAAGGCAGCGTCTCGGGCGGCGGTATGTAATCCAGCACCCCCGTCTGCCGCAGGCGGGCGCGCTTGGCCTCGACCGCCCGGGCGATGTCCTCGCTCGAAAGCTTGCCCTTGCCCAGCAGGGCGTCGGCCACCACCTGCGCAACTTCGCGTCGCGTCAGTCCGCGCAGGTTGGAGATGAACTGCTCCTGCTCATGCCGGGTGAGTTCCACCTGCAGACTGCCGTACTGGGTCAGTTCCTTGGCCGTCTGGCGGACGATCTGCGTGATCTCCTTCTGGTCGGGCAGGGCCAGGTCGTACGGCACCGCCAGCGGCTGGAGGGTCTGGGGCAACTCGCCACCCGGGTCGATCATGAAGACCGTCCGCCCGCCGACGGTGCTCTCCAGGGCCATGTCGCGCAGCACGCGCTCGGTCTTGGCGTCGGACAAGTGCCGCAGGGCGTCCTTGAGGGTGTAGACGTGGGGCGAATCGTTGAAACGCATGTACTTTAAGGCGCCCAGCAGGGTATCGGTGCCGCCGATCATGTCGCCGGCGGTGGGCATGCTGGAGCGCAGGCCGTCGCTGATGGACCACTCCAGGACCATCCGCCCCATCTCGCCCCCGGCCTCGCGTACCGTGCGGGCGGCGAAACTCTCCTCCACCGTCTCGATGGTGACGATGGCGTGCCGGGTGCGTATCAGCAGCTTGATGTCTTCCATAAGGTCAGCCATGCCGCTCCCTTCACAAATGCCGGCTATATGCTACTGCCGGCGGTGCATGCGGGCAACCTGTGCGAACTTTTCCGACGGCGCTGGGCTCTGGATAGTAACCCTTTGCCAGGCGGAGTGTTTGACCGGAGGGCGGGCTGTCCGCATGGCAATTAAGGCAAATGTCAACGGCAGGCCGGACCAATCCCCAGGCCCATCACGGCCCTGCCTCCGTTTACCCGGTGAACTTGTCGCCGGGGCTCCCGCTCCGGCCGGAAATGGTGAGCCGGAGGGGATTGCGCGTGCAACAAAGTTGCACGCCCTACAACTGCCGGGCGGGTTGTGCTAAGTTATGGCCGGCATGAAAGGTTTTTCGCAAATCACGATCGTCGGCGTGGGCCTGCTGGGCGGGTCGGTGGGTCTGGCGGCCAAGGCGGCTGACGAGTCGGTGCGCGTGGTGGGCCTGGGGCGCAGGCGCAGTTCGCTGGACAAGGCCTTGGCCATCGGGGCCATCGACCGCGCCAGCCTGGACTACGCCGATGCCCTGGCCGGGGCCGACCTGGTCGTGCTGGCCAGTCCGCTTGAAGCCTACGAAGACAACCTCCGTCGCATGGCTGATTGCCTGCCTGCCCGGGCGGTGCTGACGGACGTGGGCTCGGTCAAGGGGCCGGCAGTGCGGCAGGTGGCGCGCATCCTGGGGCCCAAGGCGCGGTTTGTGGGCAGCCACCCCATGGCCGGCGGGGAACGCAAGGGCCCGGAATTCGCCCGGGCGGACCTGTTCGCCAACGCTGCCTGCATACTGACGCCCACACCCAGGACTTCGCCCGGTTTGACAGCCCGCGTGGAGCAGTTCTGGCAATCGCTGGGAGCGGTGACGCTGCGGATGAGCCCAGCCCGGCACGACCGGGCGGTCTCGGCCGTGTCTCACCTGCCGCACGTGCTGGCGGCGCTGCTGGTGGCCCTGCAGGACCAGGAGAGTCTCAAGGTTGCCGGGCCGGGGTTCCTCGACACCACCCGCATCGCCTCGGGCGATTCCCAAATGTGGCGGCAGATCCTGCTGGCCAACCGCGCCGCCGTGCTGGCCAGCCTGAAACGCGCCCAAGGCCAGCTCAAGCGGCTGGGTGGGCTGCTGGCCAGCGATGATGGGCCGGGCATCGCCCGCTACCTCCAGGCCGCCAAGACCCGCCGCGACGAACTGGTCGCCAGCCGCCGCGCCCGGCAGGAGTGAAAAGTGGCATGGGCATCTTGCCCATGAGTTGCACGGCCGTCTCGGCCGTGCGCGAGTCTGTAGGTCGGGCATGCCTGCCCGACTTCTCTCTGAGCCAGGCACCGCTTATTGTCGGGCAAGCATGTGAACAGTCCGGACACAT
>PMYM01000014.1:23407-39647 GCA_003171235.1 Phycisphaerales bacterium | reverse complement strand
GTAGGATGGCGGCTCGAAAGGAGCCGGCCTGTTGGGATTGCGGGAGCAGCCGTGGATAGAGTGAACAAAGGCCCGGATTGCGCGAGCGGCCCAGCAGCCACTCGCCCTACCAGACTGAGACACATCATGATGATAGAAGAACTCCTTACGATGCGGCTGGAATGGACCAAAGTGCCCAATGAGCCACGGTGGTATGCATTTGTAGGCGGAGAGCAGGCGGCCTTGGTTTTGAACGACTACCCGGAAGAGCCTCTGTATACTGTTGAGTGGCGTGACATGAGAATGGATATCGATGAAACTCCACACCGTTGGGCTATTGCGGATGAATGAACGGCGTGGCAAGAGCCTTTCGTCAGCGGAGGGCTAAACATGGTCACGCGAAAAGAAGCGTGACCATGCCACCCGCCAACCACTCTCAAACCCGCAATCACACCCCGCCGATCTCGGCTCGCACGATGGCGTCCACCAGGCCGGGGATGGTGTACGGGTTGGCAATGACGTGGGGGGTCAGACCGGCCTGGCGGAGAGTCTCGGCGGTCACGGGGCCGATGGCCGCCAGGCGGGTGGCCGTCGGAATGGCCAGTCCGCTCTTGGTGAGCAAGGCCAGGAAGTTGGTTACGCAGGATGAAGAGGCGAAGGTGATCCAGTCCACCGCCCCGTCGCGCAGGGCTCCGGCGGCATCGGCCGGCAGGGAGTCGGGGCAGAGCGTCCGGTAGAAGGCCACCTCGTCGACCTGGGCGCCGGCCTGGCGCAGCAGCTCGGGCAGAGTGTCGGTGGCGATGTCCGCCCGGGGCAGCAGCACCTTCCTGGGTCGCGGTTGCTGGGACTTCTCCTGGCCTTCGCCGCGGAACAATTTGGCCAGGGCGGTTCCCAGTGCCTCGGTGGTGAAGGTATCGGGCATGACGTCGGGCTTGAGGAACAACTGTTCCAGCGCCTCGGCCGTGGCCGGACCAATGGCGGCGATTCTGGCCGAGGCCAGGGCCCGCCCGTCGACGCCAAGCCGGCGGCAATGCTCGGCGAAGGCGGCAACGCCGTTGGCCGAGGTGAAGGCGACAAGATCGTACTCGCCCAGGCGATTCAGGCAGGCGTTGATGGCGGATGTGTCCGTCACGGGTGCGATCTCGATGGCCGGCGCCTCCAACACCCCGGCCCCCAGCTCCGCCAGCCGGGCCGACAATTCCGAGTTCTGCCGTCGCGTCCGCGTGACGATGATCCGCCGGCCGTAAAGCGGCAGCCGCTCCAGCCAGGCCAACTGCTCGCGCAGGCCCACCACCTGGCCGACGATGATCAGCGCCGGCGGGCGGACCTGCTGTCCGGCCGCGGCCTGCGGCAACTGTCCCAGTGTCGTGACTATCACCCGCTGGCTGGGCGAGCCGGCGGCGGTGATGATGGCCGCGGGGGTATGGGCGTCCCGCCCGGCGGCGGCCAGGTTGGCGGCGATGGAGTCCAATGCGGTCACGCCCATGTAGAAGACCACGGTGTCGATGCCGGCCAGGGCCCGCCAGTTCAGGGAGCTTTGGGGCTTGGCAGGGTCTTCGCGCCCGGCTACCAGGGCCAGCGAGCTGGCCAGGCGGCGGTCGGTCAGCGGGATGCCGGCGCAGGCGGCGGCCGCCAGGGCGGCGGTCACCCCCGGCACGATACGGAAGTCGATGCCGGCCTGGCGCAAGGCGCCGGCCTCTTCGCCGCCGCGCCCGAAGACCAATGGGTCGCCGCCCTTGAGCCGCACCACCAGCCGCCCGGCGCGGGCATGCTCGATGAGCAAACGATTGATGGCCTCTTGGTCCTGGCCGGCGGGGTCGGGCGTCTTGCCTACATAGATTCGCTGGGCCGACGAGGGACAGTTCTCCAGCAGGCGGGGGTCAGCCAGGCGGTCGTATATCACCACCTCTGCCCGCCTCAGCCAGTTCAGGCCGTCCAGGGTGATAAACCCGGGATCCCCCGGCCCAGCGCCCACCAGCACCACCATGCCTTGCTTGTCGGACATCGCCCGGAATTCTACATGGTCGGGAACCCAAGGAATAGCCACGAACAGCGTGAGCAAAGAAGTTGATCGGTGAATCGGTCAATCAGTGATTCGGGTGATCAGGGGATTAGACAGGAACTGCTGAATCGCCAACTCCAATTAGCGGATAAACCGACTAACCGATTCACCCTTTCTTCTCCGGTTCGCGCCGTTCGCGCTGCCGGTGGCTATCTCCTAGGCATATCTCCTAATTCCCGATTATTTCCTCTAAAACTCTCAAGTTACCCAAATTAACAACCGATAGGAGGGGTGAGATTCCAGGAGAACACACCATGATGGACTTGAGCGTTGACCGCAACCGTTACCAGCCGCCGGAACGTCGCCGCCATCCGCGGGCGCAGTTGAGCATGGTACTGCACGGCATCCGCATGGACCCCGAGGGCGATATAAAGGACACGCTGCACATGGTGGACATTTCGCGCAGCGGCCTGGGGGCGATTTCCGACCGGCCGCTGTATCCCGGCCAGCGCATCCTGCTCTGCCTGCCCATGCACCCCGAAGGCCGGCGCCGGCAGGTTTACGCCAGCGTGGTCCGCTGCCAGAAGCTCAGCGAGGGCTACCGCGTCGGCATACAGTTTGACAGCGTCAACTGGGCAGTCTCGGCCGCCACGGCTCCGGTGGCCGTCGCAGCCTGAAAGGGCACAGGCCAGAGGTCAGAAGCCTGACTAGCCTCTCGCTTTGACCCCACCTCGACAATCTCTTCCCGCCGCGAGCGTCAACTGCTATTGTGGCGGGCAATGAGTAAGGACAGATCATCGCTTGATAAAGTGATTGCCTTTGCCGGCGGCACCTGGACGGGGCTGGTGCTGCTGGGCGCGCTGTTTATCTACCTGGGGGCCGCGACTTTCCTCTCTCCGCCTGAAGCCTCCGAGCGGTGGCTCTGCCGGTTTGACCTGTACGCCGCCTGGCCGCTGAAGCTGCTGCTGGGCCTGCTGATTACCAACATCCTGGTGGCGACGCTGTATCGCCTGCGGCCGGGGCTGGCCCACCTGGGGGCCTGGTTGGCCCACTTTGGAGTGGTGGTGCTGGCGGTGGGGTCGGCCATGTATGCCACGCGCAGCGTTTCGGGCCTGGCGGTGGCGGGGCGACCCAGCGCCACCCAGCCGTTCGCCGCGGTCGAACATTTCTTCATTAAGGGCACCGCCGCCCTGTACGTATGGCAAAGCGATTCGGGCCAGGTCCGCCATGCCCAGAACCCGCTGGGGCGGCTGAAGGCCGGAACTCTGCAGGCCGAGCCGCTACAGTCGCCCGACAAGAACGTCTCGCTTACGCCGGCGGAATTGATGCCCTCGGCCCTGCCGGACTTGGAGTGGCGCGACGACGGGCCGGCCGTCGCCACCGCCGCCGAACTGCTCGTGCGCGACGGCCAGCAGACCCAGGGGCAAGTCGTCTCCAACGCCTACGCGCAGACCCGCCAGGCAGAGCGCGCGCAGTACGCCATAAACGTGCTGGAGCCTGTCGAGTGGTCCAGCCCGCCCCAGCCCAAGGCGGTCAAGGGCAAGGACACGCTGACCATCTGGCCGCGTGGCGAGTACACCGTCGCGCAGGCCGACGGCGGCCGGCGCAAGGGCAAGTACCAGCTCGCTCAGGAGTTTGCCCTGACGCTGGGCGGGCGGGAACTGAAGTTGACCGTCCAGCGTTTCATGGAGCGAAGTTACCTGGCCCTGGCGCCCAGGCCCGGAGGGGGGCCGCTGGCCCGCCCGGCCCTGCGCGTGCAGGTCAAGTTGGATCAGTGGGAAGGACCGGTCTGGGTGATGTACCAGCCGGTGCTGGCTGGGCCTGAGGCATTCTCCCCGTTCAACACGCTGCCGCTGGGGGGCGGGCGGGCACTGTCGCTGGCCTTTGCCCCGCAGGCTGGGAGGTTGCCCGTGCCGTTTGCGGTCACCCAGGTGCAACCCGCGGAGGGTCCCAGCGGCCAACCCACCGGCGAGGTTATCTCCACGCTGGCGCCCATAGGCCCCGACAACAAGCTGGGCGCACCGCGGCAATGCCGGCTGAACCAGCCGGCCGACCTGGGGCCCCTCCGCGTGTTTGCAGGCGATGTCAACTGGCCCCTGGAAATGTACTACCAGGTGACGACCCGCCCGGGCCTGTGGTCCATCTGGGCCGGTTGCTTGTTGGTTTTGGTCGCCCTGCCGTATTCCTTCTGGCTCAAGCCGCTGCTGCTGCGGAGGGAGATGCGGGCATGAAACGATTTGCGGCCATAACGCTGGCGATTCTGCTGTGCGCGGACGTTCTTGCCGCCGGCGAGATATTCGACCAGGCGACGCTGGATTTCGCCCGCCAGGTCCGCCTGGATGGCTGGCAGCGCCTGCCGGTGCAAGTGCCCGATCGCATTGCCATCTTCGACACCCTCGCCAGGCAGCACGTTTCCGGGCTGTACGGCGATTGCAGCATTGAGGGCACAAGTCCCGAATTCACCTTCCTGGAGTTGTATTTCAACGCCGGCGCTTATCTCAACAAGCCGCTGGTGGCGGTGGGGGACTCTCGCCTGCGGCGGATGCTGGCCGCGACGATAGATTCACCGCCGCTGCGCCAGCAGCTTGAGCGGACGGGTCGCCTGCCGCCGCTTGGCCTGATTCAATTCAACGAGGTTATTTTCCTGGCCAAGACCGGCCGGGCGGTGCGCGAGCAGGTGGACATTCAACAGTTGGGCTGGCTTTTCCAATCACTGAGCGTGCTGGTCTCGCAGGACAAGCTGGCCAGGCCGGTCCAGGCGCTGCGCGCCCGGGCGGAAAGTTTCATCCTGCCTGCTTGGCGGATCGTGCCGCTTGACCCGGCCAGCGGGGGGTATATCCCGCCCGAAGGGCTCTTCGACGCCACCGACGCCAACGCGCAAAAGGCCCTGGGCGCGGAGATCAGCAAGTGGATGAGCGACCAGCTGGGCAACTTCATGCTGCTGGGCAAGGCCTGGCGCAGCCGCGACGCCGGCGAGGTCAACCGCCTGCTGGAACAGATCCGGCAGGACTTCGCGGCGCGGGCGGGCGGGGGCGCACTACCGGCCTGGCGGGCGGGCATGGAACTGCAGTACAACCGTTTCAAAGGATATTGGCTGGCGATGGCCCTCTTGGGGCTGTCGCTGGCGGGAGCGGCCCTGGCCAGCCGGCGATGGGCGGCCCGGCTGAGCACGGCCAGCCTGGTCGCGGCGGGGGCGGTGCTGGCGGCCTCGGCGGCGGCGCGGTGGATCATCAGCCATCGCGGCTGGTCGCTGCCTCCGCTGACCAACCAGTATGAGACGCTGCTGGCGGCGGTGCTGTTTGCGGTGCTGCTGGGATTAGCCTTGGGGGCGATTCTGCGTACGCGCGTGCCGCCCATGGCCGCGGCGGCTTTCGCCATGGCGGCGCTGGCGGTGTTGATGATCCAGCCCGGGCCGGTCAAGGCCGACATCGCCGCCCCCGGGCAAATACTGGTCTCGCCGGTGCTGGGCTACCACGTGGCCACGCTGATGCTGGGGTATTCCGCCATCGCCATGTCGCTGATTGTTTCGCTGGCATACCTGATTTACACAGGCAGGCAATTCCTGGCGAAGCCCGGGCGTTTCCGCCGCCTGGAGAACCTCCTGCCGATTCCGCCCAGGCCGCCGGAGGCGGCCATGCCGGCAGCGCAGGTTGCCGAGGCATCCGTGGAAAACATGCCGGAGGCTCAAATACCCGCTGTGGCCCAAGAGTGCGAACAGGCTGCTGTGGCAGAACAACATGCCCAGGCCCCCTCTCCCGATTGGCCCGAACGGCTGGACCAAGCCAACCTGGCGCTCATCCGGATTGCCACCTTCCTGGTGACGGTGGGGGTGGTGCTGGGGGCGTATTGGGCCGACCTGTCCTGGGGGCGGTGGTGGGGCTGGGATTCCAAGGAAACCTGGGCCCTGATGACGCTGCTGGTGTACGTGGCCATCATCCACCTGCGGCAGGTGTCGGCGCCGTCGGCACGGGCGACGTGGACGGCCGCCCTGTCGGTGGTGGGATGCCTGGCGATGCTCTTTACCTGGTGGGGGGTAAACTACCTGATGGGCGGATTGCACAGCTATGCCTGAGCCCCCAGATCGCCCCGCTGTGACTGAGGCGCAGGCTTGCCGGGGGCCCCCGAGCGGGCGCGTGCTTTCATCCGTTATGGAAAGGCCGAAATTGCTTGCCAGGGGCAGGGGGATAACTATAATCTGCCGGAGGATATTGATGGGCAAGGCACAAGACAAGCCTCTGGGCGGCGGAAGTATAATGCCAAGTGTAGGCCGCGTTTTCTGGATAACCACGGTGCTGCTGGCGGGCTTGGCCGGCGGGCTGGCGGTGGAATTGCTGCGAAGTTCGCCGGCGGCAGGCCAGGCGGCGCCGACCGGCGCTTCTTCGCTGTACGTCGTGCCCGGGCAACTTTCGCGCGAGACCTACGGCCTGTATCTTGTTGATTCGCAAAACAGTACAATATGCGTGTACCAGTACCTGGTGAATGAGCGCCGCCTGCGGCTGGTGGCGGCCCGCACCTGCCTGTTCGACCGCCAGCTAGACTCGTACAATACCGAGCCGGAGCCGGCCGAGATCGAGAAGCTGGTGCAGGACGCCCGCCGTCTCCGGACAACCACAACCAGGCCGTAAGGGACGACACGGTTGCAGTCGGCCCGCCGGCCCAAGGAGCAAGTGACATGGCCAAGATGTACTACACTGAAGATGAAGCGGCGGCCAAGCTGGGCGTCGGCCGCGAACAGTTGGACGCCTGGCGGAAAGAGGGCAAGCTCCGGGCATACGCCGACGGCCCCAAGCGGATGTTCAAGGTCGAGGAAGTGGACAAGCTGGGCGCCCAGCGCGCCAGCCAGTCCAGCGGCGAAGTGGTGCTCACGCCGGCCGACAGCGGCACGCGCGACGCCATCAGCCTGTCCGACACCGGCAAGCCCCTCCCCCCGGGCAAGGAAGACACCGTCATCACCTCCGATGGCATCAGCATCTTTGACGAGGAAGACCTGGAAGTGGCGGCCGACCCCATGGCCAAGACCGCCATCGCCCCCAGCGTCGATGAGCAGGTCAGCGTCGAGGGCGTGGGCAGCGGCTCGGGCCTGCTGGACCTGACGCGCGAAAGCGACGACACCAGCCTGGGCGAAGTGCTCGACCACATCGACGTCGATACCGCGCCCTCCAGCGGCGTCGCCAACATGACTGAAGCCTCCATCTCGTCCGAGGCGCCCATGGTCATCGAGCCTCCCACGGTGGTGGAGGAGGCCGACGCCGCCAGCGGCGCCTTTTCCGGCATGGTGGTGGGCGCTTGCCTGCTGATGATGGTAATCGGCGTGGTCGGCGTGGCCGTCATTCAGGACATGGTGCCGGATTTCCTGGTGGCCATGCAGAATAACCTGGCGATATTCCTGGTGGTCGGCGTGGTGGTGTGCGGAATTCTGGCGGGCGTGGGCTTTGCCATCGGCAAGAACATGGCCAGCCGCGCCGCCGCATTGCAGAGAATAGGCTCCTAGCCGCCGGCGTTGGGCAGACGGCACGGACGCGTGTGCATACTACCGCCTTGGCCCGGCGTGGGCAGGCGGAGACTGGGACAGCAGAAAGGACGGAACCACGATGAGCGGCAAGTGGGTAGCGGCGGTAGCGTTGTTTGGGGCCTTGGCGGCGGCGTCTACCGGTTGCGTTTCCAAGGACGAATACGACAAGGCGGTCACGGCTGCGCGTATCGCCCGGCAGGAACTCGACTCCACCAACGCCCGTCTCCAGACGGCGCTGATGGACAACAAGAACCTCAAAGAGCAGAACAACCTCCTGGCGTCGCAGACGAAGAACAAGGACGACATAATCAAGCAACTGCGGGATGCCAACGACAGCCAGATGGCCAAGTACAATGACCTCTGGGAAAAGTACAAGGTCCTGGCCAACGCCGAACCCAAGATCGTCGACAGAGGCGCCACCGCCCTTCCGGCCGAGCAGAACGCTCTCATGGAAGAACTGGCCAAGGGAAGCGGCGGCTTCTTCACCTGGAACCCCAAGCTGGGAATGCTGCAGATGCAGGCCGACCTGACCTTCGCACCCGGCTCCACCGAGATCAAGCCCGAGGCGGCCAAGGCCTTGCAGAAACTGGCGGAATACCTCAACCGTGCGGAGTTCCAGCCGTTTAATTCCTACATCGCCGGCCATACCGACGATATGCCGCTATCCAAGACCGAAACCAAGGAACTGCACGGCACCAACTGGGGCCTGGCGGTTCACCGGTCGCTGGCGGTGATCAAGCTGCTGGCCGAAAACCGGGTTGACCAGGCCCGCCTGTCGGCCATGGGCTTCAGCAAGTATCACCCCGTGGCCCCCAATGCCCCCGGCAACAAGGGCAACGCCGCCAACCGCCGGGTGGAAATATGGATCGTGCCGCGCGAGAAGTTCATGACCACCGGCACCCCGGCCGAACCGACGGTCTCGGCTGAGAAGGAAGGCTCTTAGCTGCTTGAGGCATTGCCTGTAGGGCACGCTGATTTCCCAAGGCGAAATCTGCGTGCCGCCAGGTGACTCCCGCAACTTCGCTGCCGCCCTCGGCCAACGCCGAGGGCGGCATTTTTTGCGCACTACCGCCGGCGGCCTTGACTGGTTTATAGTAGTGCCTTGCTGAACCGACAGCCGGGTCTTTGGCCATAATGAAAGGGCTGACCATGCATAGACTGATGGCGTTTGGGCTGGTGGCGGCGATGGGCGTGTGCGTGTGCGGCAGTTGGGCCCAGGAAACCTCCAGGCCGGGCACTGCTCCGGCCGGCGTGCCGGCCACCGCCCCGGTCCTGACCACCATGCCGGCTGGACAGGAAGTTACCATCACCGGCAGCCTGATGTGCAACTGGGCTACGCTAGCCGCTCCCAAAGCAAAGGCTGACGAGCCCAACCATCCTGAACACAACATCGTGTGCATCTACGCCATCGACGGCTCGCCCACGATCAAGGCCGAGATAGATAAGGTCATGGCCGACTACTTCCCCGACAAGGGTCTGGACGCCGACGGCGGCAAGCAACTCCTGGACCAGTGGGAAGGCCGGCTGAAGTTCTACATCGCCCGCGGCACGCCAGCCGGCGAGCAGTTCTATACCCGCAGGCATACCGAGTCTAGCGCCGGCTGTACCCTTAAGGGCGTGGTCTTCGAGAAGGACGGCTTCAAGTGGCTGGCGGTAAGCAGCGTCAAGGAAGTGACCGAACAGGAATTCGGCACGCTTTATCCGGAGAAGATGCGCAAGCCCGACAAGCCCCTCGTCATGCCCGACAAGGAGCCGCTGGCCCTGAAGGTTTCCGACACGCTGTCAATCAAGTGCTACAAGATTCCGGCCGGAAAGTACCAGGAAGGCTCGTACTTCTTCATGCACAAGCGTTTCCCGGAGGAGTACCCGCACCTGGTGACGCTCACCAAGCCGTTCTACATGGCCGAGTGCCCGGTCACGCAGGAGATCTGGGAAGCGGTCATGGGCAGCAATCCCAGCTTCCACAAGGATCCGCAGTTGCCGGTGGAGAATCCGCAGATCCTGGACATCAACAAGTTCTGCCAGCTTCTCTCGGAGAAGGCCGGCCGGAAGGTCCGCCTGCCAACGGACGCCGAGTGGGAATACGCCAACCGCGTGGGCACGTCCAATCCGCCGCTGGTGGAGAAGTACGAAAGCCAGTACTGCGGCCTGCCGGGCAGGATGGTCAAGCCGGTCAAGTCCGCCCAGCCCAATGCCTGGGGTTTATACGACATGGCCAGCGGGTGGTGGGAGTTCGTGGCCGACAACAGTTTCTACAATCCGCGCACGCCCCAGGTGGACCAGTTCTTCCCGCCCAACGACAGCAATGCCCGCGGCCAGCACCGGGGCAGGGGCCTGTGGGCGTATAACCACAATGGGTCCAATGTGGAGTTCATGCCTTCCAACCCGCGCGTAATCAAACAGGTCCCTGAGAAGACGGAGAATACCTACGCCAGCCAGACCTTCCGCGTGGCGGTGGACGCAGACGCAGATGTGAAGCCGCCCGGGGCAACGCAGCCGAAATAGCGCCCGCCTACCCGCGCGGCGGGGCAAAAACGTCCAGGCCGACTTCCGTGCGGGTGGGTCAATTCGGAAGAACACAGGCGAGACGCCTGTGCTACCAGGCTGGCGCGATTGCGGCCGGGTCAGTTCGATTTCATCTGCTTGATGAAATCGAAGATCACCTGCTTGTCCGCCGCCGGCATGTTGTGATAGATGCCCTTGGGGTTCTTGTGCACCCCGATGACCTTGTACACCGGGCTGGCTTCGGGTTTGCCCGGGACCAGCCAATGCACCTTCTCCAGATCCTGGACGCTCTTGCATTGGTTGCGATGGCAGCCCACGCAATGCTGATCCATCACCTTCATGAAGTCTTTCTCAGAGACCTGTGCCTGGGTGGTTGCACTGGTGGTTCCTGGCCGGCTGGAAGTAGTGGACCTGAGCGACTGGCCCTGGCCGGTGCAGACCAGCAGGAAGAAGCATCCCGCAACCACGCCGACGACAGCCGCCTTGAGGGCCATTCCCGCCCGTCCGTAACGCTGCAGTGCGCTCACGCCCGAACTCCTGATTGCATGCCTGGATGTCTTGGGCAGGCAAACACACTTGCCCGCCTTGGCGTATTCTTACCCTGATTCTGGATTCAACGCACCCGGCCGCCCAATATTTTCGGAAAACAAGACGGGACAAGAGGCTTTGTCCGGTGTTCAAGCCGTGAGAAAACAGACGTTCTGTCGCCCACGGCGGTTGTGGGTTCCTTGTCGTGGTTGAAGTACCTCCCTAAGAGACGTGCGCAATGAAGCGAATCGTCACGCTGACGGTATTGTTGCTGGCCGGTTGGACCCTTGCCGCCGATTGACCCCAGTTCCGCGGCCCCAATCGCGACGGTATCGCCCCCCAAAGCCCCGCCTTGGCTGACTCCTGACCCAAGGGCGGGCCGAAGCTCCTTTGGAAGAGCACCTCCCTGCCTTCACAATCGGGATCAGGCATGCGGTCGGGCGGCTGCGGCAGCGTGGCCGTGGCCGATGGGGAGTCCACCGTTTACTTCCGCGCCAATCCCGAAAAGTACGAACTGCTGGGCAAGGCAAAGCTGACCCAGGCCATCTGCAGCGCCCCAGCCATCGTGGACGGCAAGATGTACCTCCGGCTGGACAACGCCGTGGCCTGCTACGACCTTACCCCGGAGTAATAAGTCTTCAGCCGCCAGTTGGGCCGGTGGCCAGCCGGTTCATTTAGGTCCTATTCGGACCGGTCGACAGGGCGGCTGGTTGAGGTGTTCTTGAGGTGCTTATCGAAGAACTCCTCGACCATGGGCTGCACCTTGGGTTCGCGCCAGCCGCCGTGCCCGCCGCCGACGACCTTGTACAGCGTTACCTCTGTGCCGGCCTGCTTGAGCGCCGCCTCAAGCAGCTCGCTCTGGTTGAAGGGCACCAGGTCATCCTTGTCGCCGTGCATGATCAGGAACGGCGGGGCGTCCTTGGTTATGTAGATGATGGGGTTGGCGGCGCGGGCCAGGTCCTTGCGCTGCTCGATCAGGCCGCCCAGCAGTCGGGCCTCGGGCGAGTTGACGGTGGCGTGTTGAATCCTGCTGGGGAGGTTGCTGATCTGCAGCATGTCCGTCGGCCCGTAGAAGTCCACCACGCACTGCACGCGGCTGGAGAATTCCTTGTTGGGGCCATCGCCCTCCAATTCCTTGGAGTCGCCGGCAGTGCCCAGCAGGGCCACCAGGTGCCCGCCGGCCGAACTGCCCCAGGCGCCGATGCGGTCAGGGTCCAAGCCGTACTTTTCATGGTTGGCGCGGAGGAAGCGGATGGCCGCCTTGCAGTCCTGGATCTGGGCGGGAAAGATCGCCTCCTGGGCGAAGCGGTATTCAACGCTTACGACGGCATAACCGCGGTTGACGAAATTGCCGGCCGGGCAGGGAAACTTGCTGCCGGATGACCACGCCCCGCCGTGCACCCAGACGATCACCGGCAACGGGCCGGGGGCGTTCTTGGGCAGGTAGATGTCCAGCCTCTGGGCGGGGTTGGTGGTGGCGGCGTAGGGCACGTCGCGCGTCGGTGCGGCTTTGCCCGCCAGGTTCGCCGGGCGGGACCCTGCGGCGGGCCGCTCCTGCCCCCAGGCAAGAGTCAATCCCAGCAGTGTTGCGGCGACGAGACCAACAGCGGGGATACTGGGCGAGCGCGGATGATGTTTCATGTCCGGTGGCTCCCTTCGATGATAGTATTCAAGGCTCGCAGGAAACCTGCAAGGCAATTGTCTGTTCAACAGAATGTAACCCCCCAGCCGGGCGCCGGCCGGGCAACCCGGCGATTCTACATGACGCCGCCGACAATTCAGTCGGCATAATTCCCTGGCCCTTTGCCCGCCATGGCATTCTTCACCGCTGGGAGCGTGCCTGGGGCAGAAAATTGAGATTGGCCGGTCAAACGGGCCGCCAGAAGAGATAAGATCACAACTTCGTCCGAGGGAGCCGACGGTTGAAAGGCGGTAAGCCAAGACGGGTCAGGCGTCGATGGTGGCAGGTGTGCTTGCGCGCCGGCCTGCTGCTGGCGCTGTTGCTGGCGGCGGCTTACATGAGCTTTCCCTGGTGGGCCCCGCGTCAACTGCTGGCCCGCAAGGCCCAGGAGATGCTTTCCCGGCGGCTGGGGGCGCCGGTGGAAATCGGGAAGATGGAGCTTTCCTGGGGAGGTGGGCTGGTCCTGGAGGACCTGCGTTTAGGCAGCGACCAGGAGTTCGGCGGCGGCGAGATGGTCCACCTTCGCCGCCTGCAATGCGATTTGTCGCCGCTGCACTACCTCTGGACCGGGCAGATCGAGTGGGCACAATTGGACAGTGCCCGCATTCACGCCGTCGTCAGCCCCGAGGGCAAGCTCAACCTGGCCAGCCTGCAGCGGCTGACCACCGGGCGGGACAAAATTCCCCATCGCCTCAGCGTCCGCAGCGCCAGTATAGAACTGGAACTGCCCAGGCACGACCGGCTGCTGCGGCTGAATGTCTCGGACCTGGAGTATCTATCCGGGCGCCTGGAGCATGTCGGGCGGCTGACCATGTCGGCCGGGCTGATCCAGCAGGGGGGCGAGGCCCCGGTGACGCTGCTGGCGTCGTCTTCAGAGCAGGGCCCGGTGGTTGCCGGGTGCAGTTTCCGCTTTTCCGGCATCGACCTGCAGCAGTTGAACCTGCCGCTGCTGCTGGGGCTTTCGCTCAAGCAGTTCCGCGGCACTGGCTCGGGGCAGTTGGACTGCCAACTGGACCAGACTGGCCTGGTGGATAACTTCAGCCTGGCGCTGTGGGTCAAGGACCTGGACGTCCAGCCGGTGATGGGGCCGTCCCTGCCGGTGGTGGATTTGGCCGAGATCAGCCTGCAGGCCTCGTATGACCCGCTGGCCGAAACCGGCGGCGCCTCGAGTCTGAACGTCACCGGTTTCAGGGTGCGCGTGCCGGGGGTTGACTTGGCCGGCCGGGGGCGGATGAGCCTGGCTCGCCTCCTGGGCGGCGGGTGGGAGGCGGTGACCAATCTGGACGTGTCGGGCCAGGTGAATCCCCGGGCCGTGGCGACCTTGTTATCGGGCGGGCCGGCGCCGCTGCCCGGCGGGCTGGATGTCGATGGCAGCGTCCTGGTGGGGCTGACCCTGCGCGGCGATGAGAAGCAATCGAGCATGGCCCTGACGGCCGACGCCACCGCCGCCGCCATCAGCCTGAGCGGACGAACGCTCAAACCCGCCCGCCGGCCGCTGACGGTCAACTTCAGCGGCAACCTGGAAAAACTCACCTGGCAATTCTCGGCCGACAAGGCCCAACTGCAACTGGGCGAGAACCGGTTCGCCAGCGCCGGGGCCATGCAGAACATCCGCAGCGTGTTGGGGGCCTGGGACAAGGCCGGCCGGACCGGCGGCTTCCGCTGGGTGATGCGGGCCCTGGCGTTGCTGGACTGGCACGGCTCCTGGGAGATAAACGAGCTGGACTCGCTGGGCGACTTGCTGGGTC
The DNA here is from genome assembly GCA_003171235.1 of Phycisphaerales bacterium. Lineage (GTDB taxonomy): Bacteria > Planctomycetota > Phycisphaerae > SM23-33 > SM23-33 > FEN-1344. The sequence goes on along the minus strand of PMYM01000014.1, from coordinate 25,692 downwards.
CGGCCATGCCCAAGGATGTTCGCCTAGCCGGGAAATGCGAGGGGCAATGGGCCATTCAGCAGGCAGGGGGCCTGGCGGTGTCGGCCCAATTTGCGCTGCCGCCGGGGACGCAGTTGGAGTGGGGCAATCAGTTTCAAAAGCCGGTGGAACTGCCGATGGAAGTGCAGCTTTCCGGGCAGGTCAGTCCCGACGTGCTTTCGCTCTCGCAGGGCAGGCTGAGGCTGCTGGTGGGCCAGGCGGCGGCCAGCCTGGAAGACGTCTGCATTGCCTTTACCGAAGACGCCTCTTCCGCCCAAGCTATGCCGCTGCTGCTGCCCATCCTGTCGCTGCCGACGGTGGCCACGGGGAGCGGCGTTTTCCGTCTGGCCGATTTGCGGACCCTCTCGCGATGCCTGCCGGGGCTGGCCAAACTGGAAGGCAAACTCACCGGGACGGTCACCGGGCGTTTTGACGCCCTGGCCGGCGCGGGGGCGCGCCGGCTGCACCTGCAAATCGCCGCCAGTCAGTCCGGGCTCGACCTGGGGCCATTCTTCGTGAAATCGCCTGGCGAGCCGGCCGCGATCGAAATGGACCTCCTGGCCGACCAGAAGATGGAAGCCCAGCGGCGCAATCGCCTGTCGCTGGAAGCCCGCCTGGGCAGTTGCACGATGCATGCGGCGCTGCTGTACCCCTCAGCCGGCCTGGCCGATGGTTTTGATTTTCGCGGCGAATTGTCTGTGGCAGACGCCCAGCGATTCATCCGGCAAGCGCCGATGCTTGAGCAGGCTCTGGCCGCCTGGGAGCCGCGGGGGTCGCTGGATACTGAAGTCCAGCTTCAACGCAACGGCCAGGACTATGAGGGCAGCCTGGTCTGCCAGGCTGATCGGCTGACCTTCCGCCGCCCCGGCATCGGCGGCGCCAAGGCCTCCGGCGTGCCGCTGCGGCTGCGCCTCTGCGGGCAGGCGACGGAGAAGTCCGCCAGGCTGAGCGAACTAGCCGTCTGCCTGGGCAATAGCAACTTCCGCGCCCAGGGGCAGGTGCAATTGCGGCCGTTCCAGCCGCTGCCGGCCGGCCAATATTGGCCCCCGCCGGGCGTGGCCGGGGCAGATCTGGAATTCATCTCGAGGGTTGTCCTGGCGCCGGAGGCAACCTTGCCAGCGCTGTTCCCGGAGTTGGGGCTGCAAATCCTTCGCTCCGGCCTGGAGGGCACAATCGGCGTGCGGGGTCGCTTATCCGGCTCCGCCAACGGCCTGGACGTTGAAATTGCCGCCGACGGCACGGACCTGGCCGTCTCCCTCCCGGATGCCTACCGCAAGCCGGCCGGAGCCAAGGCCCTGGCCGATATCTCCATGTATTTCCCGCCCGACCTTGCCCAATTCTCCTGCCGCGGGTTTTCGCTGCGAACCGACGCCTTCGAGATCAGCGGCGACGCCAGGTGGCCGTTCCTCAAAGCCTCGCCGGCCGAAGCCCACCTGGCGGTGAGCGTGGCCGACGCCAGAGCCCTGTGCCGGTATTTCCCGGGCATTGCTCTTTACAGCCCCTCCGGCAAATTGCTCCTGGATACCCAGTACCAGCGATCGGGCCGCCAGGCTGGGCGGCTCTTGTATGCCACGCTGACGGCAAGTGACCTGGGCCTGCAGTTAGCCGGCAAGAGCGTTTCCCTCAACGGCACGGTTACGGCGGGGGATGTCGGCCTGGCCGACGACATNNCGATCGGGCGGCTGGCAACGGGGCTTTCGGACCGGACCGGCGGCGGCGCCGGGGCGGAAGCGGGGGCGCTGGAATTTGCCGTCGGCCAGACCCACGGTTACATCCTTGCCGACCTGCCCCGCACCTGTGGCACGCTGGTGGGCAAGGTGGACATGCACATGGGTCTGCTGGACGGAGTGGAGCTGGATCAGTGGCTTTCGCAGCTAAAGGAGCCGGGCTTGGGCCAAAAGACCGCCTCCGCCCCGGCCAGGCAGACACCCCCGGGCCTGACGGCCCAGAGGCTGGCGGTGCTGGCTTCACAGGCCGCCTCCGGCATCCGCTATGTCCGCTCCCACCAGGCGGGAATGGATCTGCAGTTGTCCCTGAGCATCGATCGCCTGCGCTCGCTGGACCCCTCCACGCAGACCATGTTCGAGCCCCAGGCCATGCTGTTGAAGGCCCAGGCGCGCGACGGGCAGTACAACGTCGCATACGCCTGCGGCCTGAACGGCGGCACGTTGGAACGGACGTACGTGGCCGACCTGCGCCAAGACAATCCGCGCGTGCAGACCCGAACCCAACTGCGCGAGGCGATGATGGACAAGAACCTCCAGCTC
>PMYM01000014.1:0-23400 GCA_003171235.1 Phycisphaerales bacterium | reverse complement strand
AGCCGGTATCGCCCGGCGCCGGTGGGAATCGCCCGGACCATCACCGAGGACGGGGTGCTGATCGGGCGTGGGGCGCCCAAGTGGATGTCCAACGTCTTCCACGGGCTGGACTTGATGACCTACCACTACAACACCATGACCGGCACGGCCCAATTCAACCCTGACGGCTCGGCCAGCAACGAGATGATCTTCGACGGCTCCAGCTATAACATCTACATCCGGGGCAGCACCGATGCCAAGCGGATCGGGCGGTACGAGATCGGCGTGCTGCTGGGGGCGGCGCGGGCGCCGGTGCTGAATTTCCAGGCCCGCATCGAAGACGGCCGGTTCTATGACGAGGAGGTTTCCTACCCCTTCCCGACCGAGACGGCCTATAAGTTCTTCCTGCGGAACATCGCCGAAGGCCTGCACCTGGGCACGGAGCGGCCCTCCGACAAGCCCATCCCCCCCATCAAGACCGCTTCCATGCCGGCCAACTGATTGTCCGCCCGATCCCGACAAGCTATGCTAGCAGGCTGTGACAACGACGCCCGCGCCGCAATTTGACCATCACCGTGGAAGCCGCCCGTTGCTGCGGGAGACTTCCAGCCCCCGGGCGGCTGTTTTCGTGCTGTTGAGCCTGGCTGGGTTTGTCGCCGCCAACGCCTTCCTGCAGTACCTTGTGACCGGGCGATTCCTGGATTTTTCGGCGGCAAGCTACCGCCAGGCCATGTCCTGCTCGCTGGGGCGGATGCTGCTTGAACCCCTGAGCATCTTCCACTATCCCTGGATGATCGCGGTGCTGGCGCTGCTGGTGGGGCTGGTGATCTTCCTGCCGATCATGGTGGCGGTGCTGTACCGAACGTGGATTTCAATGATCTTCGTGCTGGCGGTGGCGGTGGTTGGGCACGCCCCGCTGCTGGCGGCGGTGCTGGCCTGCGGCTGCCTGGCCGCCAGCCAGACCCGCCTGCGCAGCGACTTTCCCTTCCTGTCGCTGCTGATCGGCCTGGCGCCCTCCGCCCTGTACGTTTACCTGTTTGCGTATCTCAACCTGCCGGTGCTGGCCCCGCTGCAGCGATTCGCCCTGTATGTGCCGTTGACTCTGGCCCTGGGGCTGGCCGTGCTGGCAGGGGCCGTGGCCCTGCTGTTGGCCAGGCTGACGCGGTTCCGCGCGGGGGTGACCTGGCCGGTGCTGACGGTGCTGCTGGTCCTGCCCATTTTGATTTTTCAGGCCAAGGTGGGGGAGGATGAGCTGGATTATTGCCTGCTGATCGAGCAGTTCCAGGTCGGCAGCGAACTGCAGCCGGGCTCGGCGGAAACGGCCCAACTCGAGCGTCGCCTGAGCAAGCGCCTGCCGGCATCCGCTCCGGCCAGTTGGCCGTCCTCGGCCGCTGCCAGCGCCCCCTGGCCGGAGCTTCTGCAGGAGGCCCAGGCCCAACTGGAACGCCGGCGAAAAGCCATACAGGCCGGTTGCGACGAATTCCTTCGCGGCCACGCCGATAGTAACCGCGCCCCGGCCGTCCTCTGGATTCGCGCCACCGCCCTGGACTTGACCGTCAACCTGGAGGCCTTCGCCCGCGGGCACCTCGAATACGACGCCGCCCGCCCCGGCACCCAGTCGCTATCGGCCTGGAACGAGCTTAACGACCGCTTCCCCGGCTCGCCCCAGGCCATGGTGGCCCGCCATCGGCTGGGGGTGCTGGCCTTGTGCGAGCCCCGCCCGCGTGTCCGTATGGCCTACGACCACCTGCACCCGGCCCAGGAGATTCTCCGCAAGTACCTGGCCCATTTCGCCGAGCCGCTTGTCGAAGGCGGCTTCAGCAGCGCGTTTTCGCCGCTGGAGTCGCTGCCCGGGCGCGAGTACTACCGGAACGTGCTGCAGGAGATCGACCACACCCTCTGGCGCATGCAGGCCGGCAACGTGCTGGATGGCCCGCCGGAAAACGTCCAGGCCTTCGCCGAGTACATGCGGCGCTGGCCGTTCAAGCCCGCAAACCAGGAAGAACTGCTCAACCTGGCCCAGCAGTTTGAACAGACGCCGCTGGGAGAAGATTTCCGCCTGCAGGCAGTCATGGCGGCCGGCCCCGAACTGGCCAGGGCTTTGCGCCTGCGGGAGATTCGCCCCGACTCCGTCGCCGCCATCCAGGCCAACTATGAGTTGGGCCGCCTGGCACTGCGCCTGGCCGACACCCCGGGCTGGAAAGAAAACGGATTGCGCCCGGCCGCCGAATACTTCCAGGCCGTCGTCGCCGCTCAGGAAAACCCCTGGACCGCCTCCGCAAGCCAGCACCTGACCCGCCTGACCGCCCCTCGCCCCGCGCCAAAAGAAGAGCCCCTCCCGGATAGTAGCCCGTAGCCAGTAGCCAGTGGGTGGGGCGTGCTACTTAGTCGCTTTAGCGAGGTGTTGCACGCGCAATCCGGCCTGACCTGTGCCATCCACCCTCCAAATTGTGGATAACTTCGGCCTGATATCGTGCAAGTGATGTATTGGTATGAGATTACAATTATCTGAACGCTGTGGATAAACTCCACGTTTCTCCACGTTTCTCAACGTTTCTCAACGTTTCTCAACGAATCGCAACGAAATGGGGGGCATTCTACGCTGCTTCGCCTCTCCGCCGGACCAAATTCCGAGGTTCCAGGGGCGGCAGGTTGCCTGCCGGTTTTGCCCTGCTGCGGTGGGAGGGTGCCTGCCGGGAGTACCAGCGGGTTGTGGGGCCCCAGGGAGGGCCGAAAAATGAAGGTACGGCCTTCTCCCCCGACCGCTTTCACCCCTGTGTGGTCCCGGGAGCGACCGGCAACGATCACGCATGTTCACTTGTCAAATATCTCGCCCGCCCTGGCGGCACAGCGTCCCCCATAAGGGGTTAAGTAACTATATAACATTGAGGCGAAAAAGTCAAGAGGGAAAATAAAAAACACGGGCCTGTCGAGCCGTAGGTCGGGCATACCTGCCCGACAGCGGGTAGGCGTGCTGCGGGAACAACGTGGTTGCCAACGCCCAAGCTTTGGCAAGCCACGGCACCCCCCCCGCCCAAAGAAGAACCCATCCCCGAATAGTGCAGGGTTGCGGGTGAGGGTCCTGGGCGTCGGCCACTACTGGCTACAGTTCATGTCCGCTATGGGTTAATCTGTCGCCATGAATCAGACCCCCACAAAGCCCAAGGTCATCCTGGTCAGCGCCTCCGTGGGCGCGGGGCACAACCAGGCCGCCGAGGCCATACTTACCCGTCTGCGCCAGCTTGACGGCAGTACCGGCGCCCGCCGCGTGGACTGCCTGGCCTACGCCCGCTGGTGGTTCCGCCTGTACTACGCCAAGGGCTACGAGTTCATCTTCACCAAGCTGCCCTGGCTGTACGGCTTTGGCTACCGGCTCTTTGACAAGCCTGCCGGGGCGGGCAGGACCGTCAGCGAATTGGGCCGCATGCTGCTGGAGCGATTGGGCATGGGCAGGCTCATTCGCTTTCTGCTTAGCGAGCGGCCGGTGCTGGTGGTGGCGACGCATTACGTCTTCATCCCGATGATTGGCCGGGCCATCACCCGCGGCCAGAAGGGCATCCGCCAGGTGGTCGTGGTCACCGACAACGACGCTCACCGCTGGTGGTACGCCGAGAACGTCGAGCACTACTTTGTGCCCAATGACGAGGTGGCCCGGCAGGTGGCCGCCTGGGGCGTATCGCCGGAGCGCATCACCGTCAGCGGCATACCCGTGCATCCCAAGTGGACCGCGCCGCTGGACCGCGCGGAAATCTACAAGCGGTGGAAGTTGCCTGCGGACATGCCGCTGGTAATCCTGAGCGGCGGAACGTTCTTCACCCAGTCGCCGGTGCCGCGGATCGCCCGCCAGATACTCGACCGCACCGCCGCCGGCGTAATCGTGCTGGCCGGCAACAACAAGTCCCTGCTTAACGAACTGTCCCAATTTCCCGAGGTCGGCAAGCGCCTCTGGCCGGTGCCGTTCACCGACAAGGTGCAGGAACTGGCGGAGGTGGCCTCGCTCATGGTCACCAAGCCCGGCGGCATGATCACCTCGGAGTGCATCGCCAAGGGCGTGGCCATGGTGCTGACCAAGCCGGTGCCGGGGCAGGAAGAGGCCAACGCCCAGATGCTCTGCCGCGAGGGGGCGGCCGTGCTGGCCGGGGACACCCCGCAAATCATCGCCGCGGTGACCGACCTGCTGGCCAACCCCCAGCGCCTCCAGCAGATGCGCGACAGCGCCCGCCGGCTGTTCAGGCCCGGCGCCGACATCGTGGCCCAGTACGTCCTGCAAGCCTTGCAGTAGAAGCGGGCGGTGCGGGCCGGAAGCGAAAAAGCCATGCTAGGTGGGGACCAAACCGAGTCAGTTTATGATATCCTTTGGATACCCTTCGGCCTGGTGCCCCGGGCTTGGCCGACGCATGGGTGCATCAATGACTAACGACCGCGCATCTAGGTTCGTCTGGGAAGAAGGGGACATACAATGGCCCCTCTGTGCTTCCTGCAAGCACAAGCATCCGGATAGGACATGCGATGCGTTTCCAACTGGCATACCGGACGTGATCTTGAAGGGCGAGATACGGCACGACCACCCCTACCCTGGCGACCACGGCATCGAGTACCAGCCAATCCATAAAACCGCCGAGGTCCGCAAGGCCGCCAGGGTGGCGAAGGACCCGCTGCCCGGCCAAGGGCATCCCTTAGCGTGTGGTGAAAACAGAATGATGCCGCTCTGCGCCGCCTGCCAGCACAAGCACCAGAACGCGGGCAATTGCGACGCCTTTCCTGATGGCATTCCTGATGCCCTGATGGAGTACTTCTTGGCGTACCTGCCGGCCAGCAGGGAGGGCAAGTTTTTCACTCTTGTTGGGCGGGTTGAGTTCTGCCGGGCGGTGCACGAGGCCATGAGCCGCGAATAACCTACCGGTCGCAGTCCCTCTCCGCCTGTGGCAATGGGCCATCCACGCTCTAGGGCTTTTCCCCAAGTGCTTCAAGCATCGCCTTGGCATCCTGTGCGGCAGCGGCGATTCGGAGCCTATTTGACAGGCGATTCCTGAATCTCCTCAACTTGATACGTTGGCCCTTGAAAGGCTCTCGCGAAGTCGCCGGTCCTCTTGGTCACCATCACCTTCTGATACTTGAAGAGCTTAAAACCAGAAGATATGGCCTCACGGAACTCGTCAACTGTCAATGGCTGGACGAGCCTGTCCCGCGACATCGAGTGTTTAGTCCCGGTTTGGTCAGTAAACTCCACTCTTTCCACCTTCCCTTGGAGCACAAAGAGAAGCGCATTCGCGGTGATCCGGGTATTAGCATCGGTGTTCGCGATGCACAGGAGGTGCCCTGTGCCGTAACCCGGAATCGTGTTAGTGCTACCGGCGACAGGCACGAACCATAGCCCGTCACTGCCATAGATGCGGTAGAACTTCATGCCTGTTGGAGCGCGGCGGAGTAGGGCGTTCCCAGCAGGCCACGCCGGGGTCAATTCGACGATCTTGCGACCGATATCAAAGTAGGCGTCGCCAACCTTGATGATCTTGTCCGCGAAGTATTTGTGCTGCTCCTGAATCCAGGGCTCGGTGACGATACGACCGTTGTACTTAACCGGTTGTGAAGAAGGAGATGTTGCTGACTGGGTAGCCGGTTTGGTCGTCGGGCTTGTAGCCGCCGGCTTGGTCGCGAGGCCTTGAGCCAACACCATTGCGCAGAGGAACGCGAGAATCATCACAGTAGTCCATGTTCTCATGTTCTTTCTCCCAAGCAGCCATCTTGCACCTGCGATTTTCGGCACGTTAATCGCGCTCTCATTCTTGCCGATCAGACCCTACAAACTCAACGTTTGACAAGTCATCCTTGACCGCCTCCTCAAATGCCCTCATCTGGTCAGCAGTTTCGAGGTTAAAGGTCAGGTCCTGTCCCTTACTGACGGGCTTGACCTTGTTCACGCCAACTTTTTTCTTCCAGAATTCCTCATCTCCCTTGAAACGTCCAACTTGCCAAATGTACAGGTGTTTTTTGCGAGCGAAAGCGGACCACCGGCATTTGCGGCCTACCCTGAAATCAATGCTACAGCAATTGAGGTGGGACTTGGTGCCCAACTTTACCTGTGCCAAAAAGAAACCCTTTACGGCCTGGCTTTCGATCCCCTCCAACGCCTTCTTCCAGGCAGGCCATTGTGGCGGGAATGGATCATCCGGCGCGGACGCCGCCGAACTGATTGTGGGTCTTAGACCGGGCAAATCGCCCCGCACCAGCCGCCCCAGCGAAGCAGTGATCTGTCTGGGCGTGAGCTTGGGCTCGGGCGCCTTCCGGCGGATTAGCCAGACAAGGTCCTTGTCCTGCGATTCCAGCATTTCCGTTAGGGCCTGCTTGACCCTGCGGTCCACGAAGTGAACCTCCAAACGTTCGTCGATGATGCCCCGGTCCAGATTCCCGCGTGATACCAGAGCCAGGACGTCGGCCGCCTCGTCTGCGTTGGCCGACAGACGGACCCGACAGAATTCCTTCTCCTCGGCATCAACCGGTGTTGTCGAGTTGTAGAACCGGTATTCGTCCCCATTCGTCAACACGCACCAGGTCACTCCTGCTGTGGCGGCGTAGGACACCACCTGGGCCGCCCACTTGTGCTCGTCGAGATTCTCGCCCAGGCCCTTGGCCTCGATGAACAGCCGGGGCTTGCCCATGGTCATCAGCGCGTAATCCACGGGATCGTAGCCGCGCTTGGCCTTGAACTCCTTGTCCACCTCCTCCTCGTTGCGGACGTTCCAACCCAGGACATCTAGGATGGGATCGATAAGAGTGGTCTTGGTGTTCTCTTCCCCGAGGGGACGGTCCCGGTACTTGGTAATCTTAGGAATCAGCTTCACGATGCATTGCCGTAGTTGGAGATTCTGTGCTTGGCTGGCCGAGTCGTTCTGTTGCGCCATGTCTGGTCTCCTGCAAATCAGATTGCGGTCTGGCCAAGCGCAGCGGCGCGAAGAAAAGGGAGCCGCCGATTCTTCCCCCACGGGCGGGGCTACCATACCATTGCGCGAAGGAATCGCCCGACGGACTCCCATGGGGGAGTCCGCCCAAGCATCGCTTCGCGCTCGTTGCATCGTGGTAGTTGACCCGTGGCGCCAACGCTTGTTCAGACCAAGTTGAGGTTGTCAGGCAGATATTCTAATGCAAGTATAACCTTATCAGCAAGGATGCTGCTCAGGTCAAACGGCGAGAACTCGATGGGGAAAGAGGCCGACTAGATCGCCAGCTTGCCGACCTATCCTCGAAGCAGGCACTATTAGAGCGCGAGGCGACACACGTGCAGCAGATAGATACGGCTCGCGTCAAATACATGGCCCGGATGCACCACCTTGAGAGCCTCATCGTGCCAAGAAGCGGACCTTCTGCGAAGTCTCTTGCCCCCGGGCGGGGACGGACGTATATTGGTCCATGCAGTTGGCAAGGGTAGTCCCAACTACCCGGACTCCCCGGAGCCCTTGGGAACAGTTTATATGGAAATCATCGGCCTGCCCGCTGGGCGGGCCGGAAGCGAAAAAGCCGTGCTAGGCGGGGGCCTACCGCAAGTAATTCAAGCTTATGATTTAGGCGTTCGGTTCATTTTGGCCGATGCCGTCCGACCATCTCCCAATTGATGTGAAGAATCATTTCTTGCCCCTTTTCCCTGAAGCACAGCTTGACGTTCTCATTTCTTGTCAAGCGATGGATATATCTTGTCAGCCAGGTGCGCCACTAATGGGCGACGAAGCGATTCCGGCGAGTGCGTGGTTTTGGCACTATCCTTCCACGCCTCGCCGGGACCGGCCCGGCTAGAAGAAGGATGGTGTAGCATGGAGAGAAAAGAACCGTGCTCGGGCCTAGCAGTCCCTCCTGTGGCTAGCTTCTTCCCGCCCCGCATTTACGTTGACACGATCGTTATTTGGCTTGCCCGAAAGCCTGCTAACCTCGAATTCGCTGAGCTCAAGCAAGCCTGCGGACGAATGAGAATGCGCCAGTACAGAATGAAGTGGGACGATCGTTATCATGCTCGGCTTAAGCTTGATCGGCCAACGCGCAAGGTGATTCTGGCCCTGATGAGAATAGCGAAACGATCATCCTTGCAGCCCTTGGTCAGCGAATTACATATTGCATTGGATATCGAGGCGGCCGACAAGGAAGCTATCAGGAGCTTGCGAAGGTTTATTGAGCTTCATCTTGTCAAGAAGTGGCATGGCAAGCACAAGGCAACCTACTACCGGGGGACTTACTATTCAAGGAAGAAGAAATGGCCTAGCCTGGTTCTCACCAGGTATTCGGATAAGCCTTCCAGATTCACGGATAGGCCATGTCTTCACATAGAACTGCGTGCCTTCGGGGCGAGCATGGTGAGGCGCCTGCGAGTTCGAATTCCGGAAGGTTTAACCACGGCGAATCTAAGAAGCGTGTTGAAGAGGCACATTTGTCTTGAGCAAGCCGACAAGAGGCTGCTTGGAAAGCAGTTCTTCGGGCGTGGGCGGGCTAAGAAAGAAATCAGCATCAACTACGGTCAGGGGCTTGGATATCCCGATAAATACCGCAGGGCGGGGGAACTGATCGTTAGGGCAGCGGCTCGTCGAGAAGCTAACGCGTCGGCGTACGAAATCAGGAAATTCGCCAAAAGAAGAATCCCAGGATTCCACCCTGAAACGGCCATGAAAAAGCTGCCAATTGAATTGCTGCTAGAAGGAGGGATAGATGATTATATGTGAAGACATCGTTTTCCTTCCCCTTAGCTTTCTGCCGCCTTGATTCAAAGGCCTGAAAGACTTCCTGGCCTACTAAGCAACAGCGATTTTTGAACCCTTCCTTGCTTGCCAAAAGAATTCTGCACGCTATCCTTGCTGGCAACAATTTGGAATGCAGCCCTAGCGGCGTTCGATCCGACGGAGAACTGCGACATCTTTGCTTGGACGAGACAAACGCTGTGTGGGCTCCCTGAAAAGGGAGTCCACCGGTGAACCCTCGTCCATAGGCTGTCGCAGGCCTTCCGTCGGGGTAGTAGCTGGTGGCCTCCCGTTTTTTCGCCGGGCCGGGCGGCCGCACACATGATTCCGGCGGAATCAAGGAGAACAGCATGGGGCGGCAATCATTGATCCTTGCTGCATTGACCGTAGCCGTTCTTTCCGTTTCGGTTCCCGGCCAGCAGCCGGCAACACAATCAGCCGACGAGGCTGTCTTGCTGCGGGCCGAAGTGAAGATGCTGCAAAATGCCTTGGAAGAGAAGACGAAGCAAATCGAGAAGCTTCAGGCGGAAAACAAAGCCCTTGCCGAGCAAGTAAAGCAGGTTCCATCGGGGGGATCTCGGGCAACCACCGCACCCGTCAGTCAAGCCGCCCTTTATGAGAAATACAAGCAGAAGTACGCGATGGTGGATGGCAAGTTCGTTCGCTTGCCGGATTTTGATCTTCGCTTTCAAAGTAGCCGCAAGGTCGCACCCTTCCCGGCCAGCGGCCCGACCACCTATGCTAAAAAGGCCTTGCTTGCCGCCCTGCCCGCCCCTGGGAATCCGCCTAGCCCTAAGCCCAGAGGGCCATTGTTGGGACCCCCTGTGCCGATACCCGGTGACACACCCGAGCGAAGAAAGATGCTGACAGAATCGAATACGGCGGAGTACGAGCTTGGGCTTCCCAATCTGCGCATAGGTGAATTTGGGGTAATTTACGCGAAGGTATTTCAAGTGCTCGGGGAAGACGAAATGTTGATTACTGGAATAGTGGACCGAGATCGGCGCAGAGAAGTAGAAGAAGCAGTAGTGCGGCTAAAGGGTTGGCCGACGAAGGGCCTCGTGGATGGCGCTGTTTGGACCGGCGGGGCGGCCATTATCGGAACCTGGCAATACACCGGTACGACAGGGGCAGGCAAAACGATCTACAACGCGATTCCCCTAGATCAAGTCCGGGCCGGTTTGACAGCGGATCAATTCGCGCAGATGCTGAAGACAGGTGTCGATCCTGAAAAGGAAAACAAGTAGCCGTTGGCAAGGATAGAACCGGCAAAAAATAGCCGGGCAAGAAAGGGGAGCAAATGCAGCCGAAGAAGAAATCCAATCTGATGATCTACATCGTAATTGGCGTCGTCTTGGCCTTGCTTGCAGGCGGGTTGCTAATGGCCTTGACCACTTCCAAGGATGTAGATGAAGCCACACGCCGGATGAACGCTTCTCAGGAAGAATTCCTGAAGAATGCCGAGGGTATGCGGCGTGGCCTTCATGGGCGATGAAAGAAAGGGGGAAGATCATAGGGTCACCGAGGTGGGGCAAGTGTCGTCGGGCCGCTTGGAGGGGGCGACGCTTGGCCAAAGGCCAAACTTGGTCTACCTTAAAATCGACAAAAGAGGGGGGCCTCACAAATCGGACGCCGGAATGGAATGCCATCGTCGGTAATTGACGTTACATGCCGCCGGCGGTAATCTGGTGCCCATGTCCAAGAAACCAAAGACAACCGCCGTGGCCGAAGCTGCGCCCGCCGTGGCCAAGCTGGAAATCCGCCGCGATGGCAAGGGGAAAATCTGGAGCCATGTACGCAGCATTTGGCTGGTGGAAACGCCGGAAGAACAGGTGCGGCAGGGCTACCTGTGCGTGCTGGTGAATGAATACGGTTTTTCCCTCGAACAAACCGACGAAGAGCGTGAAGTTACCGGGCGCGGGTCTGGCCGTGCCCGCGCCGATTTTGTTATCTGGAAGACCGCCCAGGATAAGGCCGACGGCCGCAGCCCCCTAATCGTGGTAGAGTGCAAATCAGACAACGTTGCGATTTGCCCTGCCGACTACGCCCAGGGCGACAACTACGCCCGGATTGCCAACGCCCCCTTTTTCGTTACGCACAACAGCAAGGAAACCCGCTTCTGGCGCGTCCGCAAGGATCGGATGCCTGGCTACCTGGAAGAAATCGAAGGCATACCCCACGCCGACGCGAGCGACAAAGAGATTGAGGAATTGCTTGCCCGGCTGAAAGTCTTCAAGGAAGACGAATTCGCTGACCTGTTGCACAAGTGCCACAACATCATTCGCAACCGGGAGAAGAAAGACCCGGTCGCCGCCTTTGACGAAATCGCCAAAATCCTATTCGTCAAGGTGTATGTCGAACGCGAGCTTGCCGCTAGGAAGGCCCGCAAGAACATCTTTTCCGTCGAGTTCTTGCAAGAGCAAATCGGCGACAACCCGCTTGAAGACCTATTCCAGAAAACCAAACGAGCCTACCGGGCCGACAGGATTTTCGACCGTGACGAAACCTTAAACCTTCGCCCCGCTACCGGCCTGGCTATCGTCAAGGAACTGGAGCGCTACAACCTGTCAGCCACCAGTGAAGACATAAAGGGCATTGCCTTTGAGAGATTTCTGGGCAAGACCTTCCGGGGCGAGATCGGGCAATTCTTCACGCCCCGGCCGATTGTCGAATTCATGGTGCGCATGGTGGACCCCAAGGAAGGCGATGTTATCTGTGATCCCGCGAGCGGGTCCGGGGGCTTCCTGATTCGCTTCTTTGAAATCGTCCGCCAGCAAATCCTTGCCGACGCGGACAAGGAATATCAGGGCTTCAAGGCCAAAATCGAAGGCATGAAGAAGCCCGAATCGCAGAAAGCCCAGGCCCTTCGCTTGAAGTATGATGAGATCCAGGCCCGGCTTGACCAATCACGGGAAGATACTCGCCTTTGGACGCTGGCGAATCGCTGCATTTACGGAACCGACGCTAACGACCGCATGGCCCGCACGTCCAAGATGAACATGATTATGCACGGCGACGGGCACGGCGGCGTACACCACCATGACGGTTTCTTGAACGTCAACGGTATCTTTGAAGGCCGATTCGACATCATCTTGACCAATCCGCCCTTCGGGGCAAGCGTGGAACCGTCAGACGTGGTGACGGATGAACAAATCACCGCCAGCGCCGAAGCGGAGCGGGAATACCTGGAAGTCTTCGGCGACGCCTACCGCGAAGCCCAAGCCCGCGTCCGCGCCGCCAGGGGCAAGCCCATCGCCATGCTGTTTGACCTGCCAAAGGCGCGGGGCAACGGCGACGGCAAGGCCAAGCTGGGCAAGATCAAGACGGAGATCCTCTTCATTGAGCGTTGCCTGTCGCTACTGAAACCTGGTGGGCGGCTGGGAATCGTCCTGCCAGAAGGTATTTTCAACAACCCATCGCTGGCGTACGTCCGCGAATTCTGCGAAGACCGCGCCTTTATTCGGGCCGTGGTGAGCCTGCCGCAAGATGCTTTCATGTCATCCGGGGCGAGCGTCAAGGCGTCGCTGTTGTTTATGCAGCGATTCACTGAAAAAGAACAAGCCGAGTTTGACCGCAAGAAAGCCGCCGCCGAAAAAGAAACCCGCGCCAAGTACGCCGCAGAAATCCAAACTGAAACGGACCGGCTACAGGCAGAAGCCGACGCGGCGAAGGCTGCCAAGGATGCCAAGAAGCACAAGGAAGCCAAAGGCGCCCTAGCGCAGTACAGCCGAGACATGGAAGAACGTATCCAGGCGGAAGCCCGCGCGATGCTGAAGGAGCGATTTCCATACCCGGTTTTCCTGTACGAAGCCGAGCACGTCGGCATCACCGCCACGGGCGAGCCGGATACAACGGAGTTATACGAAGATGCAAAACTAGGTTTGCCGGCTGGCGTAATCTCCGGCACTACCGCCTTGGGGCTGTATCATGGCTTCCGCGCCAATCCAGCCGCCTTTACAACCACAGAGGCCGGCGCATGAGCGTACTTGCGGGGAATCCCCACGCCTGCGTTGTCTGGTGGCGCGAGCTGGAGCGTTGGATAAATCCTAACAAGGTTCTGCGTTTCGACCGCGTACCGCCAGGATGGACTATTGGCCGCGTGGGGGAAGTGGTGCGCCCGATTGCGGAAAGAGTGAAGGTCAACCCGCAAGACGAATACCGTATGATCGGCGTGAAATGGTACGGCCAGGGCACGTTTCACCGCGAAACCGTCAATAGCAACACTACAAGCGCAAGTCACCTGTACCGCGTTGTTGCGGGGGCGCTGATCTACAATCGACTTTTCGCCTGGAAGGTGTCTTTCGCCGTGGTGCCCCAAGAGCACAACGGCTTCTTTGTTTCCGGCGAGTTTCCACAATTCCAGGTCGAAGCAAGCAGACTTTTGCCGGAGTACCTGTATCTGTTCTGCATTACGGATAGGTTTATCCAGGCCGTCAACGCCGCTTCCATCGGGTCCGCTGCTGTGAGCCGTAATCGTTTCAAAGAAGAAGAATTCCTTGGCTTCCCAATAGCACTTCCGCCGCTGCCCGTGCAGCGCGCAATTGTACGGCGCTGGCGGGAAGCCCAAGCCGCTATCGCTCAAGCCAAGGCACGAGCCGACGCCCTGGAAGCGGCAATAGGCCGGGAAATCTTGAAGCGCCTGGGTATCCAGGCCGCCGAAGCCGACATGCTGCCCAAGGTCTTCGCCGTGTACTGGAAGGACCTGGAGCGATGGAGCGTCGATTACCTGCGCCGCGACCTGGCAAGCGGCCGGCAACTTGCCCAGGTGAAGTATCCGCTTGTGGCCCTGGGCGACATTGCCAAGGTGTCCTACGGCTTGCAGAAGTGCCCCGGCAATCGCCCCGGCGCACACGCCCGGCCATACCTTGCTGTCGCCAACGTGCAAGCGGGCCGGCTGGACCTGGACAAAATAAAGTATATCGAAGTGCCGGATTCGGAAATGGAAGCCTTCCGGTTGAAGGCCGGCGACTTGCTGGTATGCGAAGGCAACAGCGCCGATCTTGTCGGCCGGCCTGCAATCTGGAATGACGAAATCCCGGATTGCGTACACCAAAACCATATTCTTAAAGTGCGGATGATCGGCGACGCGGCGTTGCCCCATTATGTTCTTGAATACATGCATACAAGCCCGGCCCGCAACTACTTCCGGTCTAGAGCGAAGCAAACAACCAACCTGGCTTCGCTTAACAGCAACGATCTTCGGGGGCTTCCTTTGCCGTTGCCGCCCTTGAACGTGCAGCGCGGGATTGTCGAAATGGTGGCGCAGAAGCGCGCCGAAGTCGCCCGCGAGCGGCAGGCCGCCGCGAAACTGTCGGCCGAAGTGGTCAAGGAAGTGGAAGAAATGATCCTGGGCACGCGCCCGGTGAAGGGGGCAATCGCATGAGCAAAGATAACGATGCAATGAGGCGACTTATGGAGGTGTCCCTACTCAGCACGTCGCCTAAATATGTATTCACCTTCTTTGCCGATTTGGCGGAAATTTGCAGGCAGAAAAGCATCGTGTTCGACGCGGGCGCTGCCCTGGAACACTGGTGGAATCTGGCCCGCGTTGGCGTTGTTGCCTTACCTGGCGATTCCATGGACCCTGCTGCTATTGGGTGGAAGCCATGCCGCCTTTTAGTTACAGAACGCGGAAAGAAACTGTTGGAACGGGGCGAGCAATCCCCGCATGACCCGCCGAAGTATCTAGCCACCGTTAGCCGCCGAGTCGAAAAGCCCGATGAAATCGTAATGACCTATCTTGACGAAGCCGTAGGGGCATGGTCTGCGGGGCTTTATCGGGCGTCGGCCGTAACGCTGGGTTGCGCTTGTGAACGGCTGGTATTGTTACTGGCGGAACAAATTGCGAATGCCGACGTGCAACCATGGTCAGAGCGAATAGGCAAGAAACTAAAGGGCAGAGTAGTTGTGTCTGAAGTCTTTGAGATTGCGCGCAGTTGCCTTACGCAACTTGCAGGTGAAAACCAACTTCCGGGGGCGCTTACTGACGCGCTGGACCGTAAACTATCGGCAATATTCGACCATGCGCGAGGGCTTCGCAACAAGTATGGACACCCGACCGGGGATAAAGTTTCGGCTGATGATGCGGAGGCGGGCTTACTACTATTTCCTGGCTTCTATTCCTTCGTAAATGAGTTGTGCAAGCACCTGGGGGCAAAGGACACGAAGGGTGTGAGCGAATGAGCGAAACGCCAAGCACGCCGGAGCCGTTGCTGTTGGACGCCAAGACGGCCGCCGCCTTGTGCAGCGTGTCGCGGCGCACGTGGTTTGCCTGGCAGTCTGCCGGCCAAATCCCTTTGCCGGCCTTGAGGCGCGGTCGCGTTGTCCGCTGGTCGTCGGTTGAATTGGCCGCCTGGGTTGTCGCCGGTTGCCCCGCCGGCGACCGCTGGCAGGCCATGAAGGGGCGCGAGCGTGGACAGAAATAGACAAGAAGACTACGGTCAGTTCTGCTACTTGGAATCCTACTTGTTCGATGTTGTGCGCGAGAGATTCCACAAGGATGGCAGGTTATCGGCTTTTGACTTCTTTTGTATCGTCATCTGGAAAGCCAACCGGGCGAAGTCCAAAGTAGCAAATCGCATTCTGAAGCACGCCGGCGGCACCAATCTTGAACAAGCCGTGGAGAAACTGACGGTTGCCATTGCAAAACAACCTTCCGCAGAAGAGCGATTGCGGCTTCTGCTTGACAGTAACGGAGGCTGGGGCTTACGCCTGCCGATGGCGACGGCGATATTGAGCGTGCTGTACCCAGAAGAATTCACTATTTTCGATGTGCGGGTCAAGGAGCAACTGAAGAGCCGCGACCTTGCCAACTGCAGGCTTGACCAACTCTGGCCAGAATACCAGGCTTTCAAGCAACTGGTCGAATCGAATACGCCGCCTAGCTTGAGCCTGCGCAAAAAAGACCGCTACCTGTGGGGGAAATCGTTCCACGATCAGTTGCGGCAAGATATTAAAGGGAATTTTCCTAGGTCGAAGAAGAGCGGTCCATGACCCCCTCCAAGCTGTCAGCCGCCAATATGCAACAAGAAGTGAGCCCGACGTGGTTGGGCGGTAGAGGTTTGCAGGATACTCAGGAAGGCAGGATTGCGGTGCGACGTCGTCTAATGCCAGAAATTCCCAGCAAGCATCATCGAGAAAGCCAAGCTACCCGCCGCCGATTCGCGGAAGCTTGCCGCAAGGCGTCCGTCGATCCCAAGCTGCCGCCGGAGGAACGAGAGAGGCTAGCACGCATGGCGGAGGCGTGGGAACGAACCTTGGGGGATTAGGGTCAGATTTCCCGCAGATTTGACTTGATTATACCTATCATATAGCTATCCTATTTATAGCAACGGTGGTGAGTAGAAACGATAAAAGCCCCGAAAGGAGCAAGAGATGGCGACGAAGCTGATTGCTTATTATCGCGTATCGACGGCCCGGCAAGGCCAATCCGGGCTGGGCCTGGAAGCTCAGCAAAGCGATGCCCGGCGTTATGCAGCCGCCTGCGGCAGCATCATCATCGCCTCCTACACAGAAGTGGAAAGCGGCAAGCGGGCCGACCGTCCGGAGCTTGCCAAGGCTGTTGCCCATGCTAGGCGAATCGGCGGGAAGTTGGTGATAGCCAAACTTGACCGATTGGCCCGCAACGTTGTCTTCATTGCGACCTTGATGGAAAACGGGTTCGAGTTTGTTTGCTGCGATAATCCACATGTGAATAGGCTCACCCTGCATCTCTTGGCGGTTGTAGCCGAGCATGAAGCCGAGCAGATTAGCGCGAGAACGAAGGCTGCGCTGGCTGCGGCCAAGGCTCGGGGCGTTCAATTAGGCAGCAATCGCCCCGGCTACTGGACGCGGGAACGCAAGGCGGCATGGCTTGCGGGGCTATCAAAGGCCCGCGAGAAATCGGCTGCCATCCGGCGGAAAAGGGCGATTGAGAAGCTGGCCGACCTCTTGCCGACGATTCGGCAGCAGCGGCAAGAGGGAATGACCCTTCAGGCCATAGCCGATGCCCTCAATGCTCAAAATCAGCCAACGGCAAGGGGATGCCGTTGGTCGGCTGCCAGCGTAGAGCGGGCGCTGCGATTGACTGTTCAAGGCTAGTTCGCGGAATAGAGAAAGTCACAGTCCTGGCCAAACGGAAAGGGGCGGGTGGGAAAGGAAGCGGATCATGGCAAGCATTCGGAATGAACTACTTAAAGCCGCCGGAATCAAGCCGCAGAAGGGCGAAGCCGCGAACGAATTCCTCAAGCGGCTAGTTATCGGCCTGAATGGTTGCAGCGATGAAGCATGGCGGGGCCTTTCGGAACGGGCGCAAGCCTGGACGAACGCCTGCATCGCCATCCACAGCGAGAATCCGGACGGCGAATATCCAGCAATCCCCGAGGGCGAGGGAACGTCGCGAGAAGTGGCCGACGACGCCCCGATTGCTGATAGCCGCCCTAGACCAGGTCCAACCGAAGAATGCCGGTCTGATGGCCGGATCAATCGCCCAAGAGGGCAAGGGAGATGACATGAAGACGAATAGCAGCAGTGGCAAGATTAGGATCGGCGGGAAGATCGGGAAGTTGGCCCCTGCCATGCGCCCAGCAAAAGGCCCAGGCGGGCCTACAAAGGGCGATCCTTCCCCAGGGAAGGCAGAATCCCCGCCCAAGGCAAGAAAAGGGCTTGTGGGGCAAACACGGGGCCGAAAAGTTCCTTTGCTTGGGGCGGAAGGGGAGCAGAAGGCGGTGGCGATGGCACGGACCATGCTGCTGGCCCGCGAAGAGAAGGCGGGAAAGGTTTCGCCCTTGACATGCAAGGAGCTTGACACGATCACGGGTGCGGTTGGCCTGGTTCCATGCAATCAGCGACCGCACATCCGTAATGCGCTTCGCAAAGCGGGCCTTCATCCCGGCGAGGGGGCTACCGGCGATGCCCGTTTTATTGCCGTCGCCGCCATAAAGAGGAGCGGCGGCAAGCGTGACACCGTGGGAAATGCAAGGTAGGCTATCGCTAGGAGAACGAATGGCCAAAGCGAAAGGAACCAAGGCGGCGGGGTACGTTCGCGTTTCGACCGACGACCAGGCGAAGCATGGGTTGTCGCTTGATGCCCAGGAGGAGGCAATCCACGAATATTGTCAGCGGCAGAGGCTGGAATTGGTTCGGATTTACCGGGAGGAAGGAAAATCGGCGTCCAAGGAGCTAAACAAGCGAACGGCTTTCTTGAAGATGGTGGCCGACGCCGCCAGCGGGGGGTTTGCGGCCGTCATCGTCTATCATGTTGATCGGTTCTCACGCAGCCCTCGCGATTACTATGCCGTAACGGATTTGTTGGAAGCTAAAGGCGTCAATCTAATTGCCTTGAATGACCCGGAATTTGATTCCAACGATCCCGGCCATGAGATGAAGCGGGGGATGGATATCACGGTTGCCCGCTATCAGGCCCGACTATCGCGGGCGAAGATGCTGGATGTTTTGCAGCGGAAACTGGAATCGGGGAAGCGGAACATCGGCCAACGCATTCCTTATGGTTTGAAGTGGGCCGAGGACGAAGCTTCGCTGCTGCATGATCCGAAGACGTATCCGGTTTGGCGTTTAATGATGGACCTGCGGAGCCAAGGCTGGGGCTATGGCCGGATAGCCAACTCGCTAAATGGCCACGTGCAGGTGCCGTCGATCCTTCTCCAGCGCTATGGCGTTTCCCTGCCCGTTCCCAATCGCTACGGCAAGGCAGTTTGGCGTGAGGGAGCGATTGCAGGCATGTTTAGGGATTCCAGCCGCTATCTAGGCCGCCAGGAATTCTCTTATCCCAATCGGCGAGGGGAACGCCAGCAGCATGTGGTTGAGTTTGAGCCGCTAATGACCAAAGCCCAATTCGAGAAATTCGCCGCCCTTTCCAAGAAGAAGCTAACGTGGATTCCCCGCAACGTCGGAAAGGGCAGCCTGCTTTCCAGCTTGTGCAAGTGCGGAATCTGTGGCGCGACCCTTCATGTTTCTGGTTCGCGAAGACGCCTGTATTATGGTTGCGCCAATAGGCTGCGGCCCGCTTATGGCTCGGCGCGTTGCGCCCTGCCTTTGATTCCCCAAGATAGTTTGGAGCTTAGAGTCCTCAGGACTATCGCCGGATTTCTACTGGACGAAGCGCTTTTCAAACGGGCTTTGGCCCTGGCAAGCCCTTCCAAGACCGAGAAGACCAGGCAAGAAATAGAGCGACAGGAAAAGAAATTGGCCACGGAAGACCGCGAAGCAAAAGAGCGGTTGGAACGCTTGGTCAAGGCGGCGGCGGAGGGGGCTTTAGAATTGGAAGATATTCGGGCGGAGCGGGAACGGATTCAGGAAACGCAGCGTCAAAATGCCCAGAAGAAAGCCGAGCTTGCTATCCAAAAAGAGGGCCTAGGACGAAAGATAGAGCGGCTAAAGATCATCCATGACACCCGGACCCGCTTGGGGCGTATGATAAACAGGTCTACGGATTTGCGCCGCCTGCCGATGGAACAGCTTCGCGATTTGCTTCGATCCTTCTTGCCGGTTGGCAGCGAAACGGGTATAAAGGTATCGCCATCCAAGGCATTGCCTGCTGATCCAAAGGCTAAGATTGGTGGCTATTTTATCGAGATTATCGGCCTGCTGCCCGTAGAGCGGGCCGAGCTTAAAAAAGCCGTGCTAGGCGGGGCGGTAGCGGTGCCCTGACTCCCGAAAGGGATGACCCGCAATCCGCTATAGCGGGGCCGAATCTCCGCCGAGGTTGGTTCCTGGTGGGCCACCCGGTTTGTCGTGCGAGCGTTGAAGGCTGGGTCCTCTGCAATGCCGGGCCGCGAACCTGGTCAGGTCCGGAAGGAAGCAGCCATAAGCGTACTCCGGCATGTGCCGGAGGGCTACCTGGCTGGAGCTCGCTGGCAGGCCGGATCCGTTGGGTTCCTATCGAAGCGGAGTGCACGGCCTTTTTATTGCATTGGCAACTGAGACTATGGCCGATTACCTGGTTTTAGCCCGCAAGTACCGTTCAGCCACCTTCGAGGAGGTGGTGGGCCAGGGGCACGTGGCCAAGACGCTGCAGGCGGCCATCCGTTCCGGGCGCATCGCCCACGCCTTTCTCTTTGCCGGCACGCGCGGGGTGGGCAAGACGACGGTGGCTCGCATCCTGGCCAAGGCCCTCAACTGCCTGTCGGTCGACGCCCCCACGCCCACGCCTTGCGGCAAGTGCGACGCCTGCCAGGCCATCGCCCGCGGCGAGGACATGGACGTCATCGAGATCGACGGCGCCTCCAACCGCGGCATAGAGGAGATCCGCGAGCTCCGCTCCAGCGCCATCTACCACCCGGCGCGCAGCCGCTACCGCATCTACTACATCGACGAAGTTCACATGCTCACGCGCGAGGCCTTCAACGCCCTGCTCAAGACGCTGGAGGAGCCCCCGCCCCACGTGAAGTTCATCTTCGCCACCACCGAGCCGGAAAAACTGCCGGCCACCGTGATTTCGCGCTGCCAGCGGTTCGACTTCCGCAGCATCCCGGCGGGGGAAATCCGCCGCCACCTCCAGGCCGTCTGCAAGGCTGAGAAGGTCGCCGTTGAAGAGGCGGCCCTGGCCCGGGTGGCGCGGTCCGCCGCCGGCTCCATGCGCGACGCCCTCTCCCTGCTGGACCAGTTGCTCTCATCCGGCGGGGGCAAACTGACCGAGCAGGAGGTCATCGACGTGCTGGGCCAGCCCAGCGACGAACGGACGGCGGCGGTGGTCGCCGCCATTGCCCAGAGCGATCCGGCCAAGGCCCTGGCCGAACTGGAGGCCCTGCTGGCCGGCGGCATGAGCCTGGAAGGAGCCCTGGGCGCACTGGCCGAGATGTTCCGCAATCTCATGCTGGTGCTGACCTGCGGGCCCGACAGCGATCTGATCGAACTGCCCGAGGGTCCGCGGCAGCAGGCGGCTGAACTGGCCAAGAAATTCACCCTGCCGGCGGCGGTGGGGGCCATTGGCATCTGCACCAGCACCGCCCGGGCCATTCGCGGCCTGTCCAACCCCAGGGGCCTGGTCGAGGCGGGGGTGGTGCGAATGGCCGGGGCGGACAAGTTCGTGGACGCCGCCTCGCTGGTCGAGCGGCTGGGGAAACTCTCTTCGGGCTTGCCGGCGGCGCCCCTGCGGCGGCCGCAAGCGGGGCCTTCCGCACCGGCCGGCCAGGCCTTCTCCAACGAACAAAAAAAAAAGATAGCACCCGCTGAAGATCAGTTGGCGCCCGCCCAGGCGGCAAGCCCCGCCGCAAGTCAAGCCAATGAGGCTGATCCTGACGCACAAGCACAGACTCAGCATGTCAACGATGCTCCTGGCGAAGAGCCCCTGGATTGGCGGCCCGAGCAGTTGCCTGCCCAGTGGTCGGCGGTCATGCAGGCCCTGGTCGGGCGGCGGCAGGCGGCCCTGGCAGGGCTGCTGGCCCAGGCCCGGCCCCAGGCGACGGAGGCCGGCCTGCTGCGCCTGAGTTACGGCCTCAACCAGGAACTTATACGCCGCCGGGCTGAGCAGGCCGCCGCCCAGGTCAACGAGGTTCTTTCGCGGCTGTTCGGCCGGCAGGTGCGGTGCGAATTCGTTTCCAGCCAGCAGGAGGGCAAACCCTCGCCGGGCAACGGCGTCGGCCCGGTGCTTTCGACGGCCCAGCGTGAGCAACTCAACAAGGATCCGGCGGTGCAGGCCGTGCTGGAGTTCTTCGACGGCAGCGTGGCCAACATCCTGCCCGCCCCGTCCGGCCAGCAGGAGCCGCAGGGAAGCGAGGAATGAGTTGACTGCCGACGGCATGGTTGTGCAAGTGCAATCAGTATTGTGAATACAATCTGCATAAGGACGGACTATGTTTGGCGACATTGGCAAGATGTTGAAGATCGCGGGCGAGCTCAAGACCCGCCTGCCGGAGCTGCAGGCCAAACTGGAGAAGGCGCGTTTTACCGGCCAATCCAGCGAAGGCATGGTCGAGGCGGTTGTCAGCGGTAAACTGCAACTGGTGGATATCCAGATCAGCCATACCGCCGTGGCCCAGGGCGACCCGGCCAAACTGGCCGGGTGGATCAAGGAGGCGGTTTCCTCCGCCCAGGCCCAGGCCGCCCAGGCCGCCGCCGAAGGCATGCGCGAAATCACCGGCGGCATGAGCCTGCCGGGCATGGAAGGGATTCTCGGCAGCTAGCGTCTTCTCCCGGTGGCACAGGTTTTCAACCNNGTTTTCAACCTGTGCGCCTTACCTGGTGGCACAGGTTTTCATCCTGTGCGGGAAGGAACAGGTTACAAACCTGTTCCACCAAAAGGGTGAAATGGATCCGATCGTCGTCAGCGGTTTTCCCTTCGACATTGACGCGACGGCGCTGCTGGCGAACCTGCGGCTGGACGGCGACAGCGAACATGCCGGAATCGTGCGCGACATGGTCCGCTCGGCCAAGGCCGTCGCCCGGCCCAAGGCCCTCTGCGGCGTGGCCTACGTGCAGTCGCGCAGCGACGACGGCGTGGTGCTCGACGGGGTGAGCTTCCACAGCCGGGTGCTGGCGGTCAACCTCAAAGATGCCCACCGCGTATTTCCCTACGTCGCCACCTGCGGGCGGGAAGCCGACGCCTGGTCGGAAGCCATCAGCGACGTGCTTTACCGCTACTGGGCCGACGCCATAAAGCAGGCGCTGCTGGCCTGCGCCTTCCAGGCCGTGCGGGATTTCATCGAGCGGCACTTCCAGCCGGGCAAGACCGCCCGCATGAACCCCGGCTCGCTGGCGGACTGGCCCACCAGCCAGCAGGGGCCCTTGTTCCAACTGGCCGGCGACCCCAAAAGCCTCATCGGCGTGGAACTGACCGAGAGTTTCATGATGGTGCCCACCAAGAGCGTCTCGGGCCTGTTCTTCCCGACTGAAACAAACTTCGAGAACTGCTCGCTTTGCCCGCGCGAAGCTTGCCCCGGCCGCCGGGCGCCGTATGACGAGAACCTCTACGCCAGGAAGTTCGACAAGCGGTAGGAATTTTCAATTTTCAATTGTCAATTGCCAATTCAAGAACAGCGCCCGCCATGCCACTTCGCCAAACGTGTTACTTTTCGATTGGCAATTGGCGATTGGCAATTAGCCCCGCGCCGATGACCGCCGCCCCATGCCCCGTGTTACTGGTTAATGATCACTGATTACTGATCACCTTTTCCATGTCTGCCGCAGCTTACTTGCTGATTGGCCTGCTAGTCGGCGTCGCCCTTGGTTTCCTGGTCGGCTGGCTGTATCGCCGAGGCCAGGCCATCGCGCCCGATGACCGGCTCGCCAACGAGCTGCGCCAGCAGTTGACGCAGCGCGAAGGGGAACTTGCCAAACTCCGCGACCAGTTGACCACAGCCACCAGCGGGCAAGTCGCTGCGGAAGCCAGCCGGGCGGCAGCGGAGAAACTCATCCAGGACCAGCGCGAGATGCACGAGAACTCCCTGCGCGATGCGAAGGAGGCGCAGGAGAAAGCACTGGCAGACCTGCGCTCGGCGTTTAAGGCGCTGAGCCTGGACACGCTTCGTGAGCTGCAGCCGCAGTTCATCGAGCGCGTGACCGAGACGGTCGCCAAGCTCCAGGAGACGGGGAAAGGCGACTTGGCCCGGCGTGAGGAAGCCATCAAAACGCTCGTCAAGCCGCTGGAGGAGCAACTGAAGACTTACCAGCAGCGCTTGCAGCAGTCCGAGAGCGCTCAATCCACCACGCTGGGCGAAGTGAAGAAGCACCTGGAGACGCTGGCGCAGCAAAGCCAGTCGCTCTCGAA
>PMYM01000164.1 GCA_003171235.1 Phycisphaerales bacterium | reverse complement strand
GCCGTCGCCCTCCAGCACCAGCAGATGAGTGCAGATGCGGTCCAGGAAGAAGCGGTCGTGGCTGATGACCATGGCGCAGCCGGCGAACTCGATCATCGCCTGCTCCAGCACGCGCATGGTGTTGACGTCCAGGTCGTTGGTGGGCTCGTCCAGCAGGATAAGGTTGCCGCCGCGCCGCAGCAGCTTGGCCAGGTGCACGCGGTTGCGCTCGCCGCCGGAGAGCTGGCCCACCTTTTTCTGCTGCTGCTGGCCGCGGAAGTTGAACCGCCCCACGTACGCCCGGCTGTTCAGGGTGAGCTTGCCCAGCTCGACGGTGTCGCCGCCGCCGGTAATTTCCTCAAAGACGCTGCGGGCATCATCCAGGGCGTCGCGGTGCTGGTCCACGTACGACAGCACCACCGACGTGCCCAGCAGCAACTCGCCCGCGTCGGGCTTCTCCTGGCCCACGATCAGGCGGAAGAGCGTGGTCTTGCCCGAGCCGTTGGGCCCGATCACCCCCACGATGCCGCCGCGCGGCAATTCAAAGCTCACGTCCTTCAGCAGGACTTGCCCGCCGTAGCCCTTGCACAGGCCCTGGCAGGAGAGCACCTTGTCCCCCAGCCGCGGGCCCGGGGCGATCTGGATGATGGCGTCGCTCTTGGAGTCCAGGCTCGACTGGCCGGACAACTGGTCGAAGGCGCTGATGCGGGCCTGGCTTTTTTTCCGCCGGCCCTGGGCGGAGGTGTTGATCCACTCCAACTCGCTCTGCAGGGTGCGCTGGCGGTCGCTCTCCTTTTTTTCCAGCAGGCGCAGGCGCTGGGCCTTCTGCGCCAGCCAGGAGGAATAGTTGCCCTCGAAGGGTATGCCGTAGCCGTTCTCCAGTTCCAAGATCCACTTGGTGATGTGGTCGAGAAAGTAGCGGTCGTGGGTGACGATGATGACGGTGCCGGGATATTCGCGCAGGGCCTGCTCGAGCCACTGGACGGTCTCGGCGTCGAGGTGGTTGGTGGGCTCGTCCAGCAGCAGCAGGTCGGGCCGCTCCAGCAGCACCTGGCAGAGGGCCACGCGCCGGCGCTCGCCGCCCGAGAGCAGCTTGACCGGCATGTCGTCGGGGGGCAGCACCAGGGCGTCGGAGGCGATGTCCATCAGGCGGTCCAGCTCCCAGCCCTGGCAGGCGTCGATCTGCTCCTGCAGATGGCCCATCTCCTCCAGCAGGTCGTCCATCTTGTCGCCGGCGTCGCCGAGTTTGTCCGAGATCTCGTTGTAGCGGTCGATCAGGGCCTGGACCGGGGCGACGGCCTGCTGGAGGTTTTGGCGGACGGTCTTGTCCAGATCGAGCTGGGGCTCCTGGGCCACGTAGCCGACGCGCATGCCCTTGGCCAGGTTGGCCGTGCCCTGGATGTCGGTGTCCAGGCCGGCCATGATCCGCAGCAGCGTGCTTTTGCCCGAGCCGTTTTCGCCCACCACGCCGATCTTGGCCCCGTGGAAGAACGACAGGCTGATGTCGCGCAGCACCGGCTTNNTTTGCGATTTACGATTTTCGATTGAAGAGCGACCGTTGAGTCGCCTTTGGCTCTGGCCGTTAAATCGAAAATCGAACATCGAAAATCGAAAATGGGACACTCAAGATTCGAAAATTCGCATTACCACCCAAAACAGGAGTAAGCGCAGTTCCACTGCTTGTCGGAGCGGGCGGCCAGTTTGCCCAGCAGGATCATGGCGTAGGAGGTTATCCGCAGGTCCACCCAGTCGGTGGGCTTGGACTTCTTGTCGTAGATCTCGGCCATGTCCTCGCCGATGAAACCGCCGTACAGCAGTTGGTCCTTCTTGTTGAGATACTGCAATTGCATGGTCTTGCGGGCGAACTGCTCGATCACCGGCAGGTAGCGCTTCTGCCCGGTAAGGCGATACAGGTCGGCCAGGAACAGGGCGATGGAGGGGTAGGCGGCCAGCGGCTGGGGCTCCAGGCGAGTGTTCACCCAGAAGTCGCCCATGCCCGTGGCGGCGTCGAGGTACTTGCCCTCGCCGGTGACCATGTAGGCCGCGAGTATGGCCGCGCCCACGCCGTCGTCGTTATAGACGATGTGGCCGTACTTGGTCGCGGCGCCGTGGTGGGCGCCGGAGGCGGCCGCATCCTTGATGCCCAGGGCGCCACTGTCCAGCAGGTAATTGTTCAGGACGTAGTTGGCCATGGGCGCCAGGCCCTTGGCGACGTAGGCCTGGTTGCGGGTGATGGCCCAGAGCTGGGCGAATACCAACGCCCCGGCATAAAAGAAGAAGTAGCGGGCCTTGCGATCGGTGTCGGCCAAGGGGAAGGCCACGTTCCAGGGGAAGCTGTCGTGGCGGTAATGCTTGAGGATCCAGTCGGCGCACAGGATGGCCCGCCGCAGGTAGCGCTGGCTGCCGCAGGCCAGGTAGCCGTTGATGAAGGCCTGGCAGGCCTCCATGCTGTCGCGCAGGGTGAGGTGGGGGCCCTGGGGGGAGTCTTCGCGGAACATGCCGTGGAACTGCTCGTAGCCGGGCTCGAAGAACTGCAGGCTGCACACGTAGTCGCAGCCAAGCTGGGCCGTCTCCAGGTAGCTCTTCTTCTCGGTGACGGCGTAGGCGGAATACAGCCCCTGGCAGGCGCGGGAGGTCTTCCAGCAGGTCGAGAGCGTCAGCGGCTCGGCGGCGCGCTTCTTGGGATCGATGCGGACGTGGTAGATGAAGCGGCCCTTGTTGGCGTTCCAGCAGGGCCAAGCGTCCCGGACCTGCGTCCGCGCCAGCCACCCGGCCGCCAGCTCCAGCGACGACCTGGCGGAGGACTTCAGCCTAGGATCGAACTTGGGTATCTTGTGCAAACTTGCCATGACGCATCCTTTGCTTTCGTAGGGCAGGCCGCGCCGGCGGACCGTCGGTTAAAGCTCTTGGGCCGGTTGGCGGCGCATCCGCTCCAGGATATTCTGGGGGATCTCCAGGTGCAGCCGGAGGAATCGCCCGTTTGGATGTTCCTTCA
The DNA here is from genome assembly GCA_003171235.1 of Phycisphaerales bacterium. Lineage (GTDB taxonomy): Bacteria > Planctomycetota > Phycisphaerae > SM23-33 > SM23-33 > FEN-1344. The sequence continues at coordinate 3,351 of PMYM01000164.1, read as the reverse complement.
GGCTCGCCTGCCAGGTCCGGCGCGGTTCTTCCACGTAGCCGCGGGCCAGTTGCACCAGGCCATAGATAATCTGCAGGTTTGACATGCCGGCCCAGTGCTCGCCCCGGCGCGAGGCTTTTTCCAGTTTTTCGGCCAGGGCCATGGCCCGCTCGCGCCGCCCAAGTGCCAGGCAGGCCAGCATCTCGTAGGCCTCCGGCAGCGTGCCCTCCCAGTGCTGTTCCATGACGGCGTCGAGGAAATGCCCTCGGGCCTGGTCGGCCTGGCCGGCCAGTTCGGCCGTCAACCCCAGGAAGTAGTGCACCATCGCCTCGTTGGGGAACAGGCCGTGCCGGCCGATGTTCAGGTTGCGCGGGTATTCCAGTGCGCGGACGAAGGTCTCTCGGGCGGCCTGGAGCTTGCCCGCCGTCAGCAGGGCGATGCCCTTGCCCAGTGTCGCCTCGACGTAGTTGAAGCGGTTGGAGAACTCCAACTCGCCGCGGAAGATATTCCGCCGGGACATCTCCTCCAGGGCCTCGTCCCATTTGCCAAGGTCCAACAACTGGGCCACGCGGCGGGTGGCGACCATGCTGCGATCGTGCTGGGCCTGCGGCAGGCGCTCATACGCCTCAAGCCGCTCCTGGTGGAGCCCCTGCCTGGCCAGAAAACGGTCCAACTCGCAGAACAGTGCCAGGTCGTCAGGCCGCCCCCCTCGCCAGGCCTGGCGGTAAAGCTCCAGGGCCTGGGCCTTCTGGCCCTTGTGCAGGGCGAAGATTGCCAGGTTCCGCGGCAGCACCGGCCCGGAAAGCCCAAGCTCGCGGGCCTTCTGCCAGGCCGCCCCGGCCTCGTCCAGGCGATTGCGCGAGGCCAGCAGGTTGCCGCGCATAAAGGGCAGCATGGGCTCTTTGGGATAGGCGGCCGACAACTCGCTCAGCACGTCCAGGGAAAGCGTATGCCAGGGGTTGGCGTTCTCGCAGGTGCTCTTTGCCATTTGGGCCAGGGCCGCCGCGGGCGAAGTTCCCTGCTTGTGCTGCACGTACGCCAGGTGCGACAGGCGAAGGGCGGGGCTGAAGGGCTCGTTGCTTTCGTCCACTTCGAGAATGGCCTGCGCGTCCTGCCACAGCCCCAGTTCGACGTAGGGCATGGCGGCCGATACGCTGTCGTCGCCCAACTTGCGCGACCCGCCGCCCAGCTCGTGCTTGACCTCCAGCAGCAGGGCCTCGGCGTGCAGCCGCGTCCAGAGCGGATCGCGCCGCAGAAGTTCCCCCAGCAATTCCCTGGCCCGGTCAACCTGCCCGCCGCGGCGGAGCAGCAGCACTTGCATCCACCCGCCCCAGATGTCCTGGGGATTCTCGCCCAAGAGCCGCTCGATGGCGGCGGCGGCCTTGGCGGGATCCTGGAGCCTCAGGTGAACTTGCGCCAGGCCCAGCAGGCCGCGGCGGCGGGTGTGTTCCGTGCGTGCGGCGGCGGCGAACTGCTCGACGGCATCGGCCGGCTTGCCCTGGCGCATCAGGCACCAGCCCAAGAGCAGGCGGAGTTGGCCGTCGGCGGGGAAACGCTCCAGGGCCTTTCGGCAGTGCTCAGCCGAGCGGGCATACTGCCCGGCGTGGAAATCTATCTCGGCCAGCGCCAGCAGCGCCCCGCGGTGGCCGGCGTCCAGGGCCAGCACGCGCTGAAACTGAGCCAGGGCCTGCTCGTTGGGCCTGGGCCAGTTCCACAGCCGCTGCCACTGGGCCTGGGCGAAGATGCTCTCAGCCGTTTCGCTCGTCGCCGCCGCCGGCTGGAGGGGAACGCCCGTGTCGATGTGGCGGTCCTCCAGGCAGTAGGGGAATTCCTCCCACTCCAGCAGCGCCTTGCCGGCCGAATCGCACACGCGGAGGCGGTCGCACTTGTCGCCGGCGGGCAGGTCCGCCGTTTGGGTGAACATCTCCCCCGGGGCCAGGCGATCCATCGGCCAGCGACCCAGCGGGCGGCCCTGGCTGAAGGCCTCGACCGACAACTGGCCCATCGGCCGCAGGGCCGCCAGGCGGATGACGGCCTTGGCGGCTTCGTTGTTCACCGAGAGCACCAGGTCGTTTTCGGTGGCGCTGAAGCCCTCGGTGCCGGCCAGGGGCATCCAGGTCTCCTGCCAGCGGTCCTGGGTCATGGGGCAGAGGCTCTCGTGGGAGGCCTGGCTGGGGTGCCGCCCGCGCTGGATTTCGCAGTAGGTCTGGCCGGTGTCGGAGAACATGGCGTCCCAATACCGCCCCAGTTGGTGGGTGCCCCAGGTGAAGTATTTCTGGCCGGGGGCCTCGAAGCGGTCGGCGGTGTTGGCCAGGCCGTGATGGCGGTCGAAGTCGTAGAAGCCCAGGTAGTCGCGCTGGCAATCCAGCAGGAACATATCGCTGCCGGTGAGGCGATTGCGATACCAGGAGAAGTCCTGGCCGTCGAGGATGGGCCAACTGTGCCAGAGGGCGCGCTTGCCGAAGTAGTAGAAACGGCTTTGCATGCCGGTCTCGACGGCCACGTTGGTCCAGTAGTACATAAGCCCGGGCAGCACCTCCGGGCCGTGGGCGTGGATCTCCAGGTCCAGGGCCGCCCGCTCGGGCCGCAGCACGATGCGCACCGCCCAGCGGCTCTCCACCGGCAGGATGGTCGAACCCACCCAGACGCAGGCCGAGCCGTCCGGCTCGCTGCCGGTCGCCCAGTTGACCGGCGAAACGGTGATGACGCTGTGATGGTGGTAGCCGAAGTTGAACTCCACCCCGCCGGCCAGCCAGGCCCCGCGCTGGGCGATGTGCTGGTAGCGCAGGCTGGGCGGGGTCATGAAGATTTCCTGCCCGGCCGTCTTGTCGTAGAAGCTGAATATCCGCCCGCCGATGTCGGGCAGGACGCGCAGGCGGACGTAGCGGTTCTCCAGCACCACCACGCGGTGGCGCACCAGCCGCTTGTCGGGTGAGATGTCCGGCTTGCCGGCGTAGGGGTAGCGCTCCCAGCGCGAGCCGGCCCAGGCGTAGTCGGGGTAGGGGTTGTCCGGCCCCGGCACGTAGGTTTCTATTTCCTGGACTTCCAGGCGGCAACTGACAGGCTCAGGCATCAGCGTCTCCAATGGGTCGGCCCGGGCGACGGGGCCGGAAAAGGGGCTATGTTAGCCCCCGCCGGCCGGGAAATCAAATGCGCAACAACCTCACCGCCGAGGACGCTGGGTGCCATGCCCTTACGCGTTTTGTGCGGAAGGGCATGTTCCATGGCCTGCAACTTGCAGAGGCCCTGGTAGTCTGTAACAGGAAATTCCACGGGTGGCACAGCCTTTCTAGGCTGTGCGCGCACAGGCTGGAAAGCCTGTGCCACCAAAGAACCTACCCATCGTTTTTGCTGTGACAGACTACTAGAGTG